>DDEX01000116.1:0-3237 GCA_002336845.1 Rhodobacteraceae bacterium UBA1943
CCCGCCGCACCCGCGCCGCGCCTTGGCCCTGCCGAGGGCGCCGCTGCGGGTCCGGCCCCGGCGGTCGGTCCGGCAAAATCGGACCTTGCCGCCGAGTGATCAGCCTGCGGCTTTCAGGGCCTGCGGCAGCACCTCTTCGAACACCGACAGTGCCGCCTCATCGCCCAGGCTGACGCGGATACAGCGATCCAGCGGGGCGACACCCGGCATTCGGATAAAGACGCCCCGCGCCACGGTTTCGCGCAAGACAGCGCGGGCGAAATCGCCATCGCGGCCGCAGTCTATCGTCACGAAATTGGTGGCAGAGGGCAGGGGTGTCAGGCCGTTCGCGCTGGCAATCGCCGACAGGCGGGCGCGGGCCTGAACCGTCAGTGCCTGAACCCGCGCCAGATGGTCATCGTCCCGCAAGGCCGCCAACGCCCCGATCTGCGACAGCCGGCCCATGCCGAAATGGTTGCGCACCTTGTCAAACGCCTGTGCCAACCCCGGTTCGGCCAAGGCATAGCCGACGCGCGCACCTGCCATGCCATAGGCCTTGGAAAAGGTGCGGAAGCGGATCACGCGCGGGTCATCGGGTGCCACGCGCGGCATGGTGCCGGGGGGCGCAAGGTCGGCATAGGCCTCGTCCAGCACCAGATGGGTGCCGTCGGGCAGGTTTTCGATCATCTCCTCGATGACCGCGCCGGGGTGCCAACTGCCCATCGGATTGTCGGGGTTGGCCAGATAGATCAGCTTGGCCTTGTGGATCCGCGCCGCATCCAGCAGGGCCTGCGGATCTTCGTGGTCGCCCCTGTAGGGCACACGGATCAGCTCGCCCCCAAAGCCCGCAACGTGGAAGTTGAACGTGGGATAGGCCCCCAGCGAGGTGACAACCCGATCGCCCGGACTGATGGTCAGGCGAACAAGATAGCCAAGCAGGCCATCAATTCCCTCGCCCACCGCGATATGGCTTGCGGTCAGGCCAAGGCGGGAGGCAAGCGCCTGCTTGAGGTCGTGGTTTTCGGGATCGCCATACATCCAGACATCCGCCGCGGCCGATTGCATCGCGGCAATCGCCTTGGGCGAGGGGCCAAACAGGCTCTCGTTCGCGCCAAGCCGGGCGCGGAATGGGCGGTGCAGACTGCGCTCCTGCGTTTCGGGCCCGACGAAAGGCACGGTGGAAGGCAAGGCGGCGGCGAGTGGGGTAAGAAAGTGGCTCATGCGGCGGAGTTGAGCCGCAAAACCGGGGGCTGGGCAAGGGGCATGACGGTCGTTTCAAAGGAAAGGTGGCTGTCTGCCCCCTCGGCGCGTGCCCGCGCCTCACCCCCGAGGATACTTGGTGAAGGGGAAAGACTTGCCTTGGCCAGCCCTTCCCCTTCTTCAAATATCCCCGCCGGAGGCAGCGGACAGCAAGACCAGCGCGCCCTTAGCCGATTTCGGCCAGCCGCTTGACCGCAGCCGCGATCTTCGCCGCCTCATCCTCGCGCGCCTCAAGGTTGGCGCGGGCTTCGTCAACCACCTCTTCCGGGGCCGAAGCCACGAAGTTGGGGTTGTTGATGCGCCCTTTCAGGCCACCGATTTCCTTGGCCAGTTTGTCCAGCGCCTTTTGCAGGCGGGCCTTTTCTTCGGCGATGTCGATCAGGCCGGCGAGCGGGATGGCGAAGGCCGCGCCTTCCAGTGCAAGGGCGATTGCGCCCTTGGGGGCGGGGCCTTCGGCGAAGCTTTCCACCCGGGCAAGGCGACGGATCAGCGCCTCGTTCCGGCCCCAGGCGGCGCGGGCGGCATCGGAAAGTTCGGTCGCCACGAGGTCGATTTTCAGGCCAACCGGCACATGCACCTGCGCGCGGGCCGAGCGGATTTCTTCGATCAGGCTGGTGACGAAGGCCATTTCGGCATCTGAATCGGCGCTCACCAGATCAAGCCCATAGGTTGGCCAATCGGTATGGACCAGCAGCTTGGCGCGGGTACCTGTGGTGGACCACAGGTCTTCGGTGATGAAGGGCATGAAGGGATGCAGCAGGATCATGCACTGGTCCAGCACCCAAGCCATCGTGGCGCGGGTTTCGGTGGCCTGATCGCCGTCGAACAGGGGTTTGGCGAATTCGACATACCAGTCGCAAACCTTGCCCCAGACGAATTTATACAGCGCATCGGCGGCATTGTCGAAGCGGAACGCCTCTAGCGCCGCGTTCACCTCGGCCAGTGCCTTGGCGGTCTCTCCAATGATCCAGCGGTTGGCGGTGGCGATGGCTTTGGGGGCCTCGGCTTGGGTGGCATGGCCCTCCCAAACCCCGTTCATTTCGGCGAAACGGCAGGCGTTCCACAGTTTGGTGCCAAAGTTGCGATAGCCCGCGATGCGCTGGGTGTCGAGTTTCAGCACCCCGCCAAGGCTGGCCATCGCGGCATTGGCAAAGCGCAGCGCGTCGGCGCCGTATTCGTCGATGATGTCGAGGGGGTCGATGACGTTGCCCAAGCTCTTGGACATCTTCTTGCCCTTGGCGTCGCGCACAAGGCCATGCAGATAGACGGTGTGGAACGGGATTTTGTTCACCACGGCAAGCTGCATCATCATCATCCGGGCGACCCAGAAGAACAGGATGTCTTGCCCGGTCACGAGGACCGAGGTGGGGAAATACTTCGCCAGTTCCGCGGTTTGCTCGGGCCAGCCAAGAGTGCCGATGGGCCAGAGGCCGGAGGAGAACCAGGTGTCGAGAACGTCGGGGTCGCGCCAAAGGCAAATGGGGTCCAGTTTTCCGGTGAAGGATACTCCAAGCTCTCGACCAAGCTCATCGTCTGGGGAAATATCGATAAGCGGGTGGTCATACTCCCACATGTAAGCGGCTTCTGCGCTTTCGGCTTCCGCCACAACTGTGACCGGAAAGCGGGAAGTTTCATCGTAGTACTTCTGAGCGAGCTTTCGCGCTTCGGCGAAGGTCGCAGCGCAAAATGCGATTGGAGTGTCGCGGTTCATCCGTTCGCTAGCGGGTACTTCACCTGCCGACGGAACTTGCTCGACAGATGGCCCATACCACACCGGAATCTGGTGCCCCCACCAAAGCTGGCGGGAGATGCACCAAGGCTCGATATTCTCCAGCCAGTGGTAATAGGTCTTTTCCCCACTCGGCGGCATGATCACCGTGTCGCCATTGCGCACGGCGTCCAGCGCGGGGCCGACGATCTTGGCGGTATCGACGAACCACTGGTCGGTCAGCATAGGCTCGATCACCACTTTGGAGCGGTCGCCGAAGGGCTGCATGA
>DDEX01000116.1:3262-3421 GCA_002336845.1 Rhodobacteraceae bacterium UBA1943
GAACCGTCACCGCCAGACCGGCGGCGTTGATGTCGGCGACCACGAGTTTGCGCGCCTCAAACCGGTCCAGCCCACGGTATTTCTCGGGGACGAGGTTCAGGCTGTCGACTTCATTCTCATCGGTGGGCGACCCTGCGGCGATTTCGCGGGCGCGGGCGA
>DDEX01000116.1:3602-24519 GCA_002336845.1 Rhodobacteraceae bacterium UBA1943
CGGGTGGTGGCGATGGAGATGTAGTCGCGCGTCTCGCGGAAGGTCACGTTGCCTTCGGCGTCTTTCTCAACATATTCATAGGTTTCCCCGCCCGCGAGACGGTATTTGAAGTGCCACATATGGCCCTTCACCTCGATATTCTCGACCTCCAGGTCGGAAATCGCGGTCTCGAAATGGGGATCCCAGTTGACCAGCCGCTTACCGCGGTAGATCAGGCCCTTGTTGTACATATCAACAAAGACCTTGATCACCGCGTCGTGGAAGTTGCCTTCCTCGCCCGCAGGGGCACCGGGGGCGCCCGACATGGTAAAGGCCTCTCGGTCCCAGTCACACGACGCGCCAAGACGCTGCAACTGGCCGATGATCGTGCCGCGCGACTTGACCTTTTGCTGCCAGACGCGGGACAGGAACTTCTCGCGCCCCATCTCGCGGCGGCTGGGTTCCTGATGCAGGGCCATTTCCCGCTCGGTCACCATCTGGGTCGCAATGCCCGCATGGTCGGTGCCGGGCTGCCACAGCGTGTCGTCGCCCATCATCCGGTGCCAGCGGATCAGGATGTCTTGCAGCGTGTTGTTGAAGGCATGGCCCATGTGCAGGCTGCCCGTGACATTGGGCGGCGGGATCATGATGGAGAAGGGCTTCGCGCCGGGTTTGGCATTCGCCCCGGCGCGGAACGCCTTGGCATCAAGCCACAGTTTCGAAATCCGGGCCTCGGCTTCGGCGGGGCTGAAGTTCTTTTCCATCGGCATCGGCGGCATCCCTTTTTATCAGGCACCGCAATAACGAAGGATCACCCCGCCGCCAAGGGCACAGGGTCTATTTGCCGCCAACCAAGGCGAAAACCGTGCCGCGCGCGTCGGTGGCATAGGTGATGAAGGCGCCGCCCGGAACCTCCATCGGCTCCATGATCGAGGTGCCGCCAAGCGCGGTCAGGCTGGCAATCGCGGCGGTGATGGAAGCGGCGCCGAAATAGGGCGTCCAGCCGCC
This sequence comes from Rhodobacteraceae bacterium UBA1943, assembly GCA_002336845.1. Classification (GTDB taxonomy): domain Bacteria; phylum Pseudomonadota; class Alphaproteobacteria; order Rhodobacterales; family Rhodobacteraceae; genus Fuscibacter. The sequence goes on from DDEX01000116.1 coordinate 4,590, forward strand.
GCGTCCGCCGGGCGGAATGGGGCCGATACCGCCGATGTCCTGCTCGCCATGGGCCAGCACGCGATAGGTCATGCCGGGGGCGCTGTCCAACACGCGCGAGACGGTCCAGCCAAACATCGCGCCATAGAAGCTGGCCGAGGCATTGGCATCGGCGCTGGCATAGTCGTGCCAGTTGCCGTGACCCTGGGCCATCTGGTTGAAGGCGCCGCCCGTGCCGCCGGGCAGGGGTTGCAGGATGCCAAAGGGGCAGCCCGCCGGGTCGGTCAGAATGGCGAAACGCCCGGTGCCGGGAATGTCGGCAGGTTCGACATGCACCCCGCCGCCCAGCGATTTCGCCTTGGCCGCCGCCGCGTCGGCGTCATCCACCGCGAAATAGACCATCCAGAATTCGGGCATCGGCTGATCGGGCGTCATCAGGCCTGCCACCATGTCGCTGCCCGCGCTGGCAAGGATATAGGTAAAGCCGGGCATCCCGGCGTCCTGAAAGCTCCAGCCCAGAAGGCCGCCGTAAAAGGCCTGACTGGCGGCAAGGTCGCCGGTGGTCAGTTCATACCAGCAGGGGGCGCCGTGACTCATTTCGCAGTTCCTTCCATCAGGATCGGGGCAAAGCCGCCATAAATCATACGCTTGCCGTCAAAGGGCATCTGGCCGAATTCTGCCGGGTCCATCGCCATCATCGCCTTGTAGCAGGCATCGCGGGTGGCCTTGTCGGGCCAGGTCATAAAGGCAAAGACGACGGTTTCATCGGGCTGCAGCGCCACCGAACGCTGAAAATCGGTCTGTTTGCCGGGCGGCACGTCATCGCCCCAGCCGACCACGAGCGATAGGGCGCCCGCCTTCTGGAAATGCGGCCACCACTTCGCCTCATGCGCGCGGTAGGCTTCCTTGTCGGTGGTGCGGACGGGAATCACGAAGCCGTCGATGTAGGTCATTGCAGCCCTCCCTCCTGCTTGTCGGGAAAGGCTGTGCCGGTTAGTTATAAAAAGCAACTAAAAGTTCCCTGACGTGACACAAACCCGCCGAAGCTATGAGGAAGGCTGCTTGCAGGCCCATGCGCTGGACCTGATCGGCGACCGCTGGGCGCTGCTTGTGGTGCGCGAGTTGTTGCTTGGCCCGCGCCGGTTTGGCGAGTTGCGCCGGGGTCTGCCGGGGGTCAGCGCCAATATCCTGACCATGCGGCTGGTGCAGATGGAGGAGGCGGGGCTGCTGGTGCCCGGCTATGCGCTGACCGATGCGGGGCGCGCATTATGGCCGATGGTACGAGAGATGTGCATCTGGGGGGCCGCGCAACCGGGCCATGACCCGCGGCTGTTCATCAGCCCCTCTGCGCTGATGCTGTCGATGGCGGCGATGTGGAGGGCACCAGAGCCGTTGAGCCTGACCGTGGGCTTTGATGTGGGCGAACGGTTCGTGGTGACTGTGGATCAGGGGCGTTATCATGTTGCGCGGGGGCAGGGGGGCGATCTGGCCTTTGCCGGAGCGACTAACCGTCTGGCACAGGTGATTTACGGACCACTGACGCTGGCCGAAAACCTTGCGGCGGGAGGCTTTGCCTTTGCAGGCGATGCCGCGCTGGGCCAGCGGTTTGTTGACGGGTTCAGCCTGCGCCGCCCCTTGCAACCCGATCTGCCGTTCTAGACGGCCTTAAACCGCGCGGTCGATCCGGGTGGACAGGTGGATCAGGCTTTCCGAGCTTTTTACCCCGGTCATGCCGCCGATCTGATCCAGCAACCCATCCAGCACCTGCGTATTGGGGGCCGCAATCTGCAACAACAGATCGAACCGGCCAGAGGTGGTGAACACCCGCTCGATTTCCGACATCGCTTTCAGACGGGCCAGAACGGCGGCAAGGGCGCGCGGTTCGATTGTCAGCAGAACACTGGCGCGCAGCCGCCCCTGACGCGCGGCCTCGCCCAGTTTCAGCGTGTAGCCGGCGATGATTCCCGTGGTCTCCAGCCGCTCCAGCCGGGCCTGAATCGTGGACCTTGCCACCTTCAGGCGGCGCGCAAGGGTGGCCACGGACATGCGTGCATCGGCCCCCAGAAGGCCAAGGATGTTGCGATCCAGATCATCCATGCAGTTTGATGCCCCATTTCGTCATTCTGACGATGATTCCCGGCAGATATATAGTTTTGTCCGGTGAGATTGTCACCCATATGCGGCATCCTCAGTTGCAGGAAAAGGGCGGCTCATACGCACCTGGCCTGGTTGGAAAAACCATGCGGGCGCCAAGGCCGTCCATACCATTCATGGTGTGGCAACGGAGGAGGACACGCATCTTGTTGGCAGAAAGGATCACGCCGATGGGACTGTCCAAGACGATCTGGACCAATCCGACCGAATTCCTGAAAAATCAGCAACCGGAAAATCCGGTGCTGTTTTTTGCGCCCTCGGTCGTGCAGGCCATGGCACGGCGCTTTATAGAAGGGTTTCCGGGCCTTGTGACCTATGCGGTCAAGTCGAACCCCGGCGAAGAGATGGTGGAAAACCTGGTTGCCGCCGGCATTCAGGGCTTTGACTGCGCCTCGCCCTTCGAGATTGATCTGATCCGCCGTCTGGCCCCCGATGCGGCCATTCACTACAACAACCCCGTGCGGTCGCGCACCGAGATCGCCCATGCGGTTTCGCGCAACGTCAAAAGCTGGTCGGTCGATTCGCACAGCGAACTGGCCAAGCTGGTCGAGATGGTTCCCGCGGAAGCCTGTGAAATCTCGGTCCGCTTCAAGCTGCCGGTCTCGGGTGCCGCCTATAACTTTGGCGCCAAGTTCGGCGCGACCGAGGATGTGGCGGTCGAGCTGTTGAAGGCCGTGGCGGCGGCGGGGTTCATTCCGTCGATCACTTTCCACCCCGGCACGCAATGCACCGATCCGGCTGCCTGGGCGTCTTATATCCGCGAGGCGGCGGTGATCGCGCGTCGCGCAGGGGTAAAGATCGCCCGCCTGAATGTGGGCGGCGGCTTTCCGAACCACCGGGCAACCGGCGTGGTGCCGCAACTGGAAGCGACGTTCGAGACCATCGGCCGCGTCGCCCGTGAAGCCTTTGGCGACGATCTGCCCGCGCTGGTCTGCGAGCCGGGCCGCGCCCTTTGCGGCGATGCCTTTACGCTGGCGGCACAGGTCAAGGCCCTGCGTGACGGCACCCATGTGTTCCTGAACGACGGGCTTTACGGTTCGCTGTTCGAACTGGGCCAGATCGGCATCATCGACCGGATCGAGGTGCTGGATGCGAATGGCAAGCGCCGCACGGGTGCGGTGCATCCGCGCATCACCTTTGGGCCAACCTGCGATTCGGTTGATCGCCTGCCGGGCGAGGTTCCCCTTCCCGAGGATATCGCCGAGGGCGATTTCGTCGCGTTCCACGGTATGGGGGCCTATTCCACTGTCACCAACAGCCGCTTCAATGGTTTTGGCGAGCTGGGACTGGTGACGGTGTTGTCGCTTCGCCTGTAAGGCGGGCAGGGCACACGGGGTTTTAACCTTGCTTTTGCCGCCAATGCGTTAAGCTTGGGGCAGGGCCCGCCGGTCCCGGCGGGCCTTTGCATTTGCAGGGTGTGATATGCGATTTGTCCAGCGTCTGAAACGCTGGTGGCGGGGCGAGCCGATCGTCGCCACCGAACCCGCCGCGCCGCCCGAGCCGGGTGTTCGGCGCGGGCCTGTCGATCATGTCATCATTCTGGATGGCACGTTGTGCACCCTGACGCCGGGGCAGGAAAGCAACGCAGGGCTGGTGTTCCGGCTTTTGGCCGAGGCGCGACCCATGACGCGCCGCCGGATCTATTATGAACCCGGCCTGCAATGGGAGGGGTGGCGCCACACCATTGCCTTTCTTGAAGGGCGCGGGATCAGCCGCCAGATTCGCCGGGCCTATGGTTGGCTGGCCAGCCAATACCGCGAAGGCGACCGGATCTACCTGTTCGGCTATTCGCGCGGCGCCTATGCGGTGCGCTCGCTGGCCGGGGTGATCGACCGGGTTGGCCTTGTGCGGCGCGAAGAGGCGACCGAGCGGGCGATCCGGCAAGTCTGGCGGCATTACAGGCAGGGGCCGGATACCGAGGCTGCTCAGGCCTTTGCCCGCAGCTATTGCCATGCAGAGGCCACGGTGCAGATGGTCGGGGTCTGGGATACGGTCAAGGCGCTGGGCCTCAGGCTGCCGCTTTTGTGGATGCTGACCGAGAAGCACACGGTCTTTCACAATCACCAACTGGGCCGCTCGGTCCGCCACGGGTTTCAGGCCCTGGCCCTGAACGAGACGCGGGCGGTGTTCGACCCGATCATGTGGAGCAGCCCGCGCGACTGGCAGGGCAATGTGGAGCAGGTGTGGTTTCGCGGCAGCCATGGCGATGTGGGCGGGCAGGTCGGAACCTTTCCCGAGGCGCGGCCGCTGGCCAATATTCCGCTGGTCTGGATGCTGGAGCGGGCCGAAGCGGTGGGATTGGACCTGCCCGAAGGCTGGGCCGGACGCTATCCTTGCGATCCGCGCGTGCCGATGATGGGCACCACGCGAGGCTGGGCCAAGGTCTTCCTGCTGCGCCGCCCCCGCGTCGTGGGGCGCGACCCGTCCGAAAGCGTGCATCCCAGTGCCGAGGGCGTGCGGCCCTTCAGTTGGATGCCCTGGCCGCTGACGCGGCTGTTCTGAAAATTCTGACGGGGATCGGGCGGCAATGTCGCGGCGGGGGTTTCACACCCCCGCGCCCCCGTGGGATATTTCTGCCAAGATGAAGGGGAAAGACATGCGTGAAGTGACCGTTGCCGCGACCCAGTTCGCCTGTTCGTGGGATCTGCCGAAGAATACGGACAAGGCCGAAGAGCTGATCCGCCGTGCCGCCGGGCAGGGGGCGAATGTGGTGCTGATCCAGGAGCTGTTCGGCGCGCCCTATTTCTGCATCGAGGAACGGGCCGAGTATTTTGCGCTGGCCCAGCCGATGGATGGGCATCCGCTGATCGCGCGGTTTGCGTCCTTGGCGAAGGAGTTGGGCGTGGTGCTGCCCTGTTCCTATTTCGAACGGGCGGGGCAGGCGCATTTCAACTCGGTTGCCATGATCGATGCCGACGGGCGCGTGATGGGCAACTATCGCAAGAGCCATATCCCGCAAGGTCCGGGCTATGAGGAGAAATATTACTTCTCTCCGGGCGATACCGGGTTTCGGGTGTGGGATACCGCCTTTGGCCGGATCGGCGTGGGGATTTGCTGGGACCAGTGGTTCCCGGAATGCGCCCGTGCCATGGCGTTGCTGGGGGCGGAGATGTTGCTTTATCCCACGGCCATCGGGTCGGAGCCGCCCAGCCCCGGCTATGACAGCCAGCCGCATTGGGAGATGGCGATGCGCGGCCATGCGGCGGCGAATATCATGCCGGTCATTGCCAGCAACCGCGTTGGAACCGAGGCGGCGCCGGGTGGCACCGAGGTTACCTTCTACGGATCGAGCTTTATTGCCGACCAGACCGGGGCGTTGATGGCAAAGGCAGGGCGGGACGAGGAAGAGGTGCTGCTGCACCGCTTTGATCTGGAGGCGATTGCCGCCTTGCGGGCGTCCTGGGGGCTGTTTCGCGACCGGCGGCCCCATGTCTATGGGGCGGTGGCCACGCTGGACGGGCGCAGCTAGTCAGGGTGTGACTGATCAGGGCGTGACGGTCACGGATTTGTCGATCTGGCCCGACTTGCCATCAGGCCTTTCCGGCAGCGCGGGCGCTCGGCGGGCCTGGGCAAGAAGGGCGGCATCAAGCTGCGCGTTGCCGGTGGAACCGATGAGTTTCGCCCCGGTGATCTGCCCCGAAGCCGCGATCTGAAAGCGGATCGTCACCTGCCCCCTGGCGTCATAGCTGCCCCTGCGCATGTGCCGGTCAAGCCGCTGGCTGGCCTTGGCCGCCCATTTCTGCATCGCCGAAGCGATCACGCCATCGCCCTTGGCCGTTGCGGTGCTGGTTGCTGCCGGGGCCGGTTTGTTTGCCTTTTGCGCAACCTTGGCAGGCTTTTGCCGGGGCGCTTCCTTTACAGGTTTTGCAGGCCGTTCGGGTCTGGCCGCAAGTGCCTCGGGTTGCGGGGGGGCATCGGGCAGGTCGGTCAGGGTTTCCCTGTCAGGCAGTGTCAGGTTCGGTGTGTCCTCGGCGGGGGCGCTTGGAGGCGGGGGGGCTTTGTCCGCATCGGGGGCCGCCTGCATTTCAAGCGTCTGGAGCGGGCTGGCAGGCTGCGGCACGGGTGGCTCTGATACCGCGAGCGCCGGAGGCAGTGGCGGCAGGTCCAGCAGGATGGTGCTTTCGCTGGTGCCGGTGCCGACACGGCCGCCCAGCCAGTTGGCAAGTGCCGCGGTGGAAACTGCAAGCAAGGCCGCCAGCGTCGCGGCAGCCAGCCAGCCCAAAGGCTCAAGATGCGCGCGGCGATGAGAGGACCAGTCGGTCACGGCCCGATGCCTGACTGTGCGGCATCCAGACCGACCAGCGCCACCTTCAGATAGCCCGCCGCTCGCAGCAGGTTCATCACCTGCATGATCTGGCCATAGGGCACGGCCTGATCGGCGCGCAGGAAAATCCGGGTGTCATGTTTGCGCCCCGTCGTGTCATCTAGGGCAATACCAAGGGCGTCCCGTGCCACCGGGGCGTCGCCCAGCGACAGGGCAAGATCGCGCTGGATGGTCAGGAAGACCGGCTTGTCTGGATTGGGCGTGGCTTGCACGGTCGAGGCGGGCAGATCGACCGGCACGCCAACGGTTGCAAGCGGGGCCGCCACCATGAAGACGATCAGCAGCACCAACATCACGTCGATGAAGGGCGTGACGTTGATCTCGTGCAGTTCCTCGATGTCGTCCCCGCCGCCGCGAATGCCCCCTGCCATGGCCTAGCCCCCGGCCACGCGGCGAAAATCAAGGTCGCGGCTGGCCAGCCGTTCGACTGCCGCCGCCGCATCGCCAAGGCCCTGACGATACCCGGCAATGGCGCGGGCAAAAAGGTTGTAGATCACCACGGCGGGAATGGCCGCAACAAGGCCGATGGCCGTGGCCAAAAGGGCCTCGGCAATGCCGGGGGCGACGATGGCAAGGTTGGTGGTCTGCGCCTTTGAAATACCGATGAAGCTGTTCATGATGCCCCAGACCGTGCCGAACAGGCCCACGAAAGGTGCTGTGGCGCCGATGGTCGCCAAGAGGCCGGTGCCCCGCATCAGACGGCGGGCGGCCTGCACCTCGGTCCGTTCCACCAAAGAGCGGATGCGCTCTTTGGTGCCGCTGTCGCCGGCCGCGTCCAGCGCGGGGGCAGAGCGGTCCACCTCTGCCTTCGCCGCCAGCGCCATGAAGGCGGCAGGGTCACGGCGGCCCGAAAGAGCCGTGGCGGCGGCGGGAAGGTCGGGCGCATGGAGGAGCGCGGCAAGAGCCGAGGCCAGATGGCGGCGGGCTAGCGTCAGTTCAACGGTCTTGTGGATCAGCACCGTCAGGCTGACCAGAACCGCGAAAGCCAGTCCCAGCATCACACCCTGCACCACCCGCGCGGCAGAGGCGAACATACCCCAAACCGTCAGGTCTTGGGGCAGCGAGGCGGCAACCGCCGCACCGTTCTGGCCTTGGCCGGGCAAGGCCTGTTCGGTGGCCGGAAGCTGCGGCGCGCTGTCGGTTGCCGGTGCCGTCGGCTGGCCAGGTGATGTGGAGGGCGCCGTGATCTGCGCGGCCACGGGCAGGGCGGTGGGCGCAGCGGCAAGGCAGACCACGAGGAGAAGGGCGGCGATCTTCGGGGTTCTGAAACCGGGTTGCATCTGGACCGCTGTTTTTGCCGGGGCTTTGCGGGTGATAGCTGCAAAAGCCCCAAAGGAAAACCCGGCTGCGGGGGCTTAGTGCAGATAGCGCGCGTAAAGGCCGATCAGCCCGAACAGGATCGGTTGATGCAAGAGATAAATGATCAGGCTGTGCTGGCCGGGCCAGGCCAGCGCGCGTATCGGGCGGCTGGTGTGCGTCGGCCATCGTGCCAGCCACGCCCACAGGCCAATACCCGTGCCCAGCCGGCCAAGCGCCACCCCGATCAGAACCGGGGCAAACCAGGGGAAGACGGGCTCGAAATCAACCGTCCAGGTCGGTTCGGTGTGCAGGCCGATAAAGCGCAGCAGGGGCGCGTTCATCGCCTCGGTCGGCAAAACGTAAGACGCCCAGATCACCGCCACGCCCGCTGCCGCAGTCACGGGCCAGGGCAGACGCAGGAAAGGCAACGCCAGCAGGCTGAAAAGGGCGATGGCGTGCAGAATTCCGAAGAACACCCAGGATTCGGGCAGGGCGATGCGGGTGCCGATCGAGACCAGTGCCGCCGCCGCCGCGACCTTGAGCCAGCGGCGCCAGAAGGCGGGCCAGCGAATGCCTTGCCCATGCGCCAGCCACAGTGAGACCCCGACAAGCCCCAGGAAGGAAGAGGCCACCACCCGCGCGTGCCAGTAAAGCCAGCCCGACACCGCGAATTCCGGCGGAACCAGCCCGAACATCTGTAGATCATAAAGGAAGTGATAGGCCGCCATGCCCAAAAGGGCGGCGGTGCGGGCAATATCAAGCGCGGCAATGCGCGAAGCGGGTGCAGATGTCATATGTCGAAGCCGGGGGTTTCACACCCCCGGACCCCCGTGGGATATTTGTGCCAATGTGAAAGGCGAAAGCCGCCTCCGGTCAGGGAAGCGGCTTTGCCGGACAAGTTCAAGGCCGATCAGCGCCAGATCAGCGGTGGCGCAGATCGACGTAATCGCGCTGGGTCGGGCCGACATACAATTGGCGCGGGCGGCCAATCTTCTGGTTCTTTTCGGCGATCATCTCTTTCCACTGCGAAATCCAGCCGACGGTGCGCGAAATCGCGAAGATCGGCGTGAACATCGAGGTGGGGAAACCCATCGCATCAAGGATGATACCCGAATAGAAATCGACGTTCGGATAGAGCTTTTTCGAGACGAAATAGTCATCCGACAGCGCGATGCGTTCCAGTTCCTTGGCAACCTGAAGCGTGGGGTTGTTGTGGATGCCCAAAAGATCCAGCACCTCGTCGGCCGATTGCTTCATCACCTTGGCGCGCGGGTCGAAGTTCTTATAGACGCGGTGGCCAAAGCCCATCAGGCGGAAGCCAGAGTTCTTGTCTTTCGCCTTGGCGATATATTCGGGGATGCGGTCAACCGTCCCGATCTCGCGCAGCATTTCCAGGCAGGCCTGGTTGGCGCCGCCGTGGGCCGGGCCCCAAAGGCAGGCGATGCCCGCCGCGATGCAGGCGAACGGGTTGGCACCTGACGAGCCTGCCAGACGCACCGTCGAGGTCGAGGCGTTCTGTTCATGGTCGGCGTGCAGCATCATGATCCGGTCCATCGCCTTGGCGAGAACCGGGTTGACCACATAATCCTCGGCCGGGACCGAGAAGCACATGTTCAGGAAGTTGCCCGCATAGCTGAGCGAGTTCTTCGGATAGACGAAGGGCTGGCCGACCGAATATTTATAAGCCATCGCGGCGATGGTCGGCAGTTTGGCGACCAGACGGATCGCGGCGACCTCACGCTGCCATTCGTCGTTGATATCGAGCGAGTCGTGATAGAAAGCCGACATTGCGCCCACGACGCCCACCATGGTGGCCATCGGATGCGCGTCACGGCGGAAGCCACGGAAGAACTGGTGCATCTGTTCATGCACCATGGTGTGGCGCGTCACGCGATTCTCGAAATCGGCCAGCTGGGCGGCGGTCGGCAGTTCGCCGTAAAGAAGCAGGAAGCAGACTTCGAGATAAGAGGACTTTTCTGCCAGTTGCTCAATCGGGTAGCCCCGGTGCAGCAGCTCTCCCTTGTCGCCGTCGATATAGGTGATCGCGCTTTCGCAAGCTGCGGTCGAAGTGAAGCCCGGATCGAAGGTAAAGACATCCGCCTCGCCGTAAAGCTTGCGGATATCCAGCACCTCGGTTCCGACGGTGGGCGAAAGGACAGGCAGGTCGAATGTCTTGTCGTCCAGCGTCAGTTTGGCGGTGCGGTTGGTGTCAGCCATTATAGTCCCCCTGGTGTGCAGCCGCAGGCATAGCCCGGGTGCCTGAACACTTTCTTGACAAAAGGGGGCGACCGATCAGGCAGACGCCTCCTTGAGCCTCGCGATCGTTTCGTCCTGACCGATGACAAGCATCATGTCAAAAACGCTGGGTGTGGCGCTGCGGCCTGCCAGCGCGGCCCGCAGGGGTTGCGCCAACTTGCCAAAGCCGATCCCGTTTTCAGCCGCGACATCATTCAGGATCGACTCCAGCGCGTCCTTTGTCCAGCTAACATTTTGCAGGCGCGGCGTCAACGATTTCAGTATACCACGGGATACTGAATCGAGCGCCTTTGCCGCGGCCTCATCCGGCACGATCGGGCGTGATGTTAGCGCAAAACGAGCCTTTTCAATCAGTTCCGGGAAGGTCTTCGCGCGATCCTTCACGCAGTAAAGGGCCTTGGCCAAGAGGTCATACTGCCCCTCGGTCAGCGCGGATCGCCCTGCGGCTGCAAGGTAGCCCTGCAATTCTTGCAGCAGTGCAGCGTCGGGCATCATCGCAATGTGATGGCCGCAGACGTTTTCCAGCTTTTTGAAATCCAGCCGCGCGGGCGACCGGCCGATTCCCTCGAGGTCGAAGATTTTCTTCGCCTCATCCGTGGTGAAGATTTCGGCATCGCCATGCGCCCAGCCAAGGCGGGTCAGATAGTTGCGCATCCCGGCGGCGGGATAGCCCATCGCCTGATAATCATGCACGCCGGTTGCGCCATGGCGCTTGGACAGCTTCTTGCCGTCCGGCCCGTGGATCAGCGGGATATGGGCCCAGACCGGCACCGCCCAGCCCATCGCATCATAGACCATCTGCTGGCGCGCGGCGTTGTTCAGGTGGTCATCGCCGCGGATCACATGGGTCACGCCCATGTCATGATCATCCACCACCACGGCCAGCATATAGGTGGGCGTGCCATCGGACCGCAGCACGATCATGTCGTCCAGCGTGGCATTCTGGATGGTAACGGTGCCTTGCACCTTGTCGTCGATCAGCGTCTCGCCCGTGCGGGGCGCTTTCATGCGGATCACATAGGGCGCATCGGGGTAGGTGATGGGATCGGCGTCGCGCCAGGGTGACAGGAACACCGGATAGCTGACACCACGCGCCTTTTCGGCCTCACGGAAGGCCTCGATTTCGGCGGCGGTGGAAAAGCATTTGTAGGCGGTGCCGCGCGTCAGCATCTCATGCGCCACCTCGGCATGACGGGGGGCGCGGTCGAACTGGCTGACCACCTCGCCGTCCCAGTCAAGGCCCAGCCAGGTCAGGCCCTGAAGAATGGCCGCTGTCGCCTCGGGGGTTGACCGCTCGCGGTCGGTATCCTCGATCCGCAGCAGGAATTTGCCGCCCCGGCCGCGCGCGAAAAGCCAGTTGAACAGCGCAGTCCGCCCGCCGCCAATGTGCAGATAGCCGGTGGGCGAGGGGGCAAAGCGGGTGACGATCTGGCTGTCGGCCATGGGCGTTAACCTTGTGGAAACCATGTAGGGCGCAGGATTGCCGGGTTGGAATAGGCAATAAGGGCGCGGGAAACAAGGTGGCGGGGGTGCAAGGCTGGCTCCTGTGGCCATTCCTGAAACTGGCAGAGGCGCGGGGGCTGTTGTTTCCTTGGGTGCCGGTGCTGATCGGATGTGGGATCGGCGCGTGGTTTTCCCTGCCGTGGGAGCCGGGTCTGCCGGTCTATGGCGGGTTGGCAGTGGCGTTGCTGGCGGCGGTGGCGGGCGCGCTGTGGGGCGGCGATCTGGCGCGGCCTGCCTTTGTCGCGCTGGCTTGCGTGACGGCGGGGGCCTTGGCCTGTGGGCTGCGGCTGTGGCTGGTGCAGGCACCGATGCTGGATGCGCCCTATCGCGGCCCCGTTCAGGGCCGAGTGGTCGAGATTGACCGTTCGCAATCCGATGCGCTGCGGCTGACGCTGGACCGGGTTGTGCTGAGCGAGATGGACCCGGACCGCACGCCCGAAACGGTGCGAATCTCGGTGCGGGGCGCGGAACCGCAGGTCTCGCCGGGTGAGGTCGTGCTGCTGACCGCCGATCTGTCTGCCCCCAGCGGACCGGCAGAACCGGGTGGTTTCGATTTCCGCCGCATGGCGTTCTTTGATGGTCTCGGGGCGGCAGGATATACCTCCAGCCCTGTCGTCCTTTGGGAAGAGGCGGCGGCGGACGAGCAATGGGTCAACCGTCTGCGCAGCTATCTGGGCCGCGCGATCATGGCCCGTGCGCCGGGCGATGGCGGGGCCTTTGCTGCGGGGGCGATCACTGGCGACCGCTCCGGCATCTCGCGGCAAGTGGTTGAAGACCTGCGCGATTCCAGCCTGTCGCACCTGTTGGCGATCTCGGGGATGAACATGGCCCTGCTGACGGGATTTGTGTTCATGGTGCTGCGCTATGGGCTGGCGCTGATCCCGTCGCTCGCGTTGCGGGTGAACGCCAAGAAGCTGGCAGCGGTGGCGGCCTTTGGTGTGGCGCTGTTCTATCTGCTGCTGTCGGGTGCCAATGTGGCGACTGAGCGGGCCTTTCTGATGGTGACGGTCATGCTGGGCGCGGTGCTGGCCGACCGCCGGTCGCTGACGCTGCGGACGCTGGCCCTGTCGGCCACGGCGCTGCTGCTGTGGCAGCCGGAAAGCCTGTTGGAGCCGGGGTTTCAACTGTCCTTTGCCGCGACGGCGGCCCTGATCGCGGGGTTCGGCGCGCTGGACCGGCAGGTGATGCGCGAGAAGGTGCCGCGCTGGCTGATCCCGACCTATACGCTGGTTCTGTCTTCGGTCGTGGCCGGGGTGGCGACGGCGCCCTATGCTGCCGCCCATTTTAACCGCTTTGCCGATCTGGGACTGCTGGCCAACCTGCTGACCGTGCCGATGATGTCGGTCGTCATGGGGGCGGGGGCGGTCGCGGCTCTGCTGGCGCCCCTGGGGCTGGCGGGGCCGGCGGTCTGGGTGATGGATATGGCCTCGCGCTGGATTCTGTTCGTCGCGCATTGGATTGCCGGGTTGAACGGGGCGGTGACGGCGGTGCCCAGTCCGGGGCCACTGGTCTTGCCGCTGGTCACGCTGGGCGGCATCTGGACTATGCTCACGCGCGGGCGGCTGCGTTGGGCGGGGGCCGTGCCGCTGCTTGTGGCGGCGGGGTTGTGGCTGATGGTGGATCGTCCGGTTTTGCTGATCTCGGCCGATGGCGGGTTGGTCGGGGTTGCCGGGCCGGAGGGGCTGGCCCTGAGCAAGCCGCGCGGCGGCGGCTTTGCGGCGCAGACCTGGCTGGAAAATGCGGGCGACCTGGCCGACCAGAAACAGGCGGCGCTGCGGGCAGGGTTTCAGGGGCCGATGGGCGCGCGGGAGTTTGAAATCGCTGGGGTGGCGGGCATCGTCGTGGCAGGCAAGGGCGCGGCGGATGTTCTGCCGACGGCTTGTGCCAAGGCGAAACTGGTTGTCGCCACCGTCTCCCCACCCGTGGGTTTCGAGGGGTCGTGCCGGTTGATCGGCCCCGATCTTCTGGCACGCAGCGGCGCCTTGGCCGGATGGGTCGAGGGAGGCAGGCTGATGCTTTATCCCAGCCGAAACGCCAACCGGGCGTGGTCGCCTGGCCCGGTTGTCGCACCTTTCGCCTTGGGTCAGTAGGTGCGGATCAGGCCGACCAGCTTGCCCTGCACCTTGACCATGTGGTCGGGGAAGACGCGGGTTTCATAGGCGGGGTTCGCCGCCTCCAGCGCGATCATGCTGCCCTTGCGGCGGAACCGCTTCAGCGTCGCCTCGTGATCTTCGACCAGCGCCACCACGATGTCTCCATTCTCGGCGGTGACCTGTTCGCGGATCACCACGATGTCGCCATCGTTGATGCCGGCCTCGATCATCGAATCGCCTTTCACTTCCAGCGCATAGTGCTGGCCGCGCCCCGACAGCATCGCCCCCGGAACGGCGACATGATGCGAGACATGGCTGATCGCCTCAATCGGCACACCGGCGGCAATGCGGCCCATGACTGGCAGCTCCAGCGCGTGAACCGCCTCGACCGGCAGGGCACCGCGCGGCGGGTCCACCCGGTCCCCGGTGATGACCTTGGGGGCAAAGCCCTTTTCCATCGCCTCGGGCAGCTTCACAATCTCCAGTGCGCGAGCGCGATGGGCAAGACGACGGATGAACCCGCGTTCCTCCAGCGCTGTGATCAGGCGGTGGATGCCGGATTTCGATTGCAGATCCAGCGCATCCTTCATTTCGTCAAAACTGGGCGGCACGCCTTCGGCGTCGATCCGGGTCTTGATGAACTCCAGCAGTTCCAATTGCTTGCGCGTCAGCATCGCCTGTCCCCCAGATTGGGTGTTTAGCGAATGTTCTGCCCACGTTCCCGGTTTGTGTCAAGTATTTTGGCGCATCGCGAGGCGCATTAACCCCACATCAAGCAATCTCAGGCTCAGATCGGCAGGTATTCCACAACCTCGCCTGCCTTGCGCGGGCCATCCCCGATCGGGCGGATCAACAGGGCATCGGCGCCGGACAGGATCGACAGCAGGGCAGAATCCTGACGGTCAAAGGGGGTGATTACCGCGCCCTCCTCGGACAATCGTGCCCGCATGTAATGGGCGCGCGGGCCAGTCGGGCCGACGTCTGCGCCCAGCCTTGCCTTGCGCGGCACGGGGGCCATTGCAGGCAGGCCCTGCATTGCGGCCAGCATCGGCAAAAGGAACAGATGGCCGCAGACAATCGCCGACACCGGATTTCCGGGCAGGCCCAGCAGAATGGCATCCCCCAGACGCCCGGCCATCAGCGGCTTGCCGGGGCGCATGGCGATTTTCCAGAAGGCGCGTTCCATTCCCATGTCGGTCGCTACCTTGCCCACAAGGTCATGATCGCCGACCGAAGCACCGCCGATGGTCACCACGATGTCGGCCCCTTCGGCAAGGCCCAGAACAGTGCGCAGGCTGTCCTTGGTGTCGCGGGCGATGGGCAGCATCCGTGCTTCGCCCCCTGCCGCCTCGACCATGGCGGCAAGGGCGAAGGTGTTCGAGCAGATGATCTGGTCGGCTCGCGGCTCTTCTCCCGGCATGACCAGCTCATCCCCGGTGGCAATCAGCGCCACCACCGGCTTGCGTGCCACGGTCACTGCCGGAATGTTCATCGAGGCGAGAAGTGCCAGATCATTCGGCGTCAGGCTGCGCGGGACCGAAAGGCTGGTGCCCTTGGCGAAATCCTGACCGCGGGGGCGGATGTTGTCACCCGACCGCGCCGCGGATTGCAGCGTAATCCGCGTGCCTTCGGCGACAACATCTTCCTGGATGGCAATGGTCACGGCACCCTCGGGCAGGGGGGCACCGGTAAAGATGCGCGCGGCCTGATCGGGTGACAGGCGGCCCGCAAAGGCGTGGCCTGCCCCGGCCTCACCCACCACCTGAAAGCTGGCACCCGCCTCGGCGGTGGCCCCCAGCGCATAGCCATCCATGGCCGAGGCGGAAAAGGGTGGCTGGGTCAGGCGGGCGGGCGCTTCCGCACGCAGAACCCGGCCAGCGGCACGGCGCAGGGGAATATCCTCGGTTCCTGTCGTGCGGCACAGCGCGAAACAGCGGGCCAGCGCCTCCTCGACCGTGATCATTCCACGCTCCATGTGCCGGATTTGCCGCCCTCTTTCCGCAACAGGCGGATGGCGGTGATTTCCATGCCCTTTTCGGCGGCCTTCAGCATGTCGTAGATTGTCAGGCAGGCGACAGATACGGCCGTCAGCGCCTCCATCTCAACCCCGGTCTGGCCGCTGGTCTTCACCGTGGACCGCACCAACACGCCGGGCAGGGCCGGGTCGGGCGTCAGATCCAGCGCCACCTTGGTGACGGGCAGGGGGTGGCAAAGCGGGATGAGGTCGGCGGTTTTCTTCGCACCCATGATACCGGCCAGCCGCGCAACCCCCAGCACGTCGCCCTTTTTTGCCGTGCCCTGCATGACAAGAGCCAGCGTTTCGGGCGACATGATCACCCGGCCTTCGGCCACTGCCATGCGGTCGGTCGAAGGCTTGTCCGAGACATCGACCATATGGGCCGCGCCCTGATCGTCGAAATGCGTAAGGCCGCTCACAGTCCGCCCCCGGCGGTCAGCGGGCGCGACAGGATGGTGCGGGTGGCCGCAGTTACATCGGCCTGCCGCATCAATGCCTCGCCGATCAGGAAGCAGCGCGCGCCGTAGGCCGCGACATCGGCAAGGTCTGCGGGGGTGAAAAGGCCCGATTCCGAGACGATCAGCCGGTCTTCGGGCACAAGGCGCGCAAGTTTGCGGGTGGTATCCAGCGTCACCTCAAAGGTGTGCAGGTTGCGGTTATTGATGCCGATCAGCGGCGATTTCAGCAGGGTCGCACGCTCCAGCTCGGCCTGGTCATGCACCTCGATCAGCACATCCATGCCGTGATCGAAAGCGGCGGATTCCAGTTCTGCCGCCTGCGTGTCGGACACTGAGGCCATGATGATCAGGATCGCATCGGCCTTGAGCGCGCGGGCCTCGGCCACCTGCCAGGTGTCATACAGGAAGTCCTTGCGCAGGCAGGGCAGGGACACGGCGTCATGGGCGGCGGTCAGAAAGGTGTCATCGCCCTGAAAGCTGGGGCCATCGGTCAGGACCGACAGGCAGGTCGCGCCGCCGGCCTCATAGGCCTGCGCAAGGGCGGGCGGGTCGAAATCGGCGCGGATCAGGCCCTTCGATGGGCTGGCCTTCTTGATCTCGGCGATCAGGCCGTATCCGGAAACGGCCGCGTCAGACAGCGCCCGCGCAAAACCGCGGGGAGGGGGTGCTGCACGGGCTGCATCTTCGATCTGAGCAAGGGGGTGGGCGGCCTTGCGGGCGGCGACCTCCTCAAGCTTGTAGGTCTTGATACGGTCGAGAATAGTGGTCATGCGCGGTTCCTCGTGGCCAAGGCCGGGGGTTTCACACCCCCGGACCCCCGTGGGATATTTATGCCAAGATGAAGGGCTTGGGCTTGGAACAGTTGTGCCCGCAAGTCGGGGGCAGGTGCAAGTCTTCAGGCTGTTCGGTTTCAGGCGGTCCAGTCGATCGGGCTTTGGTTCCGGTTCTGAAGCCAGCGGTTCACGGCGCTGAACGGGCGAGAGCCGAAGAAGCCGCGATAGCAGGACAGTGGCGAGGGATGGGCACTTTCAAGAAACAGGTGTCCCCCGCGCGGAAGCCTGGCGCAAAGTTTCTGGGCCGGGCCGCCCCAAAGCAGGAAGGCACGCGGGCCATCGGCGGCAACTGCGGCAAGACACTGTTGCGCAAGGGTTTCCCAGCCCCAACCCTTGTGGCCGTTCGCCTGGCCTACCGGCACGGTCAGCGCGGTGTTGAGAAGAAGAACGCCCTGTTCAGCCCAGGCCGTCAGGTCGCCGTCGGGCTTTGTCTGGCCGGTATCGGCGGCCAGTTCTGCAAGGATGTTCTTCAAAGAGTCGCGGGGGCGCTCGCCCGGCGGAAAGGAAAAGGCAAGCCCGGTGGCGCGCCCAGACGTTGGATAGGGATCCTGGCCGAGGATCACCACCCGCACCTTGTTGCGCGGGGTCAGGGCAAGGGCACGGAAGATTGCGTCGGGTTCGGGCTGCCACAACCGTCCGCTCTCAGCCTCGGCCTCCAGCCGCGCCCACAATCTGCCCCAGGTCGTCCGGCCTTCGGCGTCCTGCTCGGAAAAGAACGGCAGGTCCGCCCAGCTTGCGGGCGGTTCCGGCCTAGCCATTCGTCAGGCGCACCAGCGCCGCCACCTTGGCCTTGGCGGCCCCGGAATCGAGGCTTTCGCGCGCCATTTCCACCCCTTCGGTCAGGTTGGCGGCCTTGTCGGCCACCACCAGCGCGGCGGCGGCGTTCAAAAGGACCGCATCGCGGTAGGCACCCTTGGCCCCATCAAGCAGCGCGCGGAAGGCCACGGCGTTTTCGGCTGGCGTGCCGCCCAGGACATGCTCGAACGGGTGGTAGGGCAGGCCCGCATCCTCGGGGTGCAGGGTGAATTCGCGGATCGTCCCGTGTTCCAGCGCGGCGACCTTGGTGGGAGCGGCGATGGAAATCTCATCCGTGCCGTCGCCACCATGGACGAGCCAGGCTTTGACCGCGCCAAGCGCCAGCAGGGTTTCAGCCATCGGCCGCAGCAGGGCCTGGGTAAAGGTGCCGGTCAACTGCCGCTTCACCTCCGCCGGATTGGTCAGCGGGCCAAGGATGTTAAAGATGGTCCGTGTGCCCAGTTCGGCCCGCACCGGGCCGACATGGCGCATCGCCGGGTGGTGCATGGGCGCCATCATAAAGCCGATCCCGGCCTCGGTCAGGCATTTCTCCACCACTTCGGGGCCGACCATCACGTTCAGGCCCATCTCGGTCAGCGCATCCGCTGCGCCGGATTTCGACGAAAGGTTGCGGTTGCCATGCTTGGCCACGGCCACACCCGCGCCTGCCACCACAAAGGCGGTGGCGGTTGAAATATTCAGTGTGCCCTTGCCGTCGCCGCCGGTGCCCACGATGTCCATCGCCCCTTCGGGCGCGCGGACGGGCAGGCATTTCGACCGCATCACGCTTGCGGCAGCGGCAAATTCATCGACCGTTTCGCCCCGGGTGCGCAGGGCCATCAGGAAGCCGCCCATCTGGGCGGGTGTGCCCTGGCCTTCGAACAGCGCGTTAAAGGCGGCTTCGGCTTCGGTCCGGGTCAGCGGGCGGGTTGCTGCAACCCCGATCAGCGGCTTGAGATGGTCACTCATGCCGGCACCCGGGCCTTTGATGCTGTTTTCGCCTCATCAAGGAAATTCTTCATCAACTGGTGGCCGTGTTCCGAAGCGATGGATTCGGGGTGGAACTGCACGCCTTCGATCAGCTTGGTCTTGTGGCGCAGGCCCATGATGGTGCCATCCTCCAACCAGGCCGTGACCTCAAGACAGTCGGGCAGGGTCTCGCGCTCGACGATCAGCGAATGATAGCGGGTGGCCAGGAAGGGCGAGGGCAGGCCGCGGAACACGCCCTTGCCTGCGTGGTGCATCGCGCCCATCTTGCCGTGCACAATCTCGTGGCAGCGCACGACCTTGCCGCCGAAGGCCTCGCCAATGGTCTGATGGCCCAGGCAGACGCCCAGCAGCGGCACATCGTTTTCCGCCGCCGCCCGCGCAAGAGGCAGGCAGATCCCGGCAGAGGCCGGATCACAGGGGCCTGGCGACAGCACGATCGCCTCTGGCCGCATCGCCAGCGCGTCCTGCACCTCCAGCGCATCGTTCCGCCAGACCCGCACGTCAGCGCCCAGCTCGCCCAGATAGTGGACAAGGTTGTAGGTAAAGCTGTCGTAGTNNTAGTTGTCGATCAGAAGCAGCATCTTGCTTGGTCCGGTCCGATAGGGGATGAAGGGCGCGCCGCGCCGGGCTATAGATGGGCTTAGGCGCAAGGCAGCGTCAAGGGCAAGTGTATGGCCGGNNGGCAACAGGCGGAGGGCAGTATGATCCGGGATCTGATGGCGGGTGTGCTGTGCGGCGGGATCGCCAGCGCCGTGGGGCTGGGAATATTGTCGCAGGTCACGTCCGGGCCGCAGGTCGGCGAACAGCCGGTGATTGCGGCGGAAAAGGCGGCCGCTGCGCCAGAACCTGCTGCGCCCGAGCCCTCTGTGCCGAAGCCCGCCGAGGTGAAGCCGGTCACTCCCGATCCCGCGGCCCCCGTGCAAGCGGCCTCCACACCAGAAACTCCCACACCCGCAGCCGCACCCGAGGCTGATATGGCCGCATCGGCCAATGCCGTGAACCCTTCACCGGTGCAGCCCGAGGTGACGCTGGACGAGGTGCCGCAGGCGGGTGCCGCCCCGTCCGAGCCGGGCAAAGTGTCCGGCCCTGCACCGGACACGCAGCCCCCCAACCTGCCTGCGGCTTCGATTACGCCAAAGGTGGAGACGGGCGACGCTGCCCCCGCAGCCGTGGCGCAGGCTCCGGCCAACCAGCCTGCCACGACCGCGCCTGCCTCGCCCGTGGTGCCT
>DDEX01000117.1 GCA_002336845.1 Rhodobacteraceae bacterium UBA1943
GTCCGGGGGTGTGAAACCCCCGGCGGGCGCGGCCAAAGCGCCGTTTCAGGTCGGGGCCGACAGGGCCTTGGCGGTCTCGTCCAGCCGCAGAACCATATCCATGAGAAGGGCGGCAGGGTCAAGATTAACCGCCTTGCCCCGACGCGCCCGCAGGCCAAGTGTTTGCGCAAGATCAGCCCAGTGCCTTGCCGCCCAAGGATCGGGCGAAAGGCGCGCGATCAGCGCCGCTTCGCCGGGCGCGGCTTCGGGCGGGGTCTGGCCAAGCGTGCCCGCAAGGGCCAGGCGGGCCAGAAACAGGTCGATCAGGCCGACGATCAGTTCAAATGTCGCCTCGGCCCCGCGTGCGGCCCCTGCTTCGGCCAGCGCCAGCGCGCGGGGCCGGTCCAGCCGGGGCAGGGTGGCGAACAGATCGACCACCCGGGCATAAAGCGCCAGTCCTTCGGTATTGGTCATGCGGAACGCCTCGCCGACCGATCCGCCCGCAAGTTCGGCGAGGGCTTCGCGCTGCTCGGGCTCGACCACACCTCCGGCCTGGGTCAGCGCATCCGACAGGTCGGCGGGCGACAGCGGGCCAAGCCGCAAGGCGCGGCAGCGGCTGCGGATAGTGGGCAAAAGGCGGGCTGGCTGATGCGAAATCAGCAGCAGCGTCACCTTTGGCGGCGGCTCTTCCAGCAGTTTCAGCAGGGCATTGGCGGCCGAGGGGTTCATCTCATCGACCGAATCCACGATGGCGACACGGCGGCCCCCGTCGGCGGCGGACAGCGCGAAGAAGTTCTTCATCTTGCGCACCTCGTCCACGGTGATGTCCTGCTTCAATCGCCCGGCCTTTTCGTCATAGGGCTGGCGCAGCAGGAACAGGCGCGGTTCGGACAGCGCGGCTATACGGCGGGGCACCGGGCCGTCGGGCACCTCCAGCGTTGCGGGCGGCGGCGGGGCGAACATGCCCTCGTCCTCTGGTGTGGCCAGCAGAAAGCGGGCGATCTTCCAGGCCAGCGTCGCCTTGCCCACACCGCGCGGGCCGGTGATCAGCCAGCCGTGGTGCAGGCGTGCCGTGTTGAAAGCCTCAAGAAACTGCGCCTCGACATCGGCTTGCCCGAACAGGTGCGGCGTAAGGCGTGGATGCGGCGCGCCCTCGATACGGTCAGGCTCGGGGATGTCCTCGCTCATCCCGGCGCCCGTTGTGCCAGTGCCTCTTGCGCCAGCGCCAGCACATCCTGCGCCACGGTATCGGGGCTGCGGGCCCCGTCCACCACACGGAACCGGGCGGGAAAGCGGCGGGCCAGCGCCAGAAAACCCTTGCGCGCGGTTTCCTGCAACCCAAGGCCCATGCCTTCAAAGCGCAGCTCCTTGCCGGGGCGGGCGGTGGCACGAGCCAGCCCCTCGGCAGCGGCAATGTCGATCAGAAAGGTCAGGTCGGGTTCGACCCCGATCATCAGATCATGCAGCGCATCGACCTTGGCGCGCAGATCACCCCGGGTCAGGCCCTGATAGATCCGGCTGGAATCGGCAAAACGGTCGCAGATCACCACCGCACCGCGCGTCATGGCGGGCAGAATGGTCTTTTCCAGATGATCGCGCCGTGCGGCGTTGAACAGCAGCAGTTCGGTTTCGGCCGACCAGCGGTCGGCATGGCCTTCCAGCACCAGACGGCGGATTTCTTCCGCGCCCGGGCTGCCGCCGGGTTCGCGCGTCAGAATGACCTCGCGGCCCTGCGCCAGCAGACTGGCCGCAAGCATCCGGGCCTGGGTGGATTTTCCCGATCCGTCAATGCCCTCAAAGGTCAGGAAGTGGCCCTGTCGTGCCATCAGCTTGCCCGCATCAGCTTGCCGGAGAGCTTGCCGGTGCCGGGCCCAGATAGGTGGCCTGCAAATGCCCGATGGCGGTTTGCAGCCGGGTGACGAACCCTCCCATGGGAACATCGGCCTCGGCCACCAGCGGAATGCGGTGTTCGGGCATGTCGGGCATGGTGATGACCAGTTCGGCCAGTGTCGCCCCCTTGGCAACCGGCGCCCGGATCGGGCCGGTATAGACCACCTCGGCCGCAAGGCCCGCCTTGCTGGCCGCCGGGATCAGCAGACGCACATCCTGCGCGGGCACCAGACCCACGGTGGCCGTCTCGCCCATGAAGACATGGGCCTCGGCCAGCCGTTCGCCCTGCTTGGCCACGGTTTTCAGCGCGAACTGCCGAAACGCCCAAGAGGCGATACGCTCTGCCTCTTCGGCGCGTTCCTTGTCGCTGCTCATGCCGGAAACCGCGAAAACGATGCGCCGCTCGCCCTGCTTGACCGAGCCGACAAGGCCGAAACCCGCCTCTTCGGTATGCCCGGTCTTCAGCCCATCGGCGCCAATCCCCAGCTTGAGCAAGGGGTTACGGTTGTTGGCATTGGCAGGCGCGCGGTTTTTATAGTTGAACTCGGTCTGACCAAAGACGGTGTAAAGATCGGGGTAGGTGTTGATGATATGCACCGCCAGCAGGCCCAGATCCTTCATGCTCATCCGCTGGCCAGGGTCAGGCCAGCCGCTGGCATTGGCAAAGGTTGAATGCTCCAGCCCCAGCGCCAGGCCCCGTTCTGTCATCTTGCGGGCGAATTCCGGCTCGGACCCTTCCAGCCCCTCGGCCACCACAACACAGGCATCGTTGCCCGAATTGATGATCATGCCGTGGATAAGCTCTTGCACCGTGGGCCGGTCGCCCTGTTGCAGATACATGGTCGAGCCGCCCGCGGCGGTAAAGCTGACCGCATGGGCCGAAACGCCGAAGGTGGTGTCCATCTGGACCCGACCGTCCTTGACCGCCTCGAACAGCATCTCGATCGTCATCAGTTTCGACATCGAGGCGGGCGGGACCGACTCTTCCCCCGCCTTGTCCAAAAGCACCGTGTTCGTCGTCATGTCGTAAACCCAGGCATGAGTGGCCTTGGTTTCAAAGGCGCGGGCCGGAAGGGCCAGCGCCAGAATGGCGGCGAGCAGGGTGCAAAGAAGGCGTGTCATGGGCGGCCTGTCTGGTTTTCGATCAGCGTTTCAGTAGGTAGGCGTCGGTGAAGCCCGCCGATTTGGCCTTGGCAAGCGTTGCAGCATCGCCCCGCGCCGTGACCGACCAAGAGCTTTTCCCTTGGGTTTTCTCTTCGCGGACGCTGGCTGCTACCCCGGCCTTGGCCAGTTGATCGACAGCGCGTTTGGCATTCGCCTCGACCGAGAAGAACCCGATCTGGATCAGTCCGCCCTTGGTTGCCGGAGCGGGAGCCGCGGGTTTGGCGGCGGGCGGGGGGGCTGCGACGGGTTTGCCCTTGGGGGCTGCGGTTGCGGCGGCGGGCGTGCCGGGTTTCGCGCCGGGCGGCGGGGCAATCGTTTCGGTGGCGACGGTTTCTGACGAATCCAGGATCGGCTTCGTGGCATCGGGCGCGGCGGCGGCCCCCTCTTCACGGCGCAGCGCCGTGACCGAAATCTTGCCGGGCTGCCCAGCCAGCATTCCCAGCGCATCGGCGGCATCGGACGAGATTTGCAGCTTTGGCCCCGGATTGTCACGTTCGCGCCGGAACAGACCGCCGATGACGAATTTGCCGTTTGCCGGGTTTCGCAGGATCACCCGCTCGGGGTCTTTGACATCGGGCGAGGCGACCCAGACGCCACCAAGTGAAGGCCGACCGTCCCACAGCGCGGTATCGGTCACCTGAAAAACCTGCGGTGCCTCAACATCGCGGTCCACCAGCTTGACAGATTTCGTGTTTCCCGCAGCCGTGGCGGTGCCCGCCGTCGTTGCCTTGGAGTGCGAGGCGAAAGGCCCCACGCCACTTTGGCACCCGGTCAGCGCCGTTGCCAGCACGGAAACAACAAGAATTCGCCTGATCGCCTTGCCTGCCATTTGCTACCCCATGCGCATTCTACCGACGCGCTTTGTTTTCCGAACCAAGGCCAAAGGCCGTTCGCGCGCCATGATACAGGGCCATGGCGATGCAGGGAAGGGCAACTGGGCCCCTGCGCGGAAAACACCGCGTGATGCCGCGAAAGCTCTGACCTTTCAGAATCATTTTTGTTGCAGTATGCGACGCCAATCCTGCGGGCATCACATGACGATGACCGCACGGACCGGAAGTGTGGCCGAGTGGTTTAAGGCTCTAGTCTTGAAAACTAGCGTGGGGGGAACCCCACCGTGGGTTCGAATCCCACCGCTTCCGCCACCTTTCATCATATTGATTATAAAGAATTTCCTACCACTCATCGCGCCCCTCTGTGATGTTTGGGACATGTCAGGCGTTCTGCCGGTAAGGTGTTGCAACGCCGCTGCAATAGCCGCCGGAAATGCCCCATGTCACGGCTTGGACTTCAGCGCGCCGTGGCTTTGGCGCGCAGTTCTGGCGTGGGGCTTGGTTTCCTGCCGAATGGAGGCTGACGACAGCCGGTACAACATTCAGTCTATACAATTAGCCGCATTACAGGACACTGCGACCCGGCAGAGAGCGCGGTCCAACAGACTTTGCCTTGTTATGGGCGCGGGCAAAGAGACCGCAACGCGATCCGTTGCTCTTGGAATTCGCGCCAGCCCCTGCGATGCCAACATGCTGAACGTTTGGCGAAAGAACCAAGTGTCTCTGATCCTCAGGAATCGACCCACGTCGCGCGGGATAGTGATCCACGTCTAAAATTATCGTTGATTATAAAATTGTTATCGGGGAGGTGGTAGGCCCGGAGGGACTCGAACCCCCAACCAGAGCGTTATGAGCGCTCAGCTCTAACCATTGAGCTACAGGCCCCCGGTTCTGCCTATGCCACACCGGTGGGCGGGGTCAAGCGGGGGCGGGCGTTGCGTGCGCGGGCGGGATGGTCTATGGCGCGACGAACTGCTGCCAAACCGGGGGATTCCCATGACCAAGGGTCAAGATGTGCTGGGCCACAACGGGCTGACCTATGCCGATGCGGGCGTGGACATCGACGCGGGCAATGCGCTGGTGGAACGCATCAAACCTGCGGCCAAGCGGACGAACCGTTCGGGCACGATGGGAGGCTTGGGCGGCTTTGGCGCGCTGTTTGACCTGAAGGCGGCGGGTTACAACGATCCGATCCTTGTGGCGGCAACCGATGGTGTGGGCACCAAGCTGCGGATTGCGATCGACACCGGAAACGTGGACACGATCGGCGTGGACCTCGTGGCAATGTGCGTCAACGATCTGGTGTGCCAGGGGGCCGAGCCGCTGTTGTTCCTCGACTATTTTGCCACCGGCAAGCTGGAACTGGATCAGGCGACCCGCATCATCACCGGCATCGCAGCGGGCTGCGAGGCCAGTGGTTGCGCCCTGATTGGTGGCGAGACGGCAGAGATGCCGGGCATGTATCACAAGGGTGATTTCGACCTTGCCGGGTTCGCGGTGGGCGCGATGGAGCGGGGGCAAGACCTGCCCAAGGGCGTGACCGAGGGGGATGTGCTTCTGGGTCTCGCCTCGAACGGGGTGCATTCCAACGGCTATTCCTTCGTGCGCAAGGTGGTGGAACTGTCGGGCCTTGGCTGGGATGCGCCGTCGCCGTTCGGCGAGGGTACCCTGGGCGCGGCGCTGCTGGCGCCGACGCGGCTTTATGTCAAACAGGCGCTGGCCGCGATCCGCGCCGGTGGGGTGCATGGGCTGGCCCATATCACCGGCGGCGGGCTGACCGAGAATCCCCCGCGCGTCCTCCCCGACGGGCTGGCGTGTGAGATCGACCTGACCGCATGGCAACTGCCGCCTGTCTTCCGCTGGCTGGCCAAGACCGCCAACATGGTGGAATCGGAACTGCTGAAAACCTTCAACTGCGGCATCGGCATGATCCTTGTGGTCGATCCGAATCGCGCCGATGCGCTGGAAAAGCTGCTGTCGGACGCGGGAGAGACAGTGGCCCGCCTTGGCCGCATCGTTCCCGAAACCGCCGAAGACACCCGCGTCATCTATAAGGGCGCGCTGTTGTGAGCCGCGTCGCCATCCTGATTTCCGGGGGTGGCTCCAACATGTTGTCGCTGGTCGCCTCGATGACGGGCGACCACCCTGCGCGCCCGGTTTTGGTGCTGTCGAACGATCCTGCGGCCAAGGGCCTGACGCGCGCCGCCGAACTGGGGGTTCCCACCGCCGCCGTCGATCACCGGCCCTTTGCCAAGGACCGCGCGGCGTTCGAGGCGGCGCTGCTGCACCCCCTGCTGGCCGCCAAACCGGATGTCATCTGCCTTGCGGGCTTCATGCGCATTCTGACGCCCGATTTCATCCGCCGCTTTCAGGGGCGGATGCTGAACATCCACCCATCCCTGCTGCCGAAATACCCTGGCCTGCATACCCATCAACGCGCGCTGGACGCGGGCGATACCGAGGCGGGCTGCACCGTGCATGAGGTCACGGCAGAGCTGGATGCCGGGCCTATCCTTGGCCAGGCTCGAGTGCCGGTTCTGCCAGATGACACGGCCGACACGCTGGCCGCCCGCGTGCTGGTGCAGGAACATCGCCTTTACCCGGCCGTTCTACGCCGCTTTGCCTCTGGTAACAGGTCGCGCCTGGACCTCTGACCCCACATCTTCCCCTTCTTGAAATATCCCACGGGGGTGCGGGGGTGTGAAACCCCCGCTTCCGACGGTTATCAAACGCGGGCCGGGCCGGACGGGCGGGTGACGATCCAGCCGCCTGCAATCAGCAATACCGCCCCCTGCGCCAGCAGAACCCAAGTTGGCAGGCGCATCCACAGGCTCAGTCCGAAGGCCGCCGCCATGGCAAGCACCGCCGCCATCTTGGCGCGGGGCGGAATGGCGCGGTGGTCGCGCCAGTTGCGGATCGCGGGGCCAAAGACCGGATGGCGCAGCAGCCAGTCATGCAGGCGTGGCGAGGATTGGGCAAAACAGGCCGCCGCAAGGATGACAAAGGGCGTCGTTGGCAACAGCGGCAGGAATACCCCGACCAGCCCCAGCGTCAGTGCCAGCACACCCCCGGAAAACCAAACCAGTCGTCGCAAGTTGTGAAGCCGCACCTTACATCCCTTTGTCAAAGGCGGCGCGTGCGGACTCGACCTCTGGCATGTTTTCCTTGGTCCAGCGGTAAAGGGCGCGGAACGGTGGCAACAGCGTCCAGCCCAGATCGCTGAGTTCATACTCCACCGCCACCGGACTGCCTGCCAGCACATGGCGGGCGATCAGGCCGTTGCGCTCCAGCTTGCGCAGGGTTTGGGTCAGGGACTTCTGCGACACGCCCTCGATGCTGCGCCGGATGGTGTTGAATCGCTGCGGCCCACGGTCCAGCACCGTCAGGATCATCATCGACCATTTGTCGGCGATCTGGTCGAACAACTGTCGCGCCGGGCAATTGGCGTCGAAGGTGACGCAACGGACCTCGGGCGCAGGGGTGGTTATCTCACTGATCTGGTTCATAGGTTTCCCCAAGGTGACCTGGTGTCTTTTAGGTGCCTGATTGACACCAGGTTTCCAGTATATACCTGTACGGCATCCCGTAACAGGAGTTTTCCGATGACTGCCTCTACCGATGTCCTTTTCCGCCCGTTCGACCTGAAGGGTCTGCACCTGAAGAACCGGATTGTCATGGCCCCCATGACCCGCGCAATGGCCGAGGGTGGCCTGCCGGGTGCAAAGCAGGCCGAATACTATCGCCGCCGGGCGGCAGGCGGGGTTGGGCTGATCCTGTCGGAGGGCACGGTGATCGACCGCCCGGTGTCGCGCAATCTTCCGGGGATTCCGTTCTTTCACGGCGCCGCACTGGACGGCTGGAAACAGGTGATCGACGCGGTTCATGCCGAGGGCGGCAAGATGGGGCCGCAAATCTGGCATACCGGGTCCACCCGTGCGGGGTGGGAGCCGGACTTGCCTGTGGAAAGCCCGTCGGGCCTCGTCGGCCCAGGCGATGCGCGCGGGCGGGCGATGAGCGAGGAAGACATTGCCGATGCCATCGCCGCCTACGCCCGCGCCGCCGCCGATGCCAAGCGGCTGGGCTTTGATGTGGCCGAGATCCACGGCGCCCATGGCTATCTGATCGACCAGTTCTTCTGGGAAGGCACCAATGTGCGCGGTGACCGTTGGGGCGGGCCGACCATCAAGGATCGGTCGCGTTTCGCGGTCGAGGTGGTCAAGGCGACCCGCGCTGCGATTGGCCCGGACTTTCCGCTGCTGCTGCGGCTTAGCCAGTGGAAGCAGCAGGATTACGCGGTGAAACTTGCCAAGACGCCGGCGGAAATGGAAGACTGGCTTGGCCCGCTGTCCGACGCCGGGGTGGATGTCTTCCATGCCTCGCAGCGCCGCTTCTGGGAGGCGGAGTTTCCCGAAATCGATGGTGATAATGGCCTGAATTTCGCGGGCTGGGCCAAGAAGATCACTGGCAAGCCTTCGATCAGCGTTGGGTCTGTCGGCCTGGATGGAGAGTTCTTCAATGCCTTCCGGGGGGAAGGGTCCACGGCCTCGCCGCTGGACAAGCTGGTTGACCGGATGGAGCGGGAAGAGTTCGACCTGATCGCCGTGGGCCGTGCGCTGATCAGTGACCCGTCTTGGGTGAACCACATCCGGCAAGGGGCGGCGTTGAAGGGCTTTGCTGCTGAAGATTTGAAGGAATTGGCCTGAATCCGGCCATCCGGGCGCTAAAACCGCCCGGAATCCCGTGCAGAAGGGTTCCCATCCCGCCCCACCGCCCCTATAGCGGATGGGCGGGATACCCCCGCGGCCCCTGTTGAAAGACGCCGATGCGCACGATTACCACGACCGAAGAGCTGGCCGCCTATTGCGAAGCCGCCAAAGCCGCCCCCTATGTCACCATCGACACCGAGTTTTTGCGAGAGCGGACCTATTGGTCCAAGCTGTGCCTGATCCAGATGGCGCTGCCCGGCAAGGACGGTGAGGCGGTGCTGATCGACCCGATCGAGGGCGAAGGCATGTCGATGGAGCCCCTTTATGATCTGTTTCGCCACAAGGCGACGGTCAAGGTGTTCCACGCGGCCCGACAGGATCTGGAAATTTTCTTTGTCGAAGGGGGCGTCTTTCCCGACCCGCTGTTCGACACCCAGGTCGCCGCCATGGTCTGCGGCTTTGGCGAGCAGGTGGGATACGAGACCCTGGTGAAAAAGATCGCCAAGGAAAACCTCGACAAGACCAGCCGCTTTACCGACTGGTCGCGCCGCCCGCTTTCCCAGGCGCAAAAGGATTATGCCATCGCCGATGTCACCCATCTGCGGGTGATCTATGAATGGATGGCGGCCCAGATCGCCAGGAACGGGCGGCAGGCCTGGGTTGAGGAAGAGCTGGCGATCCTGACCGATCCCGCCACCTACACGGTTCACCCCGATGAGGCCTGGTCGCGGATCAAGACCCGCACCTCCTCTGGCCGGTTCCTGGCCATCGTCAAGGCGCTGGCGCGCTTCCGCGAGGCCTATGCCCAGGGCCAGAACGTGCCGCGCAGCCGGGTGATGAAGGACGACGCGCTGCTCGAGCTGGCCTCGACCCGGCCGACCAGCATGGAAGAACTGGGCCGTTCTCGCCTGCTGTTGCGCGAAGGCCGCAAGCCCGAGATCGCGGAAGGCATCCTTGCCGCGATCAAGGAGGGCATGGAGATGAAGCCCGAAGACATGCCAAAGGTCGATGCCAGCAAGGAACAGGTTCAGGTGAACCCCGCGCTGGCCGATCTGCTGCGTGTTCTGCTGAAGGCCAAGTCCGAAAGCCTGGGCGTTGCGCCGCGGCTGATCGCTTCGGCATCCGACCTGGATGCGATTGCGGCGGGCGACCGCAATGGTGCCGCGCTTAAAGGCTGGCGGGCTGAGGCGTTTGGCGAGGATGCAATGCGTCTCTGCCGGGGCGAAATTGCCCTGTCGGCCAAAGGGAATGAGGTTCGTGTCGTCCGGCTTTGAAACGGGCGCCTCTGACGCCTTGCGTGTGGTGCTGATGGGCGTCGCCGGATCGGGGAAAAGCTCGGTCGGGCTGGCCTTGGGGCCGGTTCTGCGGGCCGTCTATCTGGACGGTGACGATCTGCATTCCCCCGCCAACATTGCCAAAATGTCGGCGGGTATCCCCCTGACAGACGCCGACCGCGCGCCATGGCTGGCACAGGTGGGCGATGTGCTGGCCGCTCCGGGGCGGCGGATCGTCGGCTGTTCGGCGCTCAAGCGCAGCTATCGAGACATCATCCGCGCCCATGCAGGGGCACCCGTGACCTTTGTGTATCTGTCAGGCAGCAGAGAGGTGATTGCCGCACGGATGGCACAACGGCAGGGGCATTTCATGCCGGAAACCTTGCTGGACAGCCAGTTCGCGGCGCTGGAGCCTCCCGGCCCGGATGAGGATGCCCTCGCCGTCGATATAACCTGCCCGCTGCCCGATCTCGTCAGCGAAATCGCAGCGCGTCTGGCCTAGCCCCGGCTTATCAGGCAGGGGTCAGCGGCGGCTGGCGCGCGCGTTGGTTGCGCCCTGCACCACGATCTCAGAGATGTTTTGCAGTTTGATGTTCGACAGCGAATAGCCTGCCGTGATCTCGCGCGACCATTCGGTGCCTGCGGGCCAGGGCTTTGGCGGCTGGGCCACGCGGAACTCCAGCACCAGAACGCCCTTGTCATCGACCGGCAGCGCCACCAACTCGGCCTTCCACCAGCCTTGGGTTGGCGGCAGGCCGGTCGCGGTGATGATCGCCCCGCCGGGGTTCGGCTCGACCGTCATCGAGGTGACAGACTGCACCAACTGGCGATCGTCTTCATCCTTGACCGGGGTGCCATTCGTCGTTGTCGCCGGGGCGGAGGCAACCGGCACCTCTTTTGAACGGCCGAACCAGTTCAGCGGGTTCAACCGCGATTGGCCAAAGCCGCAGGCGGTCAGGCCGGTCACGGCAATCAGGGCAAGCGTCAGGGGAAGGCGCATCGGGGAAACCTTGGCTGTTTCCCCATGGGTAGCCGAAGGGGTTGGCCGATGGAAGGGGCTTTGAGGCACCGCCACCGCTGGACCTTTCAGCCCCGCCGCATTACCTGATGGGATACCACATTACCCGAAAGGGTAAGGAGACTCCCCATGGCCACCCCCGCCTTTGAAGACATCGCCGAGACCTTCGACTTCCTCGATGATTGGGAGGAGAGGTATCGCCATGTGATCGAGCTGGGCAAGGCGATGCCGCCCCTGGACGACAGTTTCAAGGTGCCCGCCTACAAGGTGGATGGCTGCGCCAGCCAGGTCTGGCTGCGGCCGGTGATTTCAGGCGGCAAGTTCGACTTTCAGGGCGACAGCGACGCAATGATCGTGCGCGGCCTGATCGCGGTCCTGCACGCGCTCTATTCCGGGGTTCCGGTGGCGGATGTGGCGAAGGTGGATGCGCCCGCGGAACTCGCCCGGCTGGGGCTGAACGAGCATCTGTCGTCGCAGCGGTCGAATGGGGTGCGGGCGATGGTGGAGCGGATCAGGAAGGTGGCGGCGGAGGGGTAGGGAACTTCTCTCTAGCTTGCTTGACGTCAGTCGGGCATCAACGGCGTGCGGGGCGAAATCTCGAACGAGGTAGCAAAGACCCGGATCAGGCTAGCCGTAGAGTTGGTCTCGATGGCAACGCAGGCAAGGTTTGGCCTATTAAACTTTTGTCGCAGTGCCGCAAGTTTTGGTACTTCTAGATCAAGCCAGACGTCTCTAATGGTTTCTGCTGCCATGATGCCAAAATTCAAAGTCATTTCTAATAAATAGCAGTCTGTGAACGTCAAGAAACAACACGATCCTGCGCGGGTTTCATCCCAGTCCGACCATTTTAGGGCAAACCTGACTGTATCATTGTGCCCGGCTTCCGACCTATTTACCAAGATGTCCAGAAGCTCGGTATCGTGCCAGTGGAAGGCAAGAACTTCCGCAACTGGTTTAGTGTCGCGTGTTGGCATCACTTTCAAGGCCGCTCACTTTCAAAAACAATCTTAGTTCGCGTAATGTTGGTTACGCCTCACACCCTCGCACAAGCCGCCCGACACCACTCCAGCGCCTTGGCCGACATCCTCGGCCCCAGCTTCTCCAGCACCTCAGCGTGATAGGCGTTCAGCCAGTCGCGCTCTTCGCCCGACAGCATCGCCGTCACAACCAGCCGGCGGTCAAAGGGCACGAAGGTCAGCGTTTCGAACGCCAACTGGTCGCGCCCGTCGCCCTTTTTCGCGGCCTCCTCGACCACGATCAGGTTTTCCAGCCGGATGCCGAACGCGCCCTCGCGGTAGTATCCCGGTTCGTTCGACAGGATCATCCCCGGCTCGAACGGCACCTCGCTGATGCGGCTCAACCGTTGCGGGCCTTCGTGGACCGACAGGAAGGCGCCCACGCCATGGCCGGTGCCATGGTCGAAATCCATCCCTTCGACCCACAGGGGAAAGCGCGCCAAAGGGTCTAGGTCGCGGCCCGACAGGCCACGCGGCCAGCGGGCACGGGAAATGGCGATCAGCCCGCGCAGAACACGAGTATAGCAGGCGCTGGCAAAATCGCCAGGGTCGCCGATGGCGATGGTGCGGGTGATGTCGGTGGTGCCATCCTGATACTGCGCGCCGCTGTCCACCAGCAGCAGTTCATCCTGCCCGATGGCGCGGTTGGTCTCCTCGGTCACGCGGTAGTGGATCACCGCACCGTTCGGCCCGGATCCGCTGATCGTATCAAAGCTGATGTCATGCAGCGCGTTGGTCGCCCGCCGAAACCCTTCCAGCGCGCGGACCACCGAAATTTCGGTCAGGCTGCCGGGCGGCTGGGCATCGAGCCAGCACAGGAACTCTACCATCGCTGCTCCGTCGCGCAGATGGGCCTCTCGCGTGCCAGCGATTTCGGCGGCGTTCTTGCGCGCTTTAGGCAGGCGGCAGGGGTCGTCGCCCCAGACCACCTCGACACCGGCATCCTGCAACTCAAGGCTTACGGCCAGAGGTGCTGTGCCCTTGTCCACTCGCACCGGCCCTTGCAGCATGTGCAGCGCGGGCACAAAGGCCGAAGGCGGGCGCAGGGTGACATGGGGGCCAAGGCCCGCAAGAACAGCCTCAGAAAACTTTGCCGACTCAGCGAACAGGGTAACGCGGGCGTCGTCATGCAGAATGGCAAAGCCGTGCAGGATCGGATTGCGCGGCACGTCCGCGCCGCGCAGGTTCAACAGCCAGCACAGCGAATCCGGCAGCGTGATTACCGCCGCCGTCTGCCCGGCCTTGCGCAGTCCTTCGGCCAGCCGCGCCCGCTTGGCGGACGCGCTTTCGCCCGCGAGTGCCTCGGGGTGGGCGAAGGCCTTGCCCAGCGGGGCAGGGGGCTGGTCGGGCCAGATCGCATCGACCGGGTTGGAAACGGGCTTCAGGCTGACGCCATGCCCATCTAGGGCGGCCTCGATCCGGGCAATCTCGTCTGCCGTGTGCAGCCACGGATCAAAGCCCACGCTGCCCGCGGCCAGATGGTCGCGGATCCAGTCGCCCGCCTTCACCTCGGGCCAGGGCACTGGCGTGAAATGGGTCAGATCGACTTGCGCCTTGACCTGCGTGCGGTAACGCCCGTCAATGAACACTCCCGCCAGATCGGGCAGCACGATGCAGAAGCCCGCGCTGCCGGTAAAGCCGGTCAGCCACTGCAACCGCTCATCCCGCGCGGCGACATATTCGCCCTGATGCACATCGGCGCGGGGAATGATGAATCCCGCCAGCCCTTCGGTAACCAGTTTCGCCCGCAGGGCCGCCAGACGGGCCGGGCCCTGTGCCGGGTTGGCGGGGCTGTCAAAGGTCTGAAACATGAGGAAACTCCGGCGGGGCGAACCCGCCGGAGTTAAGCCGCTCCTGTTGCCGGGCGCAAGAGTGCCCGAGGGATCAGCGCAGCCGACGCCGGCGAAGGGCGGCCGACCCATTCATCGCCAGAAGGATGTTGCCGGTGACATCGTCACAACCCATGCACGCGTTTCCTGATCCGCCCTAGCTGGCCTTGCGCTGGAACCCGCGCGCCCTCTTGCGGGGGTCCACCTCGAAAAGGCTCGCCAGTTGCTCGGTCATCGCGCCGGCAAGCTGCTCGACGTCGGTGATCGTCACTGCGCGCTGATAGTATCGGGTCACGTCATGGCCGATGCCGATGGCGATCAGCTCCACCGCCTTTTTCCGCTCGACCATGGCGATCACGTCGCGCAGGTGCTTTTCCAGAAAGCTCGCCGGGTTGACCGAAAGTGTGCTGTCATCGACCGGCGCCCCGTCGGAAATCACCATCAGAATCTTCCGCGCCTCGGGCCGGTGCGCCATCCGGCGATGCGCCCATTCCAGCGCCTCGCCGTNNGCGCCCTTGTAGATGATGTGGCGCAGGTCGTTCAGGCGACCGGGTTGCTGCGGGCGGCCCTGCGCCAGCCAGCGTTCGCGGCTTTGCCCGCCCTTCCAGGCCCGGGTGGTAAAGCCCAAAATCTCGACCTTCACCGAACAGCGTTCCAGCGTACGCGCCAGAACATCGGCGCAGATCGCCGCAATCGAGATCGGGCGGCCGCGCATGGACCCCGAGTTGTCGATCAGCAGCGTCACCACAGTATCGCGGAACTCGGTATCCTTTTCCCATTTGAACGACAGCGGCGTCGTCGGGTTCGCCACCACCCGCGCTAGACGGCCCGCATCCAGCGTGCCTTCCTCCAGATCGAACAGCCAGGAGCGGTTCTGCTGGGCCTGCAACCGGCGCTGCAACTTGTTGGCCAGCCGCCCGACAGCACCCTTCAGCGGATCAAGCTGCTGGTCCAGATAGGCGCGCAGGCGTTCCAGCTCGGCCGGTTCGGCAAGGTCTTCGGCCTTGATTTCCTCATCGAAATCCGTGGTATAGACCGAATAGTTCGGATCGGCATCGGAATGCGGGGCAGGGGGCGGCGGCTCCAGCGGCGCCTCACCGTCGGGCATTTCAGTCTCGTCGCCCTGCTCCATATCGGCCGAATCCTCGGTCGTGACCTGAGCCTGGCTTTGGTCCTGCTGTTCTTCCTGGGTCTGTTCGGGGCTGGCCTCGGTTTCATCCGATTCCGACTGATCCTCGCCCGAGGATTCCGGCTGGTCCTGCGCCTGATCCTCACCGCCTTCGTCCTGCGGATCGTCCATGTCGGGGTCGTCGCCCAACTGGTCGCCATAGCCAAGATCGGCAATCACCTTGCGCGCCAGCCGGGCAAAGGCCGCCTGATCGGCCAGCGCATCGTCAAGACCCTCCAGCGTGCCGCCCGCCTGCTCCTCGACAAAGCCGCGCCACAGGTCGGCGACATGCTGCGCCGCCTTGGGCAGGGGGCGCCCCGTCGCCAGTTGCCGCACGAGATACCCCGCCGCCACCGGCAAAGGCGCTTCTGCCGCCGTGGTGATCTGCGAATAGCCCTTGCGGTCGGCCTCCCACTGGATTTTCGCGTCGATATTGGTGGCGGTGCCGGGCATGGCGCGGGCACCGACCGCCTCACAGCGCGCCGTCTCCATCGCGTCGTAAATCTCGCGCGCGAGGTTGCCGGTCGGCGCATAGCGGTTCGACACCGCCTCATCATGATACTTGCGCTTCAGCGCGAAGGCATCGGCGGTGCCGCGTGCCAGCAACACCTCGTCCCGCGTCATGCGGCGCGACACCTGCGGCAGGCGCACGCCTTCCTTGTTCATGCCCGCCGGATCGACCGAGAATGTCACGGTCATGTCCGGGTCATCGGCCATGGTCTTGGTGGCCTCGGCAAGGGCCTTTTTGAACGGATCTGCGGGGTTGTCGCTGGGCTTGGTCATGGGGCCACATTGGCACCGGGCAGGCGCGGGGGCAAGGGTGGCAAGGCCCGCTTTTGATCGGTGCACCGATGCACAGCACACGCGCATTTTCTTTGAATTGTGGAAACGGCGCGCAATGCCCATCTTGACTGCAAGACACCCACTGCGCCGTAGGAGGCCTTAATGTCCAAACCCAAAATCGCCGTCATCGTCGGCTCGACCCGTCCGACCCGTTTTGCCGACATCCCGACCAAATGGATCGTCGAAAAGGCCAAGGAGCATGGCGAACTGGATGTGGAAGTGGTCGATCTGCGCGACTATCCGCTGCCGTTCTTTGACGAGGTTGCCTCGAACGCCTGGGTGCCTTCGGTGAACGAAGTGGCCAAGGCCTGGCAGGCCAAGCTGGCGGAATTCGACGGCTATATCTTCGTCGTGGCCGAGTACAACCGCTCGATCACCGGCGCGCTGAAGAATGCGCTGGACCAGGCCTATGTCGAATGGAACCACAAGGTTGCCGGGTTTGTCGCCTATGGCGGCGTGGGGGGGGCGCGCGCGGTGGAACACCTGCGCAACATTGCGGTCGAGCTGCAGATGGTGCCCACCCGCAACGCCGTGCATATCGGCGGCGGCGATTTCTTCAAGGTTCACCCCGGTTTCGGCGGTTCGGGCGATCTTGCCGACATCGAAGGCTCGATCGGAGCCTCGGCCAAGGCCCTGCTGGACGATGTGACCTGGTGGGCCAAAGCCACCAAGGCCGCCCGCGCGTAACGCCAGGTCCGGTTATGGAAATGCAAGGGCGGCTTTGGCCGCCCTTTTTCTAAGCTAGATCGCCGTCGCACGCCGTTCCAACAAGGGCAGAAAGGCGCGGGTTTGTTCCTGCCGCCGGCCGGCAAGGTTGTTGCGGATCAGCTCCTGAATGTCGCCATGAACCATGGTCAGGTTCAGTCTTGCCCCACACGCTGCGGTGGCAGTGGCAAGACGCTGATAATACACCACCGTCGCCGCCACGCCGATACCGCCGATCAGGCCGATGTGCATGGGCCATTCCCCCTTTAGTGAAGCAAATCCTTGGTCTCTTGCCGCTGATAGCTGTGCAGCACCTCGCGACAATGCTGGCAGATCTCATCTTCCATACAGGTGGGCGGAAAGGCCCCGGTGGCACCCATACCCTTATACAGCGTCAGCATCGCAGGTTTGGCAGCCCAAACATCCCCGGTGATGTGTCGCGAGGAATATTCAAGAACGAGGTCTTGCATGATGCCGCCTTCACCGAAACCCGTTCTGGACAGGCTGTGATCGGCAACATAGTCGACCAGATATGATGACAGTCGTCGCTCATGCGAGATTGCATCGCTGTTCGCGCTCCAGCTTTGCATCAGATCGGCGCGTACCTCGAAACTGGCGGCGCATAGCACGATCTCGTTGATCTGATCATTCGACAGAGTGTCGGGCCTGGTCTGCGCATGGGCGGTGCTTATCTCCAGCATGGCCAGAAGCGTAAGCGCCGCCCGCCACATCACTTCATCGCCTGACTGGCCGCACTCTCCGGCAGTTCCTCGCCAAAGCAGCGTTGGTAGAATTCGGCGACCGTCTGGCGCTCCAACTCGTCACATTTATTCAGGAACGACAGGCGGAAGGCGTAGCCTACGTTGCGGAAAATCTCGGCATTCGCGGCCCAGTTCAGCACGGTACGCGGCGACATGACGGTGGACAGATCGCCGTTCATGAAGGCGGTGCGCGTCAGGTCGGCGACCGTGACCATCTGGTTGATGGTCTTGCGGCCTTTTTCGGTGTTGTAATGCGGCGACTTGGCCAGAACGATCGCCGCCTCGGCGTCGTGCGACAGATAGTTCAGCGTGGCCACAAGGCTCCAGCGGTCCATCTGCGCCTGGTTGATCTGCTGGGTGCCGTGGTAAAGGCCGGTCGTGTCGCCCAGACCCACGGTGTTCGCGGTGGCGAACAGGCGGAAGGACGGGTGGGGGGTGATGATCTCGTTCTGGTCCAGCAGGGTCAGCTTGCCGTCATGCTCCAGCACGCGTTGGATCACGAACATCACATCGGCACGGCCAGCGTCGTATTCATCGAATACGATGGCGACGGGGTTGCGCAGCGCCCAAGGCAGGATGCCTTCGTGGAATTCCGTCACCTGCTTGCCATCGCGCAGCTTGATCGCATCCTTGCCGATCAGGTCGATCCGGCTGATGTGGC
>DDEX01000036.1 GCA_002336845.1 Rhodobacteraceae bacterium UBA1943
ACCGGCCCCAAGGCGGGCGGCCCGGCCTATCTGGCCCGCTTTACCCGCGCGCCTGCGCCCGAAGCGGCGGTCGAAGACCGTGTCACCACCGAGGCTGAGGCGCAGGCCGCCCTGCGCAGCCCCCGCACCGCCGCGCCGGATGGCGCACAGGTTTTGCCCGGCCCAACCGGCGAATCCAACCGTCTGACCACCCGGGCCCGTCCCCCGATCCTGTGTCTGGGCCCCTCTGCCGCAATGGCAATGCGTCAGGCCGAGCAGATTCGCGCCCTTGGCGGCCTGGCTGTCGAGGCGCCGGGGCTGGACCCTGCCGCGCTGACCCGTCTGCACGGGTTTGGCGGCGCGATCTGGTGGGGCGATGTTGCCGGGGGACGTACCCGGGCGCAGGCGCTGGCAGCGCGCACGGGGCCGATCCTGCCCCTGATCACCGATGCCCCCGATGCGGCCCATGCCCTGATGGAGCGGCACATCTGCATCGACACCACCGCTTCGGGCGGGAATGCGCAGTTGCTGGCCGAGGTTTCGGAAAGCTGACCGCCCGATCAAACATTCTCCGCACAGGAATTGTGCAACCCCCCGCGCTCTGTTAGGGCTCGGGGGCCGGATTGCCGGCATGTTTGTTTTCGGAGTGTACCATGAATTCCAAGATTGTGCTTATTGCCTTCGCTGCGGTCCTGGGCCTGTCGGCTTGCAAGGACGACAAGCCTGCCTGCACGGCGGACGAGGCGCAGAAGAAGGTCACTGAAATGATGACCAAGATGCAGGCCCTTGCCACCACCAACCCGGAAAAGCTGGCGACAGTCGGTCAGAAGGCGCAAGAGTTGCAGGCCGATCTGGCCGACGCGCAGAATGACCCGGCCAAGGCCTGTGCCGCGGTGGACGAGTTGATCAAAGCCATGGAATAAGCCTGATTTTACAGGTTTCTACTTAGGAAAGGCCCGGCATTTTTGCCGGGCCTTTCTGTTGGCAGCCGGAAAGTGGCGCCGGGTAACCGGCGTTGATGCCCGCGGCCCCTCGCGCAGGTTATCCTGCTTTGGCGCAGGACGATCCGCCTTGTATGTGCCGGGCCTGATGGGCAACCTATGACCCGTATTTCACCCGGAATCCTGAAGTTCGCATTTTTCTGAAAGTTCCAGTCGTCATGGTTGCGCGTGGCCTGATCGCCGGGCCCGCCTGCGCCGGTGGCCAGCGGGCGCCGATCAACGAGCCCGCCGCAGTTCCCAAGCACACCCATATAAACCCGAAATCGGATGATCACGGCGATCATGGTCATTCCGGTCAGGGCGGCGGTGGTCATGGCGGTGGCGGGGGGCACGAGTAACCGGCCCGCGCCCCGCCTGGATGTCGGTCGGTGCCTGTTGGGTCCGGCTTGACGCAGGCGCGCGCATCGGCCAGCCTTGCCCGATGTTCCCGATCCGCGACCACAACCCTTCGGGGCGCACGCCCTATGTGACCTGGGCCCTGATCATCGCCAATGTGGTGATCTTTTTCGGCTATTGGCTGACAATCCCGGACGGATACCGGCTGAACCTGTTCTTTTACACTTGGGGTTTGGTGCCGCAGCGCGTGATGGCGGGGCAGGGGTATGAGACGATCCTTACCTCGATGTTCCTGCATGGCGGCTGGATGCACCTTCTGGGCAATATGTGGTTCCTGCGCCTGTTTGGCGACAATCTCGAGGATGAGATGGGCCACGGCGGGTTCTTGCTGTTCTATTTGCTGGGGGGCCTCGCGGCGGCGGCGTTGCAGGTAGGATCGGATCCCGCCTCGCCCATGCCGATGGTCGGGGCCTCGGGCGCGATTGCCGGGGTGATGGGGGGCTATCTGCTGTTGTTTCCCAAGGCGCGGGTGGATGTGCTGTTCATCTTCATCATCTTCTTCCGCGTCTTTGCCATTCCGGCCTGGATCGTGCTGGGCGTCTGGTTCGCGCTTCAGGTCTTCAGCGGTGTGTCGGTGCCCAGTGACGGCGGCGGGGTGGCCTATCTCGCCCATGTCGGCGGATTTCTTGGTGGGCTGGTGCTGGCGGTCCCGGCATGGTTGCGCCGGGGCGGAACGGGGTATTGGCAAACGAACCAAGGCCAGCCGCCCCACCCGCCCAAGGATTACGCCTTCCAGCGCAGTTCGATCCCGCGCATACCCCGGCGATGATCTGTCAGGCCTGGCTGTTGCCGCACACAGGGCAATCCGCCCGCCGCTTGACCCCGATTACCCGGTTCTCGGCATAAAGCGCATCGTGAATCATCAACCGCCCCGCCAGCGTTTCGCCCGCGCCGGTCAGATGCTTGATTGCCTCGGTCGCCATGATCGCGCCGATGATGCCGGGCAGGGGGGCCACCACGCCTGCCTCGGCGCAGGTGGGCACCATGCCGGGGGCCGGGCGTTCTGGAAAGACGCATTGGTAACAGGGCGCCCCTGCGGCAGGGTGATAAAGCGAAACCTGCCCTTCCCACTGAGTCATCGCACCAGAGATCAGGGGCTTGCCCAGTTCAACGCAGACCCGGTTGACCAGATAGCGGGTGTCGAAGTTGTCGGTGCCGTCCAGCACGAGGTCATAGTCGGCAATCAGATCGCGGGCGATGTCTTCGGTCAGGCGGCGGCGATAGGGACGCAGGGTAATGAACGGGTTCAGCGCGCTGGCCGCGACTTGGGCCGATTGTACCTTGGGCAGGCCGATCCGGGCATCGGTATGGAGGATCTGCCGTTGCAGGTTCGACGCCTCGACCGCGTCGTCGTCGATCACGCCAAGGGTGCCAACCCCCGCTGCCGCCAGATACAGGATGACGGGCGAGCCAAGGCCCCCCGCGCCCACCACCAGCACCTTGGCGTCACGCAGTCGCATCTGCCCCGGACCGCCAATCTCTCGCAACAGGATGTGGCGGGCATATCGGTTCAGCTCGGCCGTGCTGGCGCCGGTAGCCTGCGCCTCTTGCGGTTTTGACCGCGCCTTCAACCGGTTCAGCACGACGACATAGCCCAGAGCCAGCAGGGCGGCGGCCCCCAGCACCAGCCATCCCGCCGCCGATCCGCCGATGGCGGTGCGCAAGGGGTTGCCCTCGGGCAGTGCCAGATGCGCCAGCACGGCCGCCCCCCAGAGCAGGATGACCATTTGCAGGCGCAGCCTGACCGGCGTGCCAAAGACCCAGCCCAGCCCCCACAGCCCCGCCATCAGGGCCAGGACCAGCATCAGCGCAAGCCCGTCGAGCCGAAGCCGCCGCTGCCGCGCCCGGTTTCGTCAAGGGCATCGACCACGCAGTAGCTGGCTTGCAGAACCGGGGCGATCACGCATTGCGCCACACGGTCGCCGTGGTGAATGGTGTAGGGGGCAGGGCCAAGGTTCACCAGCGCCACACCCAAGGGGCCGCGATAATCGCTGTCGATGGTGCCGGGTGTGTTGGGCAGGGTAATGCCGTGCCGGGTTGCCAGGCCCGACCTTGGGCGGATCTGCATTTCAAACCCCGCCGGAATGGCCACGCGAATGCCGGTTGGCACCACCATCCGTTCCATCGGGTCCAGTGTCATGCCCCCCGCGCGCAGTTCGGGCGGTAGGTTGGCGCAGATATCGGCGCCCGCTGAACCCGGTGTCTGATAGGCGGGCAGGGGCAGGGCGCGGTCGGCCCAATCTTCCCACATCACGGCGATCTGCGGCGTCATGTCAGTGCCCCGGCAATGCGGGCGGCAAGCTGGCGGGCAACCTGATCCTTGGCCATGCGCGGCCAGCTTTCGGCACCGTCTGCGGTGATCAGGGTCACGGCGTTCTCTGCCCCGCCCATGATGCCGGTTTCGGGTGAGACATCATTCGCAACGATCCAGTCGCAGCCCTTGCGCAGGCGCTTGGCGGTGGCATGGTCCACCACCTTTTCCGTCTCGGCGGCAAAACCCACGACAAGCCGGGGGCGGTTCGCGCCCTTGGAAACCGTGGCCAGAATATCGGGGTTCTCGGCAAACTCCAGCGCAGGCGCGCGGCCAGAGCCATCCTTTTTCATCTTCTGCCCCGCCGCATTGGCCACGCGCCAGTCGGCCACGGCGGCGGCCATCACCGCGGCATCCGCGGGCAAGGCGGCCCGCACGGCATCCAGCATCTCGCGCGCGGTTTCCACCCGAACCACCGCCACGCCTTCGGGCGACGGCACCGAGGCCGGGCCGGTCACGAACGTCACCCGTGCGCCCAGATCGCGCAGCGCGGCGGCAAGTGCGGTGCCTTGCGCACCGGACGAGCGGTTGGCAATATAGCGCACGGGGTCAATCGGCTCATGCGTGGGGCCAGAGGTCACCAGAACGTGCTTGCCCGCCAGCGGGCCCTCGGTCAGGGCGGCGCTGATCGCGGCCAGTATCGCCTCGGGTTCCGCAAGTCTGCCCGGCCCGTATTCGCCGCAGGCCATCTCGCCCTCATCCGGGCCGGTGAACAGCACGCCGTCGGCCTTCAGCGTCGCGATGTTGCGCTGGGTTGCCGGGTGCTGCCACATCCGCACGTTCATGGCGGGGGCCACCAGAACCCGTGTGTCGGTGGCCAAAAGCAGGGTCGAGGCCAGATCATCCGCACGCCCTGTGGCCATTTTCGCCATCAGGTCGGCCGTTGCCGGGGCCA
Source organism: Rhodobacteraceae bacterium UBA1943 (assembly GCA_002336845.1). GTDB lineage: Bacteria > Pseudomonadota > Alphaproteobacteria > Rhodobacterales > Rhodobacteraceae > Fuscibacter. The sequence continues at coordinate 4,583 of DDEX01000036.1, forward strand.
CCACGATCAGGTCGGCCACGCGGGAAAGCTGGATATGGCCCATCTCGGCCTCATCCGTTAGGTCGAACAGGCTTTGGTAAACCTTTTCGCCCGCCAGCGCCGAAACTGACAGCGGGGTGACGAATTCGGCCCCGCCTGCCGTCAGAACCGGAGTGACCGCCGCACCCTGACCACGCAACAGCCTGATCAGGAGCAGAGACTTGTAGGCCGCGATCCCGCCGCCGATCACCAGAAGAATGCGTTTTCCCGCCAGCATGATGCGCCCTCCGCTGCCACCCAGACTTAGGCGGCGCGGGGCCGGGACGCAACCTTACGAAAGAAGCGCCTGCAACTCTGGCGCATCGGCCGAAAGGGTGGCGCGCAGCTTGGCATAGGCGCCGCATTCGAGCTGGCGCACCCGTTCCTTCGAAACGCCCAGCTCTGACCCAAGGCTTTCCAGGGTCAGCGGCCGGTCTGCCAATTGGCGGGCCGCGACGATGCGTCGCTCGCGCTCTGACAGCCCGGCCAGCGCACGCCCCAGCCCGTCGCGGATGCGGCGGTGGTCATGGGCGGCGGCAAAGGCGGCCTCTGGCTGGGGGCTGTCATCGACAATCAGGTCAATCCATTCGCGCCCGTCGGCATCCGAGGCCTGTGGCGTGTTGAGCGAGGCATCGCCCCCTTGCAGCCGCCCTTCCATCATCGCCACCTCGGCTGGCGTCACGCCCAAATCCTGGGCCACCCGCGCCCGCAAGGTGGCGGCGTCCAGCGCCTCGCCCCGGTCGCGGGCCGCGCGCTCCAGCTTGGTCTGGGTGCGGCGCAGGTTGAAAAACAGCGTCTTTTGCCCGGCGGTCGAGCCGGTGCGCACCATAGACCAGTTGCGCATCACGAAATCCTGCAACGCGGCCTTGATCCAGAAATTCGCATAGGTGGAAAAGCGCACGCCCTGATCGGGGTCAAACTTTTCCGCAGCTTTCATCAGGCCGACTGATGCCTCTTGCACCATGTCGTTCATCGGCGCGCCATAGCGGCGAAAGCGGGCGGCGGCGGCGATGGCCAGCCGCAGATGCGCCGTGATCAGGCGGTTCAGCGCCGCGCCGTCGCGGCGGTCACGCCAGGCACGGGCCAGCGTGGCCTCGGTGGTATGGTCCAGAAGTTCAGCCGTGCGCGCTTGGCGCGAGAGGTCAAGACCGGTATATCGGGCGTGATCCATGCGATGTCCCTCCTGCCTGTTCAAAGGGGATACGCGGCAACCCGGAGTTTGGTTTCACGCAGATGAATAATTTTCCCGGGCTGTCTCTGGTGGTGGGTGGCGCACGCTCTGGCAAGTCGCGGCTGGCCGAGCGGCTGGTGCGCGCGGCGGGCCTGCCCCTGACCTATATCGCCACCGCGCAGGCTTGGGATGACGAGATGGCGGCGCGGATTGCCCAGCATCGCGATGATCGGGGCGCGGGCTGGACCACGATCGAGGCTCCGCGCGATCTGTGCGGGGCGCTGGCATCGGCACGCGGCGCGGTTCTGGTCGATTGCGCGACGCTGTGGCTGACCAATGTGATGTTGGGTGACGGCGATGTTGTGGCAGAGGCTGCGGCCCTTATGGCTGCCTTGCGCGCCCATCCCGGCCCGGTGGTCGTGGTGTCGAACGAGGTGGGCTGGGGCATCGTGCCGGAAAACGCGCTGGCCCGCCGGTTCCGCGATGAACAGGGGCGGCTGAACCAGCAAATTGCGGAGGCGGCCGATCTGGTGTTGGGGGTGATGGCCGGTCTGCCCATGGTGCTGAAAGGGGCGCTGCCAGAGGGTGTAAGATGAGGCTGTGGTGGGTGCGCCACGGGCCGACGCATGAAAAGGCGTTCTGCGGCTGGCGCGATGTGCCTGCCGATCTGTCGGACCATGCCGCGATTGCGCGGTTGCAAGGGTTCCTGCCGGATGCGCCCGTGGTGTCGTCCGACCTGATCCGCGCACGCGCCACGGCAGATGCGATTGCCGGTGCCCGTGTGCGCCTGCCAGATGTGCGCGGCTTGCGAGAGTTTCACTTTGGCGAATGGGACGGGATGCGCTGGGATGATGTGTCCGCCCGCGACCCCGAGCTTTCCCGCGCCTATTGGGAGGAGCCGGGCGACATCACGCCCCCCGGCGGCGAAAGCTGGAACGCGGCGGCGGCGCGGGTATCGCGGGCGGTTGCGGACCTTGTGGCGACACCCCGGCCAGACCTGATCGTGGTTGCCCATTTCGGCGTGATCCTGTCGCAGCTTGCCCCCGCCTTGGGGCAAAGTCTGGCGGAAGTTCTTGCGCAGCGGATCGACAATCTGTCGGTGACCCGTCTGGACTGGAACGGCCAGGTTTGGCAGGCGGGGGTGATCAATCATCGTCCGTGATGCGCCGCCTCACAAATCGCGACTTTTCCTGATGGGGCATCGCCCCTAGCCTGTATCAAAAGGGGAAGTGACGATGACCTATGATCTTGTGATCGGCGACCGCGGTTATTCCAGTTGGTCTCTGCGCGGCTGGCTGCTGTTCGATGCCTTTGGCATTCCGGTGAAAACCCATCTGGCGCGGCTTTATTCGGATGAACTGCCGAACATGCTGAAAGCCTATCACCCGGCCAGAACCGCCCCGACCATGCGCACCCCCGATGGCGTGGTGGTGCCCGAAACCATTGCCATCGCCGAAGAACTGGCCAGCCGCCACCCAGAGGCCGGCCTGTGGCCCGCCGATCCAAAGGCGCGTGCCGTGGCGCGGGTGCTGGCGGCAGAAATGCACGCCGGGTTCGTGGCCCTGCGCAGCCACTGCCCGATGAACCTGCGCGTCAGCTATACCGGCTGCGAGCCGCCGCCCGAGGTGCTGGCCGATCTGGCGCGGCTGGAAACCCTCTGGGATTGGGCACGCGATCAGACCGGCAGCACGGTTTGGCTGGCGGGCGACTATTCGGCGGCGGATGCCTTCTTTGCACCTGTCGCGGCGCGGATTGTCACCTATAACCTGCCGGTTTCGCCCCGTGCGATGGCCTATGTGCAGGCGCATCTGGCACATCCGTCGTTCCGCCGGTGGCGGGCGATGGGGCTGGTTGATGGCGCGGATCAGGAGTTTTACCGCCGCCCATACCCCCGCCGCCCCTGGCCCGGCCCGGTGCCGTTGTCTGCCCGCGCGGTTGAAGGCAGTCGCGCCGAAAACGCCACCTGTCCCTATTCCGGCAAGCCGGTTACCCATGTGCTGGAGATCGAGGGCCGACGGCTGGGGTTCTGCAACGCCTTCTGCCGCGACAAGACGGTGGCAGACCCCGAGGCATGGCCCAAGTTCGTGGCCCTGCTGCGCGGTTAAGCAAGGCATATGGCCCTGTTGGCCAAGGATGCGGGCATTAACCCATCCTTAATTCTTTCCCCCTAGCCGTTAACCATTGAGCGAGGTGGAAAAGATGATGGCGCGGGCCTTTACCGTGGCGTTCGAGGGTGTCGAGGCGCGGCTGGTCGAGGTGCAATGCGCCGTCTCGCCGGGCGTGCCGTCCTTCACGCTGGTCGGCCTGCCCGACAAGGCGGTGTCAGAGGCGAAGGAACGGGTGCGCGCGGCCTTTGCGGCGCTGTCCATCGCCTTGCCGTCCAAGCGCATCACGCTGAACCTGTCGCCCGCCGATCTGCCNNGCCATTTCGACCTGCCTATCGCGCTTGCCTTGCTGGCGGCCCTGGAAATGATTCCGAAGGACGAGGTGGAGCATACCGTTGCCTTGGGGGAACTGGCACTTGACGGACGACTGATCGGGGTTGTCGGCGCCCTGCCTGCCGCGATGGCGGCTGCGGCCGAGGGCAAGGCGCTGATGTGCCCGCGCGCCAGCGGGGCCGAGGCCGCCTGGGTGGGCGCGGCTGAGGTTCTGGCCCCCGCCAGCCTGCACGAGGTGGTG
>DDEX01000021.1 GCA_002336845.1 Rhodobacteraceae bacterium UBA1943
AAGGCCTGGTTCGACCCGATGATCAAGGGCGGCTGGATGGCCTGGACCTTCCCGGTCGCCCTGTTCTTCTGGGTGATCGGCAGCCTTCTGGTCACCATGACCATCCTGGCGATCCGGTTCCCCGAAACGCCCCGGCGGGGCGTGCTGCGCATCGAGACGACGCGCGGCGACCGGCTGTTCATCTCGCTTCTCGGCTCGGCCTTCCTTTGTCTGGCCTGGCTGTTCTTCTTCGGCGGCCCGCTGTGGTGGGCGCTGATCCTTTGCCTTGTCTATGCCGCAGCGGTGTTCCGCTGGGTCTGACGGGGAGCAAGTCGCCGGCGGATCGGGCTGCAACCCCAACCCGCCGGCAGGAACGTAAAACTGCGACGTCTCACATTCTGGGAGGAATCATAATGAGATTGAGACCGACAACAACCGCGATGGCGCTTGCGCTTATCACTTTTGCGATGCCCGCCTGGGCCGATATGGAGGCGGCCAAGGCTTTCCTCGACAAGGAAATCGGCGACATGTCAACCCTGTCGCGCGCCGATCAGGAAAAGGAGATGCAGTGGTTCATCGACGCCGCCAAGCCCTATGCAGGCATGGAAATCAAGGTGGTGTCCGAAACCCTGACCACGCATGAATATGAATCCAAGGTGCTGGCGCCCGCCTTCACCGCGATCACCGGCATCAAGATTACCCATGACCTGATCGGCGAAGGCGATGTGGTTGAAAAACTGCAAACCCAGATGCAGACGGGCGAGAACATCTATGACGCCTACATCAACGACAGCGACCTGATCGGCACCCACTGGCGCTATCAGCAGGCCCGCAACCTGACCGACTGGATGGCCGGCGAAGGCAAGGACGTGACCAACCCCGGTCTGGACCTGGCCGATTTCATCGGCACCAAGTTCACCACCGCCCCGGATGGCAAGCTCTACCAGCTTCCCGACCAGCAGTTCGCCAACCTCTACTGGTTCCGCTACGACTGGTTCAACGACGAGAAGACCAAAGCCGATTTCAAGGCCAAGTATGGCTATGACCTCGGCGTGCCGGTCAACTGGTCGGCCTACGAAGACATCGCCGAGTTCTTCACCGGCCGCGACATGTCCTATATGGGCGGGCCGACCTCGGTCTATGGCAACATGGACTACGGCAAGAAAGACCCCAGCTTGGGCTGGCGCTACACCGACGCGTGGATGTCAATGGCCGGCATGGGCGACAAGGGAGAGCCAAACGGCCTGCCGGTTGACGAATGGGGCGTCCGCGTGAACGAAAAATCGCAGCCCGTCGGGTCTTGCGTGGCGCGTGGCGGGGCAACCAACGATGCGGCGGCGGTCTATGCCGTGACCAAGGCCATCGACTGGCTGCAAAAATACACCCCGCCGGAAGCCCAGGGCATGACCTTTGGCGAAGCGGGTCCGGTTCCGGCTCAGGGCAACATTGCCCAGCAGATGTTCTGGTACACCGCCTTCACCGCCGACATGGTGAAACCCGGCCCGGTGATGAACGAGGACGGCACGCCGAAATGGCGCATGGCCCCCTCGCCCCATGGCGCCTATTGGAGCGAAGGCACCAAGATCGGCTATCAGGACGTGGGGTCGTGGACCTTGATGAAATCCACCCCGGTGGACCGTGCCCAAGCGGCTTGGCTTTATGCCCAGTTCGTCACCTCGAAAACGGTGGATCTGAAAAAGTCTGACGTTGGCCTGACCTTCATCCGTCAGTCCACCATCGACAGCCAGCACTTCACCGACCGCGCGCCGAAACTGGGTGGTCTGATCGAGTTCTACCGCTCGCCCGCGCGGACGGCCTGGTCGCCGACCGGCACCAACATTCCCGACTATCCCAAGCTGGCCCAACTGTGGTGGCAGAACATCGGCGATGCGCTGTCGGGTGCCAAGACCCCGCAAGAGGCGCTGGATTCGCTCTGCGCCGAGCAGGAAAAGGTGCTGGCGCGGCTTGAGAAATCGGGCGTGCAAGGTGACATCGGACCGAAGCTGAACGAAGAGCAGGATCCGCAATACTGGATCGACCAGCCCGGCTCTCCGGTTGGCAAGCTGGAGAATGAAAAGCCGCAGGGCGAGACCATCGCCTATGACGAGCTGATCAAGTCCTGGCAGAAGTAAGCCTTTTGGGCGCGTGGGTTTCGACCCGCGCGCCCTTTTTCTGCCTTGCCGGGCAACTCCTTTCGGGTTGTCGTGCAAGACAGAAAGCGGATTGCCATGACCCATATCCTTGCCATCGACCAAGGCACCACCTCGTCCCGGTCCATCGTGTTTGACCGGCATCTGAAGGTCGTAGCCAGCGCGCAGGAAGAATTCACGCAGCATTATCCTGCCTCGGGCTGGGTGGAACATGACCCGATGGACCTGTGGTCCACCGTCGCCGCAACGGCGCGTGGCGCGATTGAAAAGGCCAAGATCACCGCCGCCGGCATCGCCGCCATCGGCATCACCAACCAGCGCGAAACCACGCTGTTGTGGGACCGCACCACTGGCCAGCCCTTGCACAATGCGATCGTCTGGCAAGACCGCCGCACCGCGCCCCTGTGCCTGGCCCTGAAAGATCAGGGGCATGAGCCGATGATCACCGAGCGGACCGGCCTGCTGCTGGACCCCTATTTTTCGGGCACCAAGATCAAGTGGATTCTCGATCATGTGCCCGGCGCGCGCGACAGGGCAAAACGGGGCGAGATTGCCTTTGGCACGGTGGATACCTGGCTGATCTGGCAACTGACCGGCGGCAAGGTTCATGCGACGGATGCGACCAATGCCGCGCGGACGCTGATCTATGACATCGGTCGCGGAGAATGGGATGCCGAGATCTGTGCCCTGCTCGACATTCCCATGGAGATCCTTCCGCAGGTGCGCGACTGTGCCGCCGATTACGGGGTGACGCGGGCCGATCTGTTCGGACGCGCGATTCCCATTCTGGGCGTTGCGGGCGATCAGCAGGCAGCGACCGTGGGTCAGGCCTGCTTTCAGCCCGGCATGATGAAATCAACCTATGGCACCGGCTGTTTCGCGCTGTTGAACACCGGGGCCGACCGGGTTCCGTCGAAGAACCGGCTTCTGACCACCATCGCATACCGGCTGAACGGGCAGACGACCTATGCGCTGGAGGGTTCCATCTTCATCGCGGGTGCCGTGGTGCAATGGCTGCGCGACGGGTTGAAGATCATCCGTTCGGCCGCCGAAACGCAGGGCCTGGCCGATGCCGCCGACCCCACGCAGGACGTGGTTCTGGTGCCTGCCTTCACCGGCCTGGGTGCGCCCTACTGGCGGCCCGATTGCCGTGGCGCGGTCTATGGGCTGACCCGCAACTCCGGCCCGGCCGAAATGGCCAGGGCGGCGCTGGAAAGCGTGGGGTTCCAGACCCGCGACCTGTTAGAGGCGATGCGCGCCGACTGGGGTGCCACCGCCGACGGCGTGCTGCGGGTTGACGGCGGCATGACGGCCAGCGACTGGGCGATGCAGTTCCTGGCCGACATCTTGGGCGCGCCGGTGGACCGCCCCGTGGTTACCGAAACCACAGCCCTTGGCGCCGCCTATCTGGCCGGCCTGCAAGCCGGGGTCTGCCCCGCCCCTGCCGAGTTCCAGAAGCACTGGGCGCTGCAACACCGCTTCAGCCCCGCAATGGACGCGACCACGCGCGAGGCGCGCTATGCCCGATGGGGCCGCGCCGTTGCCGCCACCATGTCGGTATAAGGCGCCAAGCAATCGGCGGGCGATGGCCCGGGCCCGTCTCATCACAGGAGATGTCGTCCGCGAGATCGTCTGCTCCCCCTTTTCAGGCCCGTCGCGGGAATGATGGCAAAGACCGTGCGCGCGGCATCAGATCGTCGTCGGCATGGTGCAGGCCCCAACGAAACGCGCCACGCGAGATATCAAAGGGGACCATGAGGCGAATGCGGCCAATATATTGGCCGCAGCCAGGCCAGACAGGAAGTTGCGGGACACTCTCCAGCTAACCCATTGATTCCCGTGGGCCACAGTGAAACCGATGCGGGACACAGCATCGTTGCTTTTATTGGATAATTTATGAAGATGGTGGGCGACCCTGGAATCGAACCAGGCACGAGTCGCCTCGGCGGAGTTACAGTCCGCTGCCGCACCTTGCAGCACGTCGCCCACTGGCGGCGGATGTATCCAAGGGGCCCTTGGGCGTCAAGGGCAGAAATCATCCTTATGCGGGCTTGCCAAGTGCCGGTCATCTTGCCAGAGGTGAACGCAGGATCAGGAGTGTGCGATGAGCAAGAAACCGGCTTGGGTGGTTGACAAGGAGCGCGGGCGCAAGGCCGAGGCCAAGGAAACCGTCTGGCTGTTCGGCCTGCACGCGGTGCGCGATGCGTTGCTGAACCCGGCGCGCGAAAAGCTGCGGCTGATCGTCACCCGCAACGCGCTGGACAAGCTGGAAGACGCTGTAGCAACGGCCGGGATAGAGCCGGAGCTGGTCGATGCGCGCAATTTTACCGCCCCCTTGGACGAGGGCAGCGTGCATCAGGGCGCCGCGATGGAGGTCAAGCCGCTGAACTGGGGCAAGCTGGCCGATGTGGCGATTTCGGGGGCCGGTGCGCCCCTGGTCGTGCTTTTGGACCGGGTGACCGACCCGCACAATGCCGGGGCCGTGCTGCGCAGCGCCGAGGTGTTCGGGGCGCGTGCCGTGATCGCGCCGCGCCACCATTCGGCGCCCGAGACCGGCGCGCTGGCCAAGACCGCAAGCGGCGCGCTGGAACGCCAGCCTTATCTGCGCGTCACCAACCTGGCCGAGGCGATGACCGAGCTGAAGGACATGGGCTTTTTCCTGATCGGGCTGGACGGCGAGGCCGAAGTGACGCTGGCCGAGGCGCTGGCCGGGGCGGGCACCCGCCCCATCGGGTTGGTCATGGGGGCCGAGGGGCCGGGCCTGCGCGAAAAGACCCGCGAAACCTGTGACATGATCGCCCGCATCCCCTTTGTCGGAGAGTTCGGCAGCCTGAACGTGTCGAATGCGGCAGCGGTCAGCCTGTATGCGGCGTCAACCCGCTGACCCCATCACGAATGCGCGACTGCCCCTTTTTTTGCCGCATTCGGCATCCATATCACAGTGTAGAAGCCGGGCCCGGAACGCCCGCCCTTCTTTCACTGTCCCTCGTTCCGCACCTTGGCGCCCTGCCCGACCGGCATGGGCGCCTTTTTCTTGACCGGAGGCCCAGATGACCACCCCGATGACCGATGCCGAAATCGCCGCCCTGCTGCGCGAGGTGAAAACCATCGCCGTCGTCGGCTGGTCGCCGAAGCCTGACCGGCCCAGCCACAGCGTTGCGGCTTTCCTGAAACGACGCGGCTACCGGGTAATTCCGGTTAACCCCGGCCAAGCCGGGCAACAGGCGCTGGGGGAAACCGTGCGCGCCGCTCTGGCAGAAGCGGGGCCGGTGGACATGGTGGACATCTTCCGCCGGTCGGAAGAGGCGGGCGCCGTGGTGGATGAGGCGATTGCAGCCGGTGCCAAGGCCGTGTGGATGCAGCTTGGCGTCATTGACGAGGCTGCGGCGGAACGCGCCCGCAAGGCCGGGCTGAAGGTGGTGATGAACCGCTGCCCGGCGATCGAGATACCCCGGTTGGGGGTTTAGGGGTTAGGGCGCTTGGCGCACGCAGCGGTCATCTACAAAAATAGCGCCTACCTGGACTCCAGCCCCGATATCTTCGCCGATGCACTGAGGATTCTCGCCAATGCCGCGCTCAACTGCTCCACCTCAGCTTCGACATTGATCTTTCGCAACAGTTTGCGAACAAATGGTTGTGCGGGGTCCGTCGCAACACGATGCTTGGTCAGTCCATCCACCCGATCGTCGAGATTCGAGCAGCACACCGCCAAGGCGAACTTCCCATCGTGCTGAAGTTCGATCCAGTTTCCCCAATCCTCGACGATGCGCTCCTTCACAACATAGCCTTGCTCAGCAAGCCCGCCGATCAGGAACTCTGCCAATTCGCGCGCATAAATACCCGGATTGATGTAGTCGTCATGCGCTTAGTCTTGCTCACCCAATGTCGGTGAAAAATCCGCGCTCAGAAACGTGTATTCGGTGATCATCTGCTTTTATCTCCGCTGCAGAGGATACATCGTCCCTAGAAAATTGGTTGCATTATGTCCGCAATGGGCTCCGAGCTACACGACGCGCCGAACCGCCGTCAGCCAGCTTGCCCCTCACTCCACCAGAATCGCCGCGACGTAGTTCTTCGTCTCGGCATAGGGCGGCACGCCGTTGTTCTTTTGCACGGCCAAAGGCCCGGCGTTATAGGCGGCAAGGGCCAGCTTCCAACTGCCGAAGCGGTCGTACATCATCTTCAGATATCGCGCGCCGCCGTGCAGGTTGTCCTTGGGGTCGTTGATGTCCACGCCCATCAGGTTCGCGGTATCGGGCATCAGTTGCGCAAGGCCTGTTGCCCCCTTGGGCGAAACGGCGCCCGAGTTCCAGCCCGATTCCTGCTGCACCAGCCGCAGGAACAGGTCTTCGGGCACGCCATGCTTGCGGGCGGCTGCGCGGGCAACCTCGATATACTCGCCCTTGTATTTGCCCTTGTAGCGGACTGAAGAGGCGCTGGCATTCTCGGCCGAAGCACCCTTCTTTTCGGCCTTGGCATGGGGGGTCAGGCGGTCGGAAAAGCCGTATTGGTCAGACAGGCGCCCATCCAGCAGCGCCGCCTGCGACTTGAACAGCGCATTGCGGTTTTTGGTGCCGCCGGTCAGTTTCAGCCCCTCGGCCAGCACGGGGCCGCAAAGCGACAGCGCAATGCCAAGGGACAGCATGGGAATCAGGACAAATCGGCTAGGCTGCATTCGGTCAAACCGGCACTGGGACAGATGCGCTTTACACGGGCCGCAGGTATTTTTCCAGTGGCCCGATCGTACCGGGTGGGGAAAGCAGCCTATTCGGCGGCCCGGGTGGCGCTGCGGGTGGTGCCATCAAGCGCCGTTTCAACCAGAGGGGCGCGAAACAGATCCTCGACCAGAAGGCTGACCAGTTGCGCCCGCCCCGCCACGCCCGCCTTGCGATAGATCGCGTTCAGGTGGGTTTTCACCGTCGCCTCGGACGAACCGCGAAAGCCCGCGATCTCGGCGATGGCATAGCCCTTGACGGTAAAGCCCGCCACATCCGCTTCGGATGGGGTAAGCCCCCAGCGACCGAAATAGCCCTCCATCACCTCGGCCAGGGCGCCCGCCGCAACCCCCATCGCCTGCTGCAACTGCGCCTGTTTGCGCAACAGCCGCAGCAATACGGCGATTTCAAACACGATACCCAGCACCAGCCCCGTGGTCGCCCCCAGTTCTGGCAGGATATGGGGGTCGAGAAATGAGCTGAGGCCAAGATCGGTCATGTCGGTGGACACATCCGCAACAAAGAACAGCGTGCAGACCGTCTGGAACAGGATCAAGGCAATCAGCAGCGCCGGAACGGTCTGACGGGATTTCAGGGCAGTCGTACTCATGGCTTTCGGGGGGCTATTCCTGTGCGAACTCCTTGTACCCCGTTACCATCGATTTCGGAAGGTTCACCCGCAGCCTGCGACTTTCCAGCACAACCGCCGCCACATGCGCCACGGCGCAAATCTCGGCCCAGGTCACCAGCGCCTCATGCACCTCTGCCACCCATTCCACGCCGAAATAGGCAACCGTCGTCTGCATCCATCCTGTCAGGGCAATGGCCGCCATGGTGGCCAGCAGGTTATAGATCATCAGCGCGCCCAAGGGCGAATGGCCGGCATGAACCTCGCGCCGTCCGGTGGCCATTTCGCGCAACTGGGCAATGGAACCCGCCGCACTGGGCCGGAAATCGGAGAACCGGGCATGGCGCGGGCCGATCAGCCCCCAGACCAGCCGCAACGCGATCAGCCCGGCCACGACGTAGCCGACCCATTGATGCACTTCCTTGCCCGGTCGGGTGACGAAGGCATTGGCCAGAAAGGCCACAACCAGCGACCAGTGGAACAGGCGGACCAAAGGATCCCAGACGTAAAGACGTTTCATCGCGACCTCATTGCTTTTGGGGAAAGGGGGGCGCCGGGCGGCGCATCGGGCCGCCCGGCTGGCGGCATCAGCCGTTCTCGCCGCCTTCGCACTTGTTGTCGGCGCAGGTCTTGACGACCTTCAGATCCTTGTCGAGGAACAGTTGCACGGTCTTGCCATCCTTGACGGCATAGACCTCCAGCATGCCATCCTCCATTTCCATCTTGCGCACGTCATAGCCCTGCGCGGTCAGATCGGCGGTAACCTTGTCCTTGGTGGCGGCATCTACTTCGGATTCGGCCATCGCCATCGGCGCGGCCAGCAGCGACAGGCCCAGCACGACAGCGGTCAGGCGGGGGGCGGTCAGGCGGGGAAAATGGGTCATGATATGCTCCTGCATCGGTTTCATGTCTGCCCGGTCGATCTCGCCGGGCTGCCGTTGATCTGGCTGGGTTTTTTGGCCCACGCCATGCGCCAACAGGTCGAAAACGGGCCTCTCAACCCCAAGGTTGAGGGCGGTTTACAGCGGCAATCCGCCGAAATCGGCATGGGGGTGGCGGTTGCGGGCCGGTCGGGCCGCGTCTATAGACTTTTCATTAACCAAGGGCCCGCACAGTGGCCGGCAAGAATCACGGGGGACGCATATGGCGGGATCGGTCAACAAGGTCATCATCGTGGGCAATCTGGGCCGCGACCCCGAGGTGCGCAGCTTTCCGAACGGCGGCAAGGTGGTGAACCTGCGTATTGCCACGTCGGAAACCTGGCGCGACCGCAATTCGGGTGAGCGCAAGGAACGGACCGAATGGCATTCGGTCGCGATCTTCAACGAAAACCTCGCCAAGATCGCCGAACAATACCTGCGCAAAGGCTCCACCGTTTATATCGAGGGCCAGCTCGAAACCCGCAAATGGCAGGACCAGAACGGCCAGGACCGTTACACCACCGAAATCGTGCTGCGCCAGTTCCGCGGAGAGCTGACCCTTCTGGGCGGCCGGGGCGACGGTGGCAGCTCTGGCGGCGGCGGCGGGTATGACGATCGCAGCGGCGGCTATGACGACTATGGCAGCAGCCAGGGCGGCGGGTCGGGTGGCGGCTATTCCGGCGGGCCGGGCGGCGGTCGCAGCGGCGGCGGGTCGTCGGGTGGCGGCGCCTCGCGCCCTGATCTCGACGACGAAATCCCGTTCTGACCCGAAAGGCTGGCCCGCCGTCTGGGAGGAGGCGGGCCTGACGCATCATGGATCGCAGGCTTTCCGTCGATCTTCTCAAGATTCTCCTGGCTGTCATGGTCGTGGGCATTCACGCCAATCCGGTCAAGCCGCTTGGCCATGATGCCGTTCTGCTGACGGGTCAGGGGCTGTATCGGTTGGCTGTGCCCACCTTTTTCGTGATCAACGGCTATTATCTGCAACCCGTGACCGTCGCAGGCGGCACCGCGCGCTATGTCCGGCGACTTCTGTGGCTGTGGGTCTTGTGGACGGCACTGTATCTGCCGGGCTGGTGGGGGCTGATCGCCGGTCCCGAAAAGGGCCACGCGGTGCAAACCTTGCTGATCGGCTGGTGGCACCTTTGGTATCTGCCCGCACTGGCAGTGGCGGCGGCAATGGCAGCCCTTGTGCGGGGCTGGAGCCTGCGGGCACAACTGGCGCTGATGGCGCTGACCTTCGGGTTGGGGCTGGCACTGGTCTATGGTTCTGCCATTGGCGTGGTAACGCGCCCGACCTGGTTGCTGGCGGATTCGGCGGTCATGTGGCGCAATGGCGTGCTGATGGGCTTTCCCTTCCTGATGGCGGGGTGGCTGATCCGGCAGACTGGTTTTGGCACCACCTGGTCCACCGGCACGGTCGCCAGCCTGGTCGGCCTGGGCATTCTGGGCGTGCTGATCGAAACATTTGCGATGGACCGCCTGCTTCCCAATGGTGTCAGCCATGACATCATGCTGTCCTTGGCGCTGGCCTGCCCCGCCCTGCTGCTGCTTGCACTGCGCTTTGCCCGCCAGAGCCGCACCCGCAATCTGGGCACCTATGCCAACGGCATCTTTTTCCTGCATGTGGCCTTTGTCATCGCCTGCATCCGCATGACCGATCTGTCCCGCCCGCCGATCTATACGATTGCGGTGCTGGGGTCAGTTGCGGCGACCTGGGGGCTGATCCGCACCGGCCTTGCGCGACGTCTGCTTTAGGCGCACTGGACCTTGCGCAGGTGATTTCCTATATAATCGCTCAACTAAGCGCGCGAGGCAAAGATGACCGAGGTTCAGCCGCAGTTGGAGGGAACACCCCTCATTGCCCCCTCAACCACAGACCACCCTCTGTATGAGCAGGTGGTCGAGGCCTGCCGCACCGTGTTCGACCCCGAAATTCCGGTGAACATTTTCGATCTGGGGCTGGTTTACACCATCGCCATCGACCCCGAGAACGCGGTGAACATCCAGATGACGCTGACCGCGCCCGGCTGCCCAGTGGCGGGCGAAATGCCCGGCTGGGTGCAAGACGCCGTTGAATCGCTGCCCGGCGTGAAAGAGGTTCAGGTCGCCATGGTCTTCGACCCGCCCTGGGGCATGGAGATGATGTCGGACGAGGCCCGGCTGGAACTGGGCTTCATGTAAGGCCGATATCAAGCCAAATGGATTGATCACTTAGTATTTAAGCCTTATAGCTTGATCTTAGATAGATCAAGTCAAGAGGCTTGCATGCTACGTTCGTTGGAGTTGCCCTCGGCGGTCCTGACCGGTGATCTGGTCAAATCCCAGATGCACAGCCAAGAGATGATCGGCCGAGCACTTGATGTCATCAAAGGGATCGCAAATGATCACTCCGAAAGAACTGGAGACTTCGCCCCAAGATTTACCCGCTTTCGAGGTGACGGCTGGCAGTTTGTAATGGGGAACGTGCCCCAGGCTTTGCGCGTAGCAGTCCTAATCGGCGCAAGCCTAAAGGGCGCATCTGATCTACCTTCAACTCGAATTTCCATCGGCGTCGGACAGATCGACTCGATGGGTAGCCAAACTTTGGCTGATGCCTCGGGAGAAGCCTTTATCGTGTCTGGTCGCGCCCTTGACTGGCTTGAACGCAAAGCCGGAAGCCTTGCGATTTCAGGCCCGGGGATCACCTACCTGCACCAGATTGCGGTGGAGCTTCTTGAGCTTCGCATGAAGCTCTGGACTTCACATCAGGCGGAAGCAGCCGCATTATATCTGAACGGACCATATGCTACTGGTCGGGAAGTAGCGACAAAGCTGGGAATTTCTCAGCAAGCAGTGAGCTATCGCCTTGCAGGTGCTGACGCGCGGCGGATCGCGGAGCTTCTCGAAGAGTGGGAAACCGAGTTTCAACTGATACCTGGTGGACCATATGCCTGAAACCCTCGCCGCCCTACTCCTCGCCCACACCCTCGCCGATTTCGTGCTCCAGACGCGCTGGATGGTGGTGAACAAGGGCAACTGGCGGGGTCTTTGCCTGCATGGCGCCGTGGTGTTGCTGACCCTCGTGGTTGCGACGGGCAGCCTTGCCCCGGCGCTGCTGTGGCTGACGGTCCTGCATATGGCGACCGATGCTCTGAAGGCGCAGGTCCGGCCGGGGTTGGCGGCGTTTCTGGCCGATCAGGGCGCGCATTTGGTGGCGGTTGGCGCCCTTGCGCTTTGGCAGCCCGGCCTGTTCGGCAGCGGCCTCTGGGCCAGCCACCCCGCCCTGCCCGGCCTGATGACGCTGGTGGCGGGCGCAGTTCTGGCCACCCGCGCGGGCGGTTTTGCGATCGGTTTTCTGATGGCGCCCTTCGCCGCGATGCTGCCCGATGGCGACAAGGCCGAAAGCCTGCCCGGCGCGGGCCGCGTCATCGGCCTCTTGGAGCGCGGGCTGATCTTCGCCCTGATCTTCCTGGGCCAGCCGGGGGGCGTGGGCCTCTTGATCGCGGCCAAGTCGATCCTGCGGTTCGGGGCGGTCAAGGACGACCGGGCGCTGTCGGAATATGTGATCATCGGCACGCTGGCCTCTTTCGCCTGGGTGCTGCTGGTCGGCTATGCAACGGTTGCACTGCTGAACACGCTGCCACCGCTTGGAATTTTGCCCGCAGCACCCTAGATTGGCGTCAAAGGAGCATCCCATGTTCGGAATTCCCGGAAAAGCCGCCGTCACCCTGACGACACCCGCCGCGAAACAGATCGCGCGCCTGATGGAAAAGCAGGGCAGCGCAGGCTTGCGCATCGGCGTGAAGAAAGGCGGCTGCGCTGGCATGGAATACACCATGGACTATGTGGCCGAGGCCAATCCGCTGGACGAGGTGGTCGAGCAGGATGGTGCCCGCGTGCTGATTGCCCCGATGGCGCAGATGTTCCTGATCGGCACCGAAATCGACTATGAGGTCGATCTGCTTCATGCTGGCTTCAAGTTCCGCAACCCTAATGTGGCAGAGGCCTGCGGCTGCGGCGAATCGATCAAGTTTCACGACGTCCCGGGCACTGCCCACCCTTGAAAACGCGCGAGAGTAACGATTGCGCCCGCGAAGCCCCCAGCTTCGCGGGTTTTTCGTTTTGTCCCCTTTCCATGGCGAAACCGGGGCGCTAACCCTTTGGCAGGACATGGGAGGCGACAATGCGGAAACTGGCGGCGGGCAACTGGAAGATGAACGGCAACGCGGCGGCGCTGGCCGAGTTGAAGGCGCTGACCGAGGCGCATCCGGCCCCCGCCTGCGAGATGCTGATCTGCCCGCCCGCCACGCTGATCGCCCAGGCTGCCTGGGCCACCAAGGGCACGGCCCTTGCCATCGGCGGGCAGGATTGCCACCCCAAGGCCAGCGGCGCGCATACGGGCGACATCTCGGCCCCGATGATCAAGGATGCGGGCGCGTCTTACGTCATCCTTGGCCATTCCGAACGCCGCGCCGACCATGGCGAAACGGATGAACTGATCTGCGCCAAGGCATTGGTGGCAGCAGAGGCCGGACTGATTCCGGTGGTCTGCCTGGGCGAAACCGAAGCCCAGCGCGATGCGGGCCAGACCCTTGCCGTGATCGGTGCACAACTGGCCGGTTCGGTGCCTGCCGGATCGACCGCCGCCACGCTGGTCATCGCCTATGAGCCCGTCTGGGCCATCGGCACCGGGCGCACCCCGACGCTGGAGCAGATTGCCGAGGTGCATTCCTTTCTGCGCGTCAGCCTGATGAAGCAGATCGGCGCCGAGGCGTCTGGCGTGCGGTTGCTTTATGGCGGGTCGGTCAAGCCGTCGAACGCGGCCGAAATCTTTGCGGTGCCCCATGTCGATGGCGCGCTGGTGGGTGGGGCCAGCCTGAAGGCCGCCGATTTCGGGGCGATTGTCGCGGCCCTCGCCGCCGCCTGACGGGCCAGTGTCGCGGGCGGAACAGAAACCCGCCCGTCGCACCCTAGATTGATCCGATGACAGCGCACTCCGAGCCCCTTGCCCCGGCCCCCAACCTGCTGGCCGCGAACCTTGTCTGCATGGCCTCCATGCTGATCTGGGCCGCGGGCCTGCCCGCCGCCGATTTCATCATTCCGCTTTTGCCGCCCGAGCAACTGACCGCATTGCGCATGGGGCTGGCCGCCCTGTCGCTGCTGCCGGTCTGGGCAGTGATGGAAGGGCCGGGTGCGCTGCTGCGCGTCAACTGGCTGAAAGGCATCGCAGTGGGCAGCCTGATCGGCCTTGGCGCCTGGTTCCTGATTCAGGGTCAGGCGCGCGGCGGGGCCGTGACGGCGGCGGTGATTTCGGCCACCCTGCCCGTTGTCGGTATTGCACTGGAGGTGGCGCTGGACGGGCGCAAGCTGAACGCGGGGCTGATTATCGGGCTTTTACTGTCACTGGTCGGCGGGATGATGGCGCTGGATTTCAAGGGGGGCGGCATGTCGCTGGGCTTTGGCGCGCTGTTGTGCTTTGGCTCGGTCGTCTCGTTCACGCTTGGCTCTCGGCTGACCGTCACCGCCTTTCCCGCCCTGTCGCCAATTGGCCGCACCGCGCTGACCATTTCAGGCGCCGCGATCGCGGTTTCCACCGTGGCGCTGATCGGCGTCGGCACCGGCACGCCGCTGCCGGATTTCAGCGGCTGGGGAATGCGTGAAGGCTTGGCGCTTTTGGCCTTTTCGGTCGGCTCGCTGGGGGTCAGCCAACTGATGTGGATCATGTCGGTGGAAAAGTTGGGCATCGGCCTGTCCGCCCTGCACATCAACGCAGCCCCCTTCTACGTCATGATCATCCTGTTCCTGATGGGCGGCAAATGGGATTGGGTGCAGGCCGGCGCCGCCGGGCTGGTCGCCGTGGGTGTGCTGGTGGCGCAGGGCATCATCCCCTTGGGGCGCCGCGCATGATCACGCTGAACCAATCGCCGACCGATCCGGGATTCGTGCAGAACCCCTATCCGTTCTATGAAACCGCCCGCAGACATGGCCCGTTCTTTCACTGGGCCGACTATAACCTGACCTGCACCGGCAATGCGGCGGCGGTGAACGCCATCTTCCGCGACCGCCGTTTCGGGCGCGAGGTTCCGGCAGAGCTTGCGCCCCCGATCCCCGACCATCTGCGCCCCTTCTACGCAGTCGAGGCGCATTCGATGCTGGAGCTGGAGCCGCCGCGTCACACCCGGCTGCGGGGCCTTGTGCTGCGCGCCTTCACCTCGCGCCGGATCGCCGCGCTGGAGCCGGAGATTGCGACCCTTTCCAATCAGTTGATTGACCGCTTTCCAGCGGGCAACTTCGACCTGGTGCAGCACTTTGGCCAGAAATTGCCGGTGATCATCATCGCCCGCCTGCTGGGCGTGCCCGAGGAAATTTCGGACGATCTCTTGCGCTGGTCGAACGCCATGGTCGGCATGTATATGGCGGGCCGCACCCGCGAAACCGAGGACCGCGCGGTGGCCGCGACCGAGGCTTTTGTGGCCTTCATGCGCGGCTATGTCGAAAGCCGTCGCGCCGATCCGCGCGATGACCTGATCACCCATCTGATCGCCGCCGAAGCCGAGGGCGAGCGGCTGACCACGGACGAGCTGATCACCACCTGCATCCTGCTGCTGAATGCCGGGCATGAGGCAACGGTGCATACCATCGGCAATGGAGTGAAAACGCTCTTGGAAACGGGCCATGGCATCACGCCCGAGACGGCGGAAACCACGGTTGAGGAGATCCTGCGCTTCGATCCCGCGCTGCACATGTTCACCCGCTGGGCCTATGAAGACATCGAGGTGATGGGCCATACCTTCCGTCGCGGCGATCAGGTGGGCTTGCTGCTGGCGGCCGCCAACCGAGACCCCGGAGTGTGGGATGACCCCGCAGCATTCCGGCCTCATCGTCCGATCAAGGCCAATGCAACCTTTGGCGCGGGCCTGCATTTCTGCGTCGGTGCCCCGCTGGCGCGGCTGGAACTGACCATCGCCCTGCCGATCCTGTTCACCCGCCTGCCCGGCCTGCGGCTGGCCGGGGCGCCGGAATACGCGAACGTGTATCATTTCCATGGGTTGAAACGGCTGATGGTGTCGGCGGGTTAGGCGTATCGGCGTTGAGGTGCCCTTCGTTCGGGTGGGGCAAGGAAACGCACCGCGTTTCCCCCGACCGCTCGCGCGGTTTCCGCAACAGTCGGTTCCACCAGCAATGCCAGAGGCCAGTGCCTGCCCCGGCGGGCGAGAAGCGCCCGCCGATGGCGGGGCGGGCGCTGGCCGGGCCTTTGAGGCCCGACCGGGCAAACTGAACCCACATCTCGTGGCGAGGGCGATGGCCCTCGCCAGCCTACAAGGCGCGCCCCAAGCCAGAAGGCGACCGCGTAGGGTCGCAGGCGGGGTGGCCAATGCCGGGCTGCCATGACACTCTGCCGCCACGCAAGACCTGACGGAAAGATCCATGACCTACGATTTCCTGATCATCGGCGGTGGTATCGCCGGTGTCTCCGCCGCTGCCCGCCTTGCCCCCCTTGGCCGTGTGCTGCTGCTTGAGGCAGAGACGCATCTGGCGCACCACGCCTCGGGCCGCTCAGCCGCGTTGTATGAACCGAACTATGGCCTGCGCCCGGTCGTCGAACTGTCGCTGGCCTCGGGCGATCACTTCCGCGGCGCAGGCGACCTGTTGTCGCCCCGTGGCTTGATGATACTGGGCAAGCCGGGTGAGGAGGATGCCTTTGCCGCCGACATCACCGCGATGGACCTGCCGCGCATCGGGCTGGACGAAGCACATGCCATGGTGCCGATCCTGAACCCCGGAACCGTGGCCATGGCCGCCTTTGGCGATCACGCCTGGGACATCGACACCGACCTGCTGATCCAGCGTTTTGCGCGTGAGGCGAAGGCGAACGGCGAGATCGTTACCAATGCCCGCGTCACCGCCATCCGCCGCGATGGGGCCGCGTGGCATGTCACGACCCCGGCGGGCGAGTTCTCGGGCCGTCTGCTGATCAACGCAGCCGGGGCCTGGGTGGATCAGGTGGCAACAATGGCGGGGGTGAAGCCGCTGGGCTTCACGCCCAACCGCCGCTCGATGGCGCGCATCCCGGCGCCGGGCGACCATGATGTCAGCAAGTGGCCGATGATGTTCGGCGTGGGCGAAACCTGGTACGCCAAGCCCGACGCGGGCGCTCTGATCGTCTCGCCTGCCGAAGAGCACCCGCAGGAACCGCATGACGCCTGGGCCGACGACATGGTGCTGGCCGAGGGGCTGGCGCGCTATGAGGAAATGGTCACGGAACCCGTGACGCGGCTGATCTCCAACTGGGCGGGCCTGCGCACCTTTGCGCCCGACCGGGTGCTGGTGATCGGACACGACACCACGGTGCCCGATTTCTTCTGGCTGGCCGGTCAGGGGGGCTATGGTTTTCAAACCTCGCCTGCCGCCAGCCTGCTGGCCGCCGATCTGATCGCAGGCCGCGCGCCAACGCTCTCGCCTGACGTGGTGGCCACCCTCTCGCCCGCGCGCTTCGGTTAACAAATTCACATCTTAGAATGTGATTGACCTGAATCAAGGCAACCCCTCCTCGCCCCCGCGACAAGGCGGAAAACAGGAGATTGCCTTGACCCCCTATCGCCAGAAAACCGCTGATATCCGCACCGAGCTGCGCGCGCTGCACAAGCTGAACCCCGAAACCGCCAAAGGGTTTGCCGCCCTGTCGTCGGGCGCCATGACCGACGGTGCGCTGGACAAGAAGCAGCGCGAATTCGTCGCCCTTGCCATCGCTGTCACCCAGCGGTGCGAGCCTTGCGTCAACCTTCACGTCGAGGCGCTGATGAAAACTGGCGCCACCCGCGAAGAGCTGGCTTCGGTCCTTGCCATGTGCGTGCAAATGGGCGGCGGCCCGGCGCTGATGTATGCCGCCCATGCGCTGGCCGCCTGGGACGAATTCGCCACGCCCGCAGGCTGACCGGATCGGCGGATTGCCGCGAGGCTGCCAAAAACCGGGCTTCGGTGTCTGATGACATCCGCCGCCGGATTTGCGACGATGCGCCCCATGTCGCGCCTCGCCCTTTCCGCCCTTCTCCTCGCCCTCGCCGCCTGCGGCGCCCGCCCGTCCGATGACCGGACGGCCGATGCGCCAAGGGTCTCGATCACCTCCGCCAATTTCACTGACGCCCACCCCGTTGAGTGGAGCGGGACCGCCCCGCTGGACCATCCGGTCCATGGCGTTGACATGTCGGTCTGGAACGGGGCGGTCGATTGGCCGCAGGCGCGCGCTAACGGCGTGAACTTCGCCTTCCTCAAGGCAACCGAGGGCGGCGACCGGGTGGATGGCGCGTTTGACACCAACCGCCGCGCCGCCGCCGCCGCAGGCGTGCCGGTCGGCGCCTATCATTTCTTCTACCACTGCCGCGCCGCGTCAGAGCAGGCGGCCTGGTTCATCCGCCATGTCCCGCGCAATGCGATCTCCCTGCCCCCGGTGCTGGATATGGAATGGAACCACCAATCCCCCACCTGCCCCGGCAAGCGCCCGAAGGCAGAGGTTCAGGCCGATGCCCGCACGTTTGTTTCAGCCCTGACACGCCACTATGGCAAGCGCCCGATCCTTTATACGACCGTTGATTTCTATGAGGAAAACCAGCTCTGGGAAATCTCTGGCGTCGAGTTCTGGCTCCGCTCGGTCAAGGAACACCCGTCCGACCGTTACCCCGGCCAGCACTGGACCTTCTGGCAATATTCCGGCACCGGCCTTGTTCCCGGAATTGACGGCAAGGTTGATCTGAACACCTTCGCTGGCAGCCGCGCCCAATGGCAAGCCTGGCTGGCCAACGCCACCGGATAGCAAAAGGGCAGACCCAACGGCCCGCCCTTCATCTTGGCATAAATATCCTGGGGGGTGATGAGCGATCAGAAATCGTCCAGTGGACGATTTCCGCGAAGAACGCCCGGCCCGTGGCCGGGCCGGGACTGGGGGGCTAGCCCCCGTTTACCGGCCCTTCGCTTGCGCTACGGGCGTTCGACGCTGACGGCGCTCCACTGGAGCGCCGTCCGGGCGCGTCTCACCCATCCACCCGGATCTTCACGTTTTTCGGATCGAACGGGCTGTCTTCAACCACCTCGGCGTCCCATTCTTTCAGCAGCATCTTGACCTTCAGCTTGGTGCCCACCTCGGCCAGTTCGGGCGAGACGTATCCCATGCCGATCTGCTTGCCGAAGGCCACCGAATAGCCACCCGAGGTCAGGCGCCCGACCTTGACGCCATCCTTCAGCAGCGCCTCCTTGCCCCACGGATCGGTGTCCGACGGTCCATCGATCAGCACGGTCACGCATTTCGACCGGATACCCGTGGCCAGCATCGCCTCTTTGCCCTGGAAATCCTTTGACAGGTCAACGAAACGGTCCAGCGCAGCCTCCAGCGGGGTCGCATCGCGGCCCAACTCATTGCCGAAGGCGCGGTAGGATTTCTCCTGACGCAGCCAGTTCTGCGCGCGGGCACCGACCAGCTTCATCCCGTGCTTTTCGCCCGCTTTCAGCAGTTGTTCCCATAGGTTCCGCTGCATTTCGATCGGGTGGTGCAATTCCCAGCCCAATTCGCCGGTATAGGCCACGCGGATCGCGTTGACCGGCACCATGCCCAACTCGATCCGACGTGCCGACAGCCACGGGAACCGCTTGTTCGACAGCGCGGTTTCCGGCTCGGCATCACGGATCAGTTCGGCCAGGATCTTGCGACTGTTCGGACCGGCGATGGCGAACACACCCCATTGCGTGGTGACATCGTGGATCTCGATATGGCCGAACTTCGGCGCCATATCCTCGGCGCATTTGCGCAGGTAATCGGCGTCATAATCGGTCCAGGCCCCGGCGCTGACGAGGTAATAGTCATTCTCGCCGTTGCGGACGATGGTGTATTCGGTCCGCGTCGTGCCTTGCGGGGTCAGCGCATAGGTCAGGTTGATGCGGCCGACCTTGGGCAGCGCGTTGCAGGTGAACCAGTCGAGGAACGCCGTCGCCCCCGGCCCGCGCACGGTGTGCTTGGTGAATGCGGTTGCGTCGATCAGACCAGCGGTTTCGCGGATCGCCTTGGCCTCGTCCACCGCATATTGCCACCAGGCCCCCCGGCGGAAGCTGCGGGCGTTGTGGTCGAAATCTGCCGGAGCGTTCTTCGGCCCGTAATAAATCGGGCGTTCCCAGCCGTTCACCTGACCGAACTGCGCACCCAGCTCTTTTTGCTTGTCGTAAACCGGGGCGGTGCGCAGCGGTCGGGCCGCCTCACGCTCTTCATCCGGGTGGTGCAGGATGAAGACATGCTCATAGCATTCCTCGTTCTTCTTCACCGCATATTCGGTGGTCATCCAGTTGCCGTACCGCTTGGGGTCAAGGCTGGCCATGTCGATCTCGGCCTCGCCATGCACCATCATCTGGGCAAGGTAATAGCCTGTGCCGCCCGCCGCCGTGATGCCAAAGCTGAAGCCTTCGGCCAGCCACATGTTGCGCAGGCCCGGCGCCGGGCCGACCAGCGGGTTACCATCGGGGGTATAGCAGATCGGGCCGTTGAAATCGTCCTTCAGACCCACGGTTTCCGCGGTCGGGATGCGGTGGATCATGCTCATGTATTCCGCCTCGATCCGCTCCAGATCCAGCGGGAACAGGTCGGCACGGAAGGATTCCGGCACGCCATAGGCGAAGCGGGCGGGCGCATTGCGCTCATAGGGGCCAAGGATCCAGCCGCCGCGTTCTTCGCGCACATACCATTTGGCATCGGCATCGCGCAGAACCGGGTGTTCGGGGTTGCCGGCCTTGCGCCAGGCTTGCAGCGCGGGGTCAGGCTCGGTCACGATATACTGGTGTTCGACCGGAATGGCAGGGGTGCGGATGCCCAAGAGCTTGGCGGTGCGCTGCGCATGGTTGCCGGTGGCGGTCACCACATGCTCGGCATGGATTTCGTATTTCTCATCGGTCGGCACCAGGTTGCCGCCGACATCGGCCATGCGAGTGACCGAAACCACCCATTCGCTGCCGGTCCAGCGATAGGCATCGACCTGAATCTTGCGCTCAATGGTGGCACCCAGTTGGCGCGCACCCTTGGCCATGGCCTGGGTCACATCGGCGGGGTTGATGTAGCCATCCTGCGGGTGGAACAGCGCGCCCTTCAGGTCTTCGGTCCTGACCAGCGGCCAGCGCTCCTTGATCTGCGCGGGCGTCAGGAATTCGTGATAGACCCCGGCGGTTTCGGCGACCGAGGAATACAGCATGTATTCGTCCATCCGCGCATCGGTCTGCGCCATGCGCAGGTTGCCGCAGATCGAAAAGCCCGCGTTCAGGCCGGTTTCGGCCTCAAGGCTTTTGTAGAAATCCACCGAGTATTTGTGGATATGGGTGGTCGCATAGCTCATGTTGAACAGGGGCAGCAGACCGGCAGCGTGCCAGGTGGAACCTGCTGTCAGCTCGTCCCGTTCGACTTGCAGAACATCCCAGCCCGCCTTGGCCAGGTGATAGGTGATGCCGGTGCCGACGGCACCGCCGCCGACGACCAGGGCTTTGACATGGGTTTTCATGAACGGCGACTCCGCGAGATGGGGTTTTGCCCATAGATGCCCCATACCCCCGTTTTTGGCGACGGAGCGCCGACATGAAACGGCGAAAAACGACATGGCGGCCAGAATGCGGCATCACGGAAGGTTGACCGGCCTGTCCCTGCCTGCCACAGATCGCGCATGAACGATGCAGGCCCATACAACGCCATCCAGCGGGTGATGCTGCGGCTTCCGGTGCTGCTGGCACTGGTGGCCCTGTTTGCCGTTCCGCCGGGGGTGATGCCAAGCATCGCGCCGGATGGCCAGCTTCAGATGGTCATCTGTTCCGGCGCGGGCCCGGTCGCCATGGTGTTTGATCCGGTGACAGGTGAGATGAAGCCTGCCGACCCCGGCCCCGGAAGGACCGGCTGCGACTGGGGCATGGCACTGGCGGTGACCGACCTGCCCGCACCAATCGCCCTGCCCCAACCCGCCTTTGCCAGCCGCCGCGCCACGCCGCAGCACGCCGCGGCCCTCTGGCGTCCGGCCCATGACCCGCGCGGCATCTGGGCACGCGGTCCCCCGCTCTACGGTTGATTTCCGATCCTATTTTCGAAATCCAACCAAGGAGTTCTTCGATGGCCAACATCGAAACCAATGGGCCGTCTGGCGCCCAGAAACTGTATTTTGCCGTCTGGCGCTGGCACTTTTATGCCGGGCTTTACGTCATCCCCTTCCTTCTCATGTTGTCGGTCACGGGCGCGCTGATCGTCTGGTTCACTGCCATATCGCCCGAATATGGCGACCGCCTGCCGGTGACGCCCGATGGTGCGCCCCTGACGGTGACGCAACAGATCGACGCGGCGCTGACCAACCACCCCGATGCGGCGGCCACCACCTACATCACCCCGCTTGATGCAGAAAAGCCGGCTCTTGTGCAGATCGCCACGGCAGAGGGCACGCGAATGTTGGCGGTCGATCCCTATTCCGGCACCGTCCTGTCCGACCGGCCCAAGGCGGGCACCTGGAACGAATGGCTGACCGACCTGCATGGTACGCTGTTTCTGGGCCCCGATGGCGGCCTTGGTGACTTTCTGATCGAGGCGGCGGCCAGCCTTGGTCTTTTGCTGGTCGTCACCGGCGTCTATCTGGTCTGGCCGCGTAAAGGTGGCAAACTGTCTGCCGTCTTCATCCCCAATCTTGCCGCCAAGGGTCGCGCCTTCTGGAAATCGCTGCATCAGTCGGTTGGGGCGTGGATTGCGATTGTTCTGGTGTTCTTCCTGATCTCGGGCCTGTCGTGGGCCGGAATCTGGGGCGGTAAATATGTGCAGGCCTGGAGCACCTTTCCCGCCGAAAAATGGGGCGCTCCGCTGTCGGACAAGACCCATGCCAGCCTGAACGACACCGCCCTGAAAGAGGTGCCCTGGACACTGGAACTGGCCCCTTTGCCCGAAAGCGGCAGTCAGGCAGGGGTTCAACTGTTGCCGCCAGGCACGCCTGTGACCTTTGAGACCGTAGTTGCAGGCGCGCGTGCCCTTGGGTTCAACGCGCGGGTGCAGGTGGCCGCGCCAGCCGATGACACCGGGGTCTGGACGCTTTCCCGCGATTCGATGAGCTATGACAGCCCGAACCCCACCGCCGACCGCACCGTTCACATTGACCGTTACACTGGCAAGATCCTGGCCGATGTGCGCTATGCCGAATACCCTCTGGGTGGCAAGGCCATGGCTGTGGGGATCGCGTTGCACGAAGGGCAGATGGGCTGGTGGAACGTGGCGCTGAACTGGGCGTTCTGCGCGTCGATCTGGGTCATCAGCCTGACGGGCCTTGTGATGTGGTGGAAGCGCCGCCCCTCGGGCGCGCTGCGGCTGGCGGCCCCACCCGCCCCGGCAGAGGTGCCGTTGGCCCGGGGTGTGGCGCTGATCACTCTGGCAATGTCGCTGGCCTTCCCGGTGCTGGGGTTCACGCTGCTGGCAATCCTCGCGCTGGATCTGTTGATCCTGTCGCCCCTGCCCGCGCTGAAACGCGCCCTGTCGTGACGGTGCAGATCAGAGCCGACAGCCGTCGGCTCTGATCGCGACCCAAGAGGATCACCCCCCAGAGGAACAGAACTTGGTTCCCGCCTTGATCTGACAGCCCGTGCCAAGATCACGGATGCTCGGCTTGTTGTCCTTGGCGGGCTTTGCTGCATCCTCCGATGGCAGGACTTCGGCGGCCTCCTCCTTGACCGGTTCTGGCTTGGGCGGCTCGGCCTTGGCCATCATCGCGTCATAGCGTTTGTTGATCTCGGCCTCGCGCGTGTCCAGTTCGGCCTGTTTGGCCTTGGCTTCTTCGGCGGGCACCTTGCCGCCTGCCAGCAGAATCTCCAGCCCGGCGCGCTGCAACTGCAACTCGGCCATGGCGCCCTCACGGAACAGCGCGGCCCGGTTGGAAATCTCGGCCCGCTCGGCCAGCACCCGTTGCTCTTCAAGCGGCAAATCCTTTGCCGCGCTGCCGATATCGGCCAGCGGCGCCTCAAGTATCCGGTTCAGCCGATCATAGTCGATGCTAAGCAAGAGTTCGTGAAAATCCTCGTCCGTGGCAATGCCTTCGGCCGAGATATTGACCTCTTTACCCATTCTGGCCGTCAGCAACCGGATCGGAGCAACATTCTCCTCGCCCGCCCCACCCAGGAACGAGCCAACCTCGATGTAGGGGATGCCCTTGACCAGGCCAAAGCCGGATTTTTCTGTCATCATGCCGATATTGGCATTGACCATCTTCATCGCCGCCGCCTGAATTCCAAAGCCGCCCGGTTCGGCCCCGTTCGACGTGGCCAGCCGCAGCAAAACCATTGCACCGGGCTTTTCATAAACCCAGACCTGACGGTTGTTGCGACGCTCCATCGCGGCCGGGTCCAGTGCCAGCATGGTCATCATGTTCGCATCGCCGCGCACGTCTTGGGGCATTCCGCCCAAAGGATCGTCGCGGTCCCTCTGGCCCAGCAACTTGCGATCCTCTTTGGTCAGGTCGCGCCGCGTCCAGCCCGCCGGCGGGGCGGGCAGCAGATCGCGGGGGGCCATTTCCAGCAGCGCGGTCCGTTCCGCCGCCATGGCGCGGGCCTGCCGCACGGCATCAATCCGCCCGGTGATGGTGGAGAAATAGGTGCCCGCCGACATTTCGCCCAGGCCCAGTTTGGCCTGGCGGGTCTGGTTGGCGTAATCGACACCGGCAACCGCGATCAGGCAGATCACAAGAAAAGCAAAGAACAGCTTGGTCATTCTAACCCCGGCCAACGACACGGGGGAGTGTTGCGGATAGAAAATGGCACCTGTTTGACCAAGCCCGATCATCTTCGCGACAATCGCAACATCCAGGCCGTGCAATGCCCTGCATTCGGGGGCCACTCACCCCGGTCGCAACCGCCCTGCCCCCACCGCCAGGGCAAAGATCACCGCCGCGACCGTCACGATTGATGGCCCGGCGGGCGTATCTTGCGCCATGGCCAGCGCCAGCCCGCCCAGGCTTGAAACGGCCCCCGCCCCCACGGCCAGCCCCGCCATCCCTTCGGGGGTGCGGGCCAGGGCGCGGGCGGCGGCGGCGGGAATGATCAGCATCGCCGCGATCAGCAGCGCGCCCACCACCTTCAGCGCCACGGCCACCACAACCGCCAGCGCCAAGGTCAGCACCAGTCGCTCTCGATCAGGGTTCAGGCCGCTGGCATAGGCCAGATCTTCGTTCACCGTGGCCGTCAGCAGCGCCTGCCATCGCCAGACCATCAGCGCCAGAACCAGCGCGGCGCCCCCCCAGATGAACACCAGATCGCCCCTGGTTACCGCCAGAATATCGCCGAACAGCCAGCTTTGCAGATCGCTGCGCACCCCCGGCACGAAGGAAATTGCCACCAGCCCGAAAGCCAGCGCCGAATGCGCCATCACCCCCAGCGTGGTATCCATCGCCCAGCCCTTGGCCGCCAGCGTGGACACGACCAGCGCCATGGCCAATGCAACGCCCAAGGTGCCCACCGAAATCGGCAGGTTGAACGCCAAGGCCAGCGCCACACCCAAAATGGCCGCATGAGAGGTGGCGTCGCCGAAATAGGCCATCCGCCGCCAGACGACAAAGCTGCCCAAGGGGCCGGTGGCCAGCGACAGGCCGACGCCGGCAAAGGCGGCACGGACAAGGAAATCGTCAAACATGGTCATGGCCGTGATGGTCGTGGCTGTGGTCGTGCGCGTGATCATGGTCGTGGTCGTGCGTGTGGTCATGCGCGTGCTGATACAGGGCCAGCGCGCCTTGGGTGCCCAGACCGAACAGGGCGCGGTATTCCGGCGCATTCGACACAACACGCGGCGTGCCTTCGCAACAGATATGGTGGTTTAGGCAGATCACCCGGTCGGACGCCGCCATCACCACATGCAGGTCGTGGCTGACCATCAGCACCGCCGCCCCTGTGTCGCGCCGGACCTCCTCGATCAGACGATAGAACGCCGCCTCGCCGGGCTGGTCCAGCCCCTGCGTCGGCTCATCCAGCACAAGAATTTGCGGATCGGTCAGCAAAGCCCGCGCCAGCAGCAGGCGCTGGAACTGGCCGCCCGACAGCGCCGCCATTTGCCGCCCACCCAAGCCGTCCAGCCCCACGCGGGCCAGCGCCGCCTCGGCCGCCGCATCCTCAACCCGGCGGGGCAACGACAGAAACCGACGTGCTGTCATCGGCATCGCCCGGTCCACCGCCAGCTTTTGCGGCACATAGCCGATTCGCAGACCATCGGCGCGGACAACCCGGCCATGGCTGGCCGGAACGATGCCCAACAAAGCCCGCAACAGCGTGGATTTGCCCGATCCGTTGGGGCCAAGAATCGTCACGATCTCCCCCGGCTCTATCGCCAGGGAAACATCATGCAGCACCTCGGTCGCGCCAAAGCGGACACAAAGGGATTGCGCGGCGATCAGGCTCATGCCGCCTCCGCGCAGGCCGGGCACAGGCCGACGGCCTCGATGTTCGATCCCTCGACCGTAAAGCCCACAGCCGCCGCCTCCCGGATCAGCGCGGCGCGGATCGGATCGGCCGGGGCCTCGGCCACCTTGTCGCAAGCCCGGCAGATCAGAAAGGCAGGCGAATGCGCCTCGCCGGGATGCATACAGGCCGTAAAGGCGTTCAGCCGACGGATACGATGGGCAAGACCCTGTTCTTCAAGGAAATCCAGCGCGCGGTAGGCCACCGGCGGCTGGTTGCCATACCCCTCTGCCGAAAGACGGGTCAGAACGTCATAGGCCCCAAGCGCACGGTGCGATTCCAGCAGGATTTCCAGCACCCGGCGGCGCACCGGGGTCAGCCGCTGCTTTCGTTCGGCGCATAGCGCATCGGCGCGGGCGAGCGCGTCGGTCGCACAATGGGCATGGTCATGCCGGGCAAAGGCCAGATCGGGCGACTGACAGCCGGGACAGGACGCATCGTGCAGCTTGGCCATGATTGCCTCTTGAAATGTTATACTATCACAATGTATCTCTTCCGCCGTCGTCGCGAAAGAGGTCATGATGCGTTATACCATAACTTTGGCACTTGCCAGCCTGTTGCCCCTGCCCGTCCTGGCAGAGGTGCCGCATGTCGTGACCGACATTCCCCCTGTTCACGCGCTGGTGGCGCAGGTGATGGGCGATCTGGGTCAGCCGGTCCTGTTGTTGAGCAAGGGGGCCGACGAGCATGACTTTGCCCTGCGACCCAGCCAGATGGGCGACATCGCCGATGCGGGCCTTGTGGTCTGGATCGGGCCGGAGCTGACGCCGTGGCTGGACCGGGCGCTGCAAGGCTCAAACGCCACACAACTCGCGCTGCTGGATGCGGCAGGCACCCAGACCCGCCCCTATGCCCCCGGTGAGGATGATGAGCATGAAGAGGGCGAGGCCGAAAGCCATGATCACGACCACGGTCCCATAAACCCCCACGCCTGGCTGGACCCCGCCAATGCCGAGGTCTGGGTCGGGCTGATTGCGGCCGACCTGTCGCGACTGGACCCGGAAAACGCCGCGACCTATGCCGCCAATGCCGAAACCGCGCGCAAACGCCTGACCGCCCTTGATGCCGAGGTTGCGACCGTTCTGGCCCCGGTGAAAGACAAGCCCTTCGTCACCTATCACGCCGCCTATGGCTATTTCACCGCTCATTACGGGCTGAACCCGGCGTCCTCTCTGGCGTTGGGCGACGCGGCGGCACCGGGCGCGGCACGGGTGGCGGCGCTGCAAAAGCAGATTGCAGACAGCCATATCGCCTGCCTGTTCCCCGAGGTGCAGCACGACCCGGCCCTTCTGAATGTGCTGACCGAAGGCACGGGCGCAAAGATCGGTGGCGGCCTTGATCCGGTCGGGTCCAGCTATGACGCCGGCCCCGGCACCTATGCCACTATCCTGAAAGGCATCGCCACCACACTGGCCGATTGCCTGACGGGCTGATCGCTGCCGCAAGGACGCGCGCCTAAAGGCGCGCGATGATCTGGCCCGAGGGTTCGACACGACCGAACTCTCCATCCAGATCGGCCAGTATCAGCGCCAGCACATCGGTGGCGGGCATCACCCGCCCGTCGCCCAGCCGCTGGCCAAAGTTGATCAGCGCATCCGAGGCGATGGTCACATCATACCCCAGATTACCCGCCATCCGCACGGTAGAGTTGACGCAGTAATTCGCGGCCCCGCCCGCAATCACCAAAGGCGGATTGCCCAAGGCGGCCAGCCGCTCGGCCAGATCGGTGCCGATAAACGCGGAAGAGCCGGATTTGATCACCACCGCCTCCCCCGGCAGAGGTGCGGCGCAGGCCATCACCTGCGCCCCCGGCGCATCGCGGTGAAAATCATCGGCAGTGTCGGTGCCATGATGGTGCACATGGATCACCGGCAACCCCCGTTCGCGAAACCTGGCCAAAAGCGCGGCAATCGCCACCTCTGCCCCCGGATTGGCCCAAGGGCGCCCTGCATCGCGCCGCACGGCGAAAGCCTGCTGAACGTCAATCACGACCAGCGCGGTCATCCCTCAACCGCCCAGGAAATCGACCTTGCCAACCTCGACCCCGTTCGAGCGCAGGATGTTATAGGCCGTGCTCATATGGAAATAGAAATTCGGAATGGCATAGCCATACAGATATTGCGCGCCGGGGAAGGTCAGCTCTCGCGGGCCGGCCTTGACGGTGATGGTCTTCGTCTCGGCCCCGTCAAACGCCGCGTCGGGAATGGTCTGGATAAACGCGATGGTCTTGGCAATCCGCGCCTTCAGCTCGGCCAGCGTGGTTTCCGTGTCGGGGAAAGACGGGTTTTCCGTGCCCGACAGCCGGGCCGAGGCCCCTTTGGCGTGATCGGTCGCGATCATGACCTGCCGCGCGAAAGGGAACATGTCGGCGATCAGCCGCAACTGCGGAATCACCTCTGGCTTGAGCTTCTTGGCCTCGGCAAAGGCCTCTGCCTTGTCGAGGATCTTCGACAGGGCAGTCAGGGAATGGACGAAATAGGGAACGGGGGATTGCATGGGGGCCTCCTCTGGCGGTGGCGGCATCAAGCACCCGATGCCGCCAGCCTGCAAGAGCGGTCAGACCCCAAGGCACCAACGCATCACGGCCTTTTGTGCGTGCAGCCGGTTTTCGGCCTCATCAAAGATCACCGAATGTGGGCCGTCCATCACGGCGCTGGTGGCCTCGTCATTCCGGTGCGCGGGCAGGCAGTGCATGAACAGGCTGTCCGGCTTGGCCACGGCCATCAGCGCCTCGTTCACCTGATAGGGACGAAGCTGGTTGTGGCGACGTTCCTTGGCGGATTCCGGGTCGTGCATCGAAACCCAGGTGTCGGTGACAACCAGATCGGCCCCGGCCACCGCCTTGAACGGATCCCGCTCGATCAGCACCTTGCTGCCCTTTTCGCGGGCGAAACCGACGAATTCTGCCTCGGGGTCCAGCGTGGGCGGGCCGGTGAAGGTGAAATCGAAGCCGAACTGCCCGGCTGCATGAAGGAAGCTGGCGGCGACATTGTTACCGTCGCCGCACCAGACCACCTTTTTCCCGGCGATCGGGCCGCGATGTTCTTCATAGGTCATCACATCGGCCATGATCTGGCAGGGATGGGTGCGGTTGGTCAGGCCGTTGATCACCGGCACCGTGGCATGTTCGGCCATTTCCAGCAGCGTCTGCTCTTCAAACGTGCGGATCATGATCAGATCGACATAACGCGACAGCACGCGGGCAGTATCGGCAATGGTCTCGCCATGGCCAAGCTGCATTTCCTTGCCCGACAGCACCATGGTCTGCCCGCCCATCTGGCGCACGCCCACATCAAAGGACACGCGGGTGCGGGTAGAGGGCTTTTCAAAGATCAGCGCGACCATGCGACCGGCCAACGGCTGGTCGTCATCCGGCGTGCCCTTGGGGCGGCCATTGCGCGCGACCTTCATCGCGTGGGCATTGTCGATCATGCCCCGCAGATCGGCGGCGTCAGTCTTGTGGATATCAAGGAAGTGCTTCATCGGAACGGTCTTTCAGGTGAAGGGCGCCGGGGGCTGTCTGCCCCCGGACCCCCGAGGATATTTGGAGAAGGGGAATCAGCAGAAAATACCCTCTCGTAGCCGGCTTCTGTGGGCGGTTTCCATGGTTGCGGTCATGCGGCCTCCAGCGCGGCGGCAGTGGCGTCAAGCCGCTTGAGCGCCTCGGCAATGTCGGCATCGGGGATGTTCAGGGCCGGAAGCAGGCGGATCACATTGTCCGAGGCGGCCACAGTCAGCAGGTTTTGGCCGTAGCCCGCCTTGACCACGTCCGTATTGGTAGCCACGCACTTCAGGCCCAGCATAAGCCCCTGGCCACGAACCGCTTCGAACACCTTGGGATGGGCGGCGACCAGACCCTCCAGCCCCTGCCGGAACAGGGCGGCCTTGCGGTTCACTTCCGACAGGAACGCCGGATCCGTGATGATCTCGACCACCCGCGCGCCCACGGCACAGCCCAAGGGGTTACCCCCATAGGTCGAACCATGGGTGCCTGCGGTCATACCCTTGGCAGCCTTTTCAGTGGCCAGAACCGCGCCCAGGGGGAAGCCGCCGCCGATGCCCTTGGCGACCATCATGATGTCGGGCGCAACGCCTGCCCATTCGTGCGCGAACAGGCGTCCGGTCCGGCCCATGCCGCATTGCACCTCGTCAAAGATCAGCAGCGCGCCATGCTGGTCGCAGAGGTCGCGCAGACCCTTGAGGCAGGCATCCGGCAGGGTGCGAATGCCGCCCTCGCCCTGAATGGGTTCGATGATCACGGCGCAGGTCTTGTCGCTGATGGCGGCCTTCAGCGCCTCATGGTCGCCGAAGGGAAGCTGCCGGAAGCCGGGCATCAGGGGGCCATAGCCCTTGGTCATCTTTTCTGTCCCGGCAGCGGCGATGGCACCGGTGGAGCGGCCATGGAAGGCGCCGTCGAAGGCGATGATCTCTTCGCGCGGGGCCCCCAGATCATAATGGTATTTCCGCGCCATCTTGATCGCCAGTTCCGCCGCCTCGGTACCGGAATTGGTGAAGAACACCGTGTCGGCAAAGGTGTGCTCCACCAACAGATCGGCCAGATGCTCTTGCTCGGGGATGCGATAGACGTTCGAGACATGCCACAGCTTTTGCGCCTGTTCGGTGATCGTCTCGACCAGTTCAGGCGGGCAATGGCCCAGCGCGTTCACCGCGATGCCCGAGCCAAGGTCAAGGTATCGGGTGCCATCCTCGGCGGTCAGCCAGCAGCCCTTGCCATGGGTAAAGGCCATGGGCGCGCGGTTATAGGTCGGCAGGACGGCGGAAATCATGAGGAAGCTCCCGTAGTGAAGGCCAAGGAGTGCCAAGGCCGGGGCGAAAGGTCAACAATGGATGGGGGCGGCCATGCGGCCAAGCGGGATCAGCGCGCTGTTCAGGCGCGTCGGCGTCGGATAAACAGGGTCACCGCGTTGATCATTTGCGCGGAATAGCGCGCGCGGTGCGGCCTGTCCAATGGTTTATTGCATCAGGCGGGTCGCAAGCCGGGTCTGCTGTTCGATCACGCGGGGCAGATCAAGGGTCGTCAGATGCCCATTCCGCACCACCTGCCGGCCTTCGACGAACAGGTCACGCACGCGGGTCGGGCCGCAGAGCATCAGGGCCGCGACCGGGTCCCATGTCCCTGCCGCCTCGATCCCGCGCATGTCCCAGATTGCAAGGTCGGCCCGCTTGCCGGGTTCGATGCTGCCCAGATCGCTGCGGCCCAGAACCTGCGCGCCGCCAAGGGTGGCAATTTCCAGCGCCTCGCGCGCAGCCATGGCATCGGCGCCGTTGGCAACCCGCTGTAGCAGCATTGCCATCCGCGCCTCAGCCGCCAGATTGCCCGCGTCATTGCTGGCAGATCCGTCCACGCCCAGCGCAACCTTTACCCCTGCATTCCGCATGGCGCGCACTGGCGCGATACCGGACCCGAGGCGGCAGTTGGAACAGGGGCAATGCGCCACGCCGGTGCCCGTGCGGGCGAAAAGGGAGATCTCCTGCGCGTCCAGCTTCACGCAATGGGCGTGCCACACGTCATCGCCGGTCCAGCCCAGGTCTTCCGCATATTGACCGGGGCGGCAGCCGAACTTGGCCAGCGAATAGGCAATGTCCTCATCATTCTCGGCCAGATGGGTATGCAGCATCACGCCCTTGTCGCGGGCCAGCAGCGCCGCCTCGCGCATCAGGTCACGGCTGACGGAAAAAGGCGAGCAGGGAGCCAGACCGACGCGGACCATGGCACCATCTTTCGCATCATGATGGGCATCGACCACACGGATCATGTCGTCAAGGATCGCCGCTTCACGTTCCACCAGCGTATCCGGTGGCAACCCGCCCGCACTTTCCCCAATGCTCATGGCGCCGCGCGTGGGGTGAAAGCGCAGGCCCACCTCGGCGGCGGCAGCGATCGTATCATCCAGCCGCGCGCCGTTGGGGTAGAGATAGAGGTGATCCGAAGTCATGGTGCAGCCCGACAGCGCCAGTTCGGCCAGCCCCACCTGCGCCGAAATGAACATCTCCTCGGGTCCGAAGCGCGCCCAGATCGGGTAGAGTGTTTTCAGCCAGCCGAACAGCAGCGCGTCCTGCCCACCCGGCACCGCGCGGGTCAGCGTCTGGTACAGGTGATGGTGTGTGTTCACCAACCCCGGCGTCACCACACAGCCTGCGGCCTCGACCACCTCGGCCGCCGGTGCCACCACTCCTTGCCCCATGGCGGCAATCAACCCGCCTTTCACCAACACATCGCCCACAAACTCGCGGCGGGCGGCATCCATCGTCACGATGGTGGCGTTGCGGATCAGGATTTCGGACATGACTGTTCCCTTGCTGCCCCTTCGGCAAACGGGAACGACCGGGCGACAGAAGGGGGAAGGACTCGACTCCGGCAGACCAAGAATAGCAAAAAGCCGCGACGGATCAAACCCTTTGCACCTTTTGAAATACTCTCGGGGGGTCTCGGGGGCAGACGGCCCCGCGCGCGTCAGCATGCGCCGTCAGAGGTTTAGCAGAGCCAGCGCCTCGGCATGGATCTCGCGGTTGGCGGCGGCCAGAATCCGGCCTCCATCATGCGCCGGGCGGCCTTGCCAGTCGGTCACGATGCCGCCTGCCGCCTCGATCACGGCGATGGGGGCTTGCACGTCATAGGCCTGAAGGCCCGCTTCGATCACAAGGTCGATCTGGCCCGCGGCGATCAGCGCATAGGCATAGCAATCCATGCCATAGCGGACCAGTTTCGCCTTTGGTGCGACCCGGCGGAAAGCCTCGCCCTCCTCAATCGTGCCCACCTCGGGGAAGGTCGTGAACAGGATCGCCTGCGACAGGGGGCGCGGCGCGCGCGCTTGCAGCACCGTGCGGCCTGTCGGGCCGTTGACCTCGGCGCGGCCAAAGCCGCCCTCGAACCGCTCGCGGATATAGGGCTGGTCGATCAGGCCATAGATCGGGCCGGTTTCATCACGGACCGAGATCAGCACCCCCCAGGTCGGCGTGCCCGACAAATAGCCGCGCGTGCCGTCAATCGGATCCAGTACCCAGGTCAGACCCGAGGTGCCCTCGGTCGGGCCGAATTCCTCACCCAGAATGCCGTCCTGCGGTCGGCGGGTGGCCAGAATCTCGCGCATCCGCTGTTCCGACAGGCGGTCGGCCACGGTCACCGGATCGAACCGGGCGGTTTCCTTGGAATCCGCGTCCAGCCCCGGCTGGCGGAAATGGGCCAAAGTGGCCACCCGCGCCGCATCGGCCAATGCATGCCCTGTGGCGATGATGTCGGAGATGTCGCGGTCGCTTAGTCTGGTCATATCAACCCCCATGGGGTCACAACGAAAAAAGAAGCCCCCGCGCCGGGCTAACGGCACGGGGGCGTCGGGTCAAGCCAAACGGCTAATCTGGCTTTCAGGCGGCGTCAGAAAGAACGCGCGCCAGATCGAACAGGCGGCGGCGCTGCGCCTCCGGGATCGAATAGTACGACCGGACCAGCTCCAGTGCTTCCTTGTCGGCCATCAGATCGCCGGTCGCATGGGCCATCTCGGCGGCGCCATCGGCCAGCCCTTCGAAAAAGAAAGCGATGGTCACACCCATGGAATCGGCAATATCCCACAGACGCGAGGCGCTGACCCGGTTCATGCCGGTTTCATATTTTTGGATTTGTTGAAACTTGATCCCGACCTTGTCCGCCAGTTGCTGTTGGGTCATGCCGATCATCCAACGACGATGACGAATACGCTTACCAACATGGGCATCAACAGGGTGCTTCATTACTCTCTCCAATACAGGGTTACTCAGTGCCGCAAAACGACGCGGCCTGTACCTATCAATAAGCAAGTTTCTTGCCAAAACTCGCGCAAGCCTAACGAATCTGCATTTCCTTTTCGGATGCCTGCAAACCTGTCTTTTTGGATATGTCTTATTATACAAGTGAAGAAGAAATCCCGGTCGGCAAGGGATTGTCTCGCTAGGATTTCGTCGGGCTGCACAAATTCCCGTTATGCGGGTAAGCCGTTTTGCGATGCAAAATACAAATACTGCTGGCGCAATCTTGTGCATTTTGCAAATTCCTAGGTCAAGCCTTGCCAAACCCCGCGCATTCGGCACCTTTGCATCCGGAAAATGGGGAAGTGAATGCGTATCTGGCAGGTTGAACATCCGGGCGAAGGCCCGACACTGGCGCAGGCAGCGCCACCTGAACCTGCGGCGGGGCAGGTTCTCGTCCGGGTTGAAGCGGTGGGGCTGAACTTTGCGGATCTCTTGATGCGCGATGGGAGGTATCAGGTGAAACCTGCGCTGCCCTATGTGCCGGGGATGGAGATGGCCGGAACGGTCGAACGCCTTGGCCCCGACACACCCGGCCCCGCTGTCGGCAGCCGGGTTCTGGCCTATCTGGGCCAAGGCGCCCTGGCCGAATGGATCTGCGCCCCCGCCGATCGCCTGTTGACCCTGCCCGACGCAATGCCTTTCGACCACGCCGCGGCCTTCCCCATCGCCTATGGCACCTCTCATCTGGCGCTGGACCACAAAGCCCGGCTGCAACCGGGTGAGCGCCTGCTGGTTCTGGGCGCTGCCGGCGGCGTCGGCCTGACGGCGGTAGAGATAGGTGCCCGGATGGGGGCCGAAGTGGTTGCCTGTGCGCGTGGCGCCGACAAGCTGGCGGTGGCACAGGCCGCAGGGGCCACCGCCCTGATCGACAGCGACACGCCCGACCTGAAAGTGGCCTTCAAGGCATTGGGGGGCGTGGATGTCATCTATGACACCATCGGCGGCGAAATCGGCGAGGCGGCCCTTTCGGCGCTGCGCCCCGAGGGGCGGTTTCTTGCCATCGGCTTTGCCGGGGGCACGCCACCACAAATCAAGGCCAATCACCTGTTGGTCAAGAACATCAGCGTCATGGGCCTGTGGTGGGGCGGCTATCTGAATTTCGCGCCGCAGGTTCTGGATGCCAGCCTGCGGCAATTGCTGGCCTGGTACAGCGCGGGCGGCCTGCGCCCCCATGTCAGCCACACCCTGCCCTTCGAGCGGGTGCCCCAGGCGCTGGAGCTGCTGGCCAGCCGCAGATCGACGGGAAAGGTCGTGATCACACTGCCCTGAGCTCTGCCCGCTCGTTCACCACGGGCTTGCCGCCGGGCCGTTGGGCATAGGCCCGTCGCAGCATTTCGGCAAGCGCCGCAACCGCAGGCGAATGGGCAGGCGTCGCGGCGTAGAGGTTCACCTTCATTCGCGCCAGCTCCGGCAGGGTTCCACCATGGGCGATGCGCTCGACATAGGGCGGCTCTGACCCCGCCAGCACGGTATGAACCGCCAGATCGGCGCTGACCGATGCTTCGACCGTGCGGGTGCTGTCGCTTTCCACCGCCATCTGCCAGGGGATACCCGCCAGATCCAGCGCCGCCTGCACGCCCTGCCGGAAGATGCAGTGCTGCTCATAAGCCAGCCGCAGCGGCCGCTGCCGCCAGGCCGTGCCACCGGGCGCGCCAACCCAGATCAGCGGCAGTTCGGCCAAGGCCTCTCCCCCCGCCTCAACCACCGCCTCGGTCGTCAGGATCACATCGCATTCGCCCTTGGCAAACTGCGCCTTCAACACCCGCGTAAATGAAGACAGCAACCGCACCCGCATCTTGGGGTAATCCCGCGCGAATTGCTTCAGCACCTGCGGAATTGCCGGGTAAACGATGTCGTGCGGCACGCCCAGCACCACCTCGCCTTCATATTCATCACGCGTAAGGCGGGCAAAAGCCTCGTCATTCAGGGCCAGCATCTTGCGGGCATAGCCCAACAACTGCTCTCCTGCCGCCGTCAGCCCGACCTGCCGCGCGCTGCGATCCAGCAGGGTGACATCCAGCATCTCCTCCAGACGCTTGATCTGCATCGACACCGCCGACTGCGTAAGGTTCAGAAAACCAGCCGCCCGTGTTACCCCGCCCGCATCGGCGATGGCCACGAAAGACCGCAACGAAGTCATGTCCAGATTGCGCGGCATATCACAATTCCTGATCAATCACGTCATAAGCATTCATTTCAACAATGAATATGATTCGGGTAAAAGGATCAAGCATCCTGATGGGACGTCGCCCGCAGATTACGAAACCCGATGATGCCGGGAAAGGAGTTTGTCATGCTTGCCTCGATCAATCCGACCTGCCCTGCCCCGGATGCCGTTGCCCGGCCCCGCCATCGGCACAGCTTCGTTGCCCGCGTCCTTTCGGCGCTTGCGCTGCACCGCCAGCGGCGGCACCTTGCCGAACTGGATGACGCCATGCTGGACGACATCGGCCTGACCCGCGAGACTGCCCTGAAAGAGGCCAGCCGCCCGGTTTGGGATGCTCCCGGCCACTGGCTGCGCTGATCCGTAGGATTTGCGGACGGAAATTCTTGAATTCAGACCAAAGGCTTCCGATATTGTCAGCATAAGGCGATGCGGCGCCATCCGCGCAGCCCTGCCACATGCAACATCGGAGGCTTTTCATGGCACAGTTTGATACGGTCAGGACGGTAGGCGTTGGCGCCCGCGCCCAGATCGACGAGGGCCTTCGCGCCCATATGAACAAGGTCTATGGCCTGATGTCCGTGGCGATGCTGATCACCGGCGCCGCCGCCTGGGCGGTCGCGGGCCTTGCGGTGACCAGCGATCCCAGCTCGGGGATGCCAATCGGTGCGGGTGAATACCTGACCAGCTTTGGCTATGCGCTTTACGCCTCGCCCTTGAAATGGGTGGTGATGTTCCTGCCGCTGGTGATGGTTTTCGCTTTTGGTGCCGTGATCAACCGCTTGTCGGCCTCGGCGGCACAACTGTTCTTCTATGTCTATGCCGCCGCCATGGGCCTGTCGCTGTCGTCGATCTTCCTGGTGTTCACCGGGACCTCGATCGCGCAGACCTTCCTTGTGACGGCCATCGCCTTCGCAGGCCTGTCGCTGTACGGCTATACGACCAAGCGTGACCTGTCGGCCTTTGGCTCGTTCCTGATGATGGGGCTGATCGGCATCATCGTCGCCTCGATCGTGAATATCTTCCTAGCCTCCTCGGCGCTGGCCTTTGCGATCTCGGTGATCGGCGTGCTGCTGTTCGCGGGCCTGACCGCCTATGACACGCAGAACATCAAGAACACCTATGTGCAGCACGCTGCGATGGGTGACAGAGAGTGGCTGGGCAAGGCTGCCATCATGGGCGCGCTGAACCTCTACCTCGACTTCATCAACCTGTTCATGTTCCTGCTGCAGTTCATGGGCAACAACCGCGATTGAGCGGGTTGAAACAGAAGGTTAAAAAGGGCCGGGATTTCCCGGCCCTTTTTTATCAGTTATCGCGGCAGACAACGCTATGACAGCCGACCAGCCTCCGTATTACCTGCAAACTGAATTTCTAGCCGGACTGCTGCTTGCAATCATGTCATTCGTCACGATTGTCGTGGCAGTCCAGCGCATTGGCGACGGCTTTTCGCTGATAGATGACGGGGCCTACACAACAGGCCATGTTGTGGATGTGATCCCTCGACACGGCATGAGTGACAACGGCACGAGACGGGCTGAGGTGCCGACCATTGTCGTCGAGTTCACCTCGCGCGATGGCAAGCAGCACCGATATGCAATGCGAAACCAAGGATCACGGCCCTGGCCCGGCTTTGTGGGACAAGAGGTCAGGGTGCGCTATCTGCCCTCCAATCCGGCGGTGTTCGAGGCTGGGCCGCTCGCCGCTGCCGATAGCGGGTTCATTCTGCTTGTTGTCAGCATGCTGGGCCTCATCAGCGGCATCGGACTGATGGTCATGGCGCGGCTAGGCCTGGCGAGCGGCCTTATCTCGATATCATTCAGGTGAGCCTGGCACGGGAAGGCCAAGACCAAAGCAAAAGGCCGCACCCGAAGGTGCGGCCATGTCACGGTTCAAGCAGGACAGATCTTACTTGATCTTGCCTTCCTTGTATTCCACATGCTCCCGCTTCACGGGATCGTATTTCTTCACGACCATCTTTTCGGTCATGGTGCGGGCGTTCTTCTTGGTCACATAGAAGTGGCCGGTGCCCGCCGTCGAGTTCAGACGGATCTTGATGGTCGTCGGCTTTGCCATTGCAGTCTCTCCTTGGGCCCGGGCCCAAGCCCATGGGTGAATTCTTGAAGCCCGCCTTTTACCGATGACCCCGGCAGAGTCAACAGGGGGCGGGCGGTTTTTCTGCGGTTAAAGCCCCTGAAGCTCCTTTGGCAACAGGGTTTCGGGCAGGTTCTGGAAGGCCACAGGCCGCAGCCAGCGGCGGATGGCCAGCGTACCGACCGAGGTAGCGCCGAAATTGGTCGAGGCCGGGTAAGGCCCGCCATGAACCTGCGCGTCCACCACCTCGACCCCGGTGGGAAAGCCGTTGGCCAGCACCCGGCCTGCCTTGCGCGCAAGCGTGGGCAGCAGGGCGCGGGCGGCTTCGGTATCGGCCTCGTCCATATGCAAAGTGGCGGTCAACTGGCCTTCCAAGGCGTTGGCAATGGCCAGCATCTGCCCCGCGTCCCGCGCGCGGATCACGATGCCAAGGGGGCCGAACACCTCCTCGGACAGAACATGGTTGCCCAGCCAGTCATCCCCCGAAACCTCGAAAAGATAGGGCGTTGCATTGCGCAAGGTGCAGGTGCTGGCAACCAGTTCGCGCACGCCGGACTGGGCGGCCACATGGTCGGCCCCCCGGCGATAGCTGTTGGCGATGCCCTCGGTCAGCATGACCTGCGGGCCAATCGCCGCAACGGCGGTCTGGGCGGCGGCCACGAAAGCGTCGCCGTCGGCCCCCTGCCCCACCACGGCAAGGCCGGGGTTGGTGCAGAACTGGCCGGCGAACAGGGTCAGCGACCCGGCCCAGCCCTTGGCAACCGCCTCTCCGCGATTGGCGACGGCTGCCGGCAACAGGAACATCGGGTTCACGCTGCCCAATTCGCCGAAGAACGGAATCGGTTCGGGCCGGGCAGCGCACAGGTTGAACAAGGCGCGCCCTGCCCCCAGCGAGCCGGTGAAGCCCACCGCCTTGATTGCCGGATGCTGAACCAGCGCCTCGCCCGCCTCACGCCCCGGCGACTGGATGAGAGAGAAGGTGCCGGGGTGCATGTCCATGGCCTTGATCGCGGCGTCGATCGCCTCGGCCACCACTTCTGCCGTGCCGGGATGGGCGGGGTGCCCCTTGACCACCACCGGGCACCCTGCGGCCAGCGCCGAGGCGGTATCGCCCCCGGCGGTCGAGAAGGCGAGCGGGAAGTTCGAGGCGCCGAACACGCCGACCGGGCCAATGGCCAGTTGCATCATGCGGATGTCGGGCCGGGGGGCAGGCTGACGGTCAGGCTGGGCCGCGTCATGGCGCAGGTCAAGAAAGGCCGTGCTGCGGATATGGCTGGCGAACAGGCGCAACTGGCCGGTGGTGCGGCCGCGTTCCCCCTCCAACCGGCCAGCAGGCAGGCCGGTTTCTACGGTGCCGATGGCCGTGATGGCTGGCCCTCGTGCGTCGATCTCATCAGCGATGCGGTCGAGGAAGGCGGCGCGGGTCTCGCGCGGCAGGGCAGAATACGCCGGGAAGGCCGCCTCGGCAGCCTTGCAGGCGGCATCGACATGGGCGGCGGTGCCGACGGCAAAGTCCCGCGCCGGGCCGCTGACCGGCATGTTCTGGAAGGTGGTGTCCCCGGCGACCCATTGGCCCGCGATCAGGTGGTGTCCGTTTGGCATCGTGCTGTCCTTTGGCAACCGAAGGGCGGGGGTTTCACACCCCCGCACCCCCGTGGGATATTTAGAGACAGAAAATCAGAAGTGGAAGGCGTCCGTCATGTCCCTTCGGCCCAGCGTCAGGGCGTCGGCGACATGGGTCATGGGGGCCAGGTCAACCTCGGACTGGCCAGTGGCGACCAGTTCGGCCATGCGGGCGTAAAGGGCAGGGTATTCGCCCATGATGGTGTTTTCGCCCGC
Organism: Rhodobacteraceae bacterium UBA1943; assembly: GCA_002336845.1. Taxonomy (GTDB): domain Bacteria; phylum Pseudomonadota; class Alphaproteobacteria; order Rhodobacterales; family Rhodobacteraceae; genus Fuscibacter. The sequence continues at coordinate 39,756 of DDEX01000021.1, forward strand.
CGTGGCCTTGCCATCAATTTCCAGCACGTTGCCACCCATGCGCAGGGCAAGGTGGCCAGCGTCGGTTTCGACCGTGATGTCCCAGGTTTGCGGCCCTTCCTGACGCCAGTCGAAATCGGCGGTGACATTGCCGGAAAAGGTCAGCGCCGCCGCGATGGGGGTCTGGCGATTGGCCGGGAAGGTCAGGGTCGCGGCGGTCAGGTGAACGGGGCTGGGCAGGATATGGGTCAGGATCGACAGCGCATTGATGCCGGGATCGAACACGCCCATGCCGCCGGGTTCGAACACCCAAGTTTGACCGGGGTGCCATTTCCTTACATCCTCGCGCCAGGTGATATGGGCCTTGCGGATGGTCTTGCCAGCCAGCCAGGCGCGGGCCGGGGCGACGGCATGGGCCATGCGGCTGTGCCAGGTGGTATAGAGGGTCAGGCCATTGGCTTTGGCGATGGCTTGCAACTCATGCACCTCGGCCAGCGTCGCACCGGGGGGTTTTTCGAGCATGACATGGCGCCCGGCGCGCAAAGCCGCCTCGGCATAGGCAAAGCGCGGCACGGGCGGCAGCGCGAGGGAGATCACCGGCACGTCGGCGCGTTCGGCTAGGAACGCCCCGAAATCGGTGAAGGCGGGCACGCCCGGCACCGAGCCGTGGCGGCTGACGGTGGCCGCCAATTCCCAATCGGGGCTGTTGGCGATGGCCGGAACGTGCTGGTCCACCGCGATCTTGCCGATGCCCACCAAGGCAACTTTCATAGGGTCAGGCATCAGTGCGAATCCCGGCCCACGGGGGCACCCCGGCAGCCTTTCAGGAAATCAAGGTCGGCCCCGGTATCTGCGCCCTGCACATGCTGTTGGTGCAGCCAGGCGTAGCCGGACTGGTATTGCTCGTGCAGCGGCTTCCAGGCGGCCAGACGCGCGGCCAGTTCGGCATCGGAGATGTCCAGATGCAGGCGGCGGTTTGGCACGTCCAGTTCGATGAAATCGCCGTTCCGCACCACGGCCAGGGGGCCACCGGCGGCAGCCTCGGGGCTGGTGTGCAGGCAGACGGTGCCATAGGCCGTGCCCGACATGCGCGCATCGGAAATGCGGACCATATCGGTGATGCCCTTGCGCAAGACCTTGGGCGGCAGGCCCATGTTGCCCACCTCGGCCATGCCGGGATAGCCCTTTGGCCCGCAGTTCTTCATCACCATGATGCAGGTTTCATCAATGTCGAGCGCCTCATCATTGATCTTGGCCTTGTAGTCGTCGATGTCTTCAAACACCACGGCGCGGCCCCGATGGGTCAGCAGATGGGCCGAGGCGGCGGAGGGTTTCAGCACCGCCCCCTTGGGTGCGAGGTTGCCCTTCAGCACGACGATGCCGCCCGATTGGGTCAGCGCCTTTTCGGCAGGCAGGATCACGTCTTCGTTGTGGTTGGTCACGTCCTTGACCTGATCCCACATCGTCTCGCCCGAAACGGTCAGGGCGTCCTTGTGCAACAGCCCAGCCTCGCCCAGCCGCTTGATTACCACCGGCAGGCCGCCGGCGTAGAAGAACTCCTCCATCAGGTACTTGCCCGAAGGCATCAGGTTCACCACGGTCGGAATGTCACGGCCGCAGCGATCCCAGTCGTCCAGCGTCAGGTCAACGCCCACCCGGCCCGCGATGGCGAGCAGGTGGATCACGGCGTTGGTGCTGCCACCAATGGCGGCATTAGTGCGGATGGCGTTTTCAAACGCCTGTTTCACCATCACGTCCGAGGGCTTCAGGTCATCCTTGACCATCTGCACGATACGGCGGCCCGACATCTGCGCCATAACACGGCGGCGCGAGTCCACCGCCGGAATGGCGGCATTGCCCGACAAGGCCATGCCCAGCGCCTCGGCCATGGAGGCCATGGTGCTGGCGGTGCCCATGGTGTTGCAGGAACCGGCAGAGCGGCTCATGCTGGCTTCGGCTTCGGCGAATTCCTCGGGCGACATCTCGCCTGCCTTCACCGCCTCGCTGAATTTCCACAGGTGCGTGCCCGACCCGACCCGCTCGCCCTTGAAATAGCCGTTCAGCATCGGCCCGCCGGTGACGACGATTGAGGGCAGGTCGGTCGAGGCGGCGGCCATCAGCAGGCTGGGCGTGGTCTTGTCGCAGCCCACCAGCAGCACGCAACCATCCATCGGCTGGCCGCGCATCTGTTCCTCGACCGACATCGCGGCAAGGTTGCGGAACATCATCGCAGTGGGGCGAAAGGCGGATTCACTGGTGGAAAAGGCCGGAACCTCAACCGGGAAACCGCCCGCCTCATAGACCCCGCGCTTCACGAATTCGGCCAGCACGTTCAGATGGGCGTTGCAGGGGGTCAGTTCGGACCAGGTGTTCAGAATACCGATGACCGGGCGGCCATCGAACAGGTCATGCGGAAAGCCCTGATTCTTCATCCAGCCGCGATGATAGATCTGGTCGCGGCCGGTGCCGCCGAACCATTCCTGAGAGCGCAGAGGACGGGGCCATTTGGCGGGCTTGAAGGTCATTTTATCCTCACAGGGCTTTCACGGCCAGCGCGCCCGGTTGGGCGGGTGCGAAAGCCAATGTATTGCGCAGAGGCAGGCCAAAGGGCGCCGCCTCGATTTCAAACGTGTCGCCCGCCTCGGTCTTGATGCCATCGGCGAAAGACAAGGTGGCGGTGCCGAACATATGCACATGCAGATCGCCGGGCTGGCGGAACACGTCATATTTGAAATGGTGGTGTTCCAGATTGGCGAAGGTGTGGGACATGTTCGCCTCTCCCGACAGGAACGGCTTTTCCCAGATCACCTTGCCCGCGCGGATCACCCGGCTGGCGCCCCGCACATCGGCAGGCAGATCGCCCACGAGGATTTCGGGGCCGAAACTGGCTTGACGCAGCTTGGAGTGGGCCAGCCACAGATAGTTCACCCGTTCCGTCACATGGTCGGAAAACTCATTCGCCACCGCCCAGCCAACGCGGCAGGGCGTGCCGTCCGGGGCGATCAGGTAGATGCCGGCAAGCTCCGGCTCCTCGCCGCCATCTTCGGCGAAACCGGGGGCGACCAGCGCCTTGCCAGGGGCGACGGCGGCATGGCCGTTGCCTTTATAGAACCATTCCGGCTGTGCGCCGACGCTGCCGAAGGCCGGACGCCCGCCCTCCAACCCCATGCGGAACATCTTCATGCTGTCGGTCAGGGTTTCTTCGCCGCCCAGTTTCGCGTGCATCGCATCGCGGGCCGATGCGCTGCCCAGATGGGTCAGCCCCGTCCCGGTCAGATGCATGTGGCAGAGGTCGGGGTGGGTGATGGGCAGCGCCAGCCGCCCCTCCTCTGCCGCGCGCACCAGATCGACCGGCGCGCCAAGGCCGTGGGCGTTGATCACCTCGGCCAGGCTGCGGCCCGAGGCAATCGCCTCGGAGGCCAGCGCATAGGTGGAAACCGCGCCCTTCACCTCGGCCGCCTCGGACCCTTCGCGCACCACGACGGCCAGGCTGCCATCGGGGCGGTGGATTTGCGAAATCAGCATCGGCGGCCTCATTTGTTCTTGTTGTAAACGTCGAAGATCACGGCGACGAGCAGAACAAGGCCCTTGATCACCTGCTGGTAATCAATGCCGATGCCCAGGATCGACATGCCCATGTTCATGACACCCATGATCAAGGCGCCGATCACCACGCCAACAATCTTGCCCGACCCGCCCGTCATCGAGGCACCGCCGATAAACACCGAGGCGATGGCGTCGAGTTCGAACCCCACCCCCGCCTTGGGCGTGGCACTGTTCAAACGCGCAGTGACGATCATGCCCGCCAAGGCCGCCAGCACCCCCATGTTGACAAAGCACAGAAACACCAGCCGGTCGGTGCGGATGCCCGACAGTTTGGCCGCCTTCTCATTGCCGCCCAGCGCATAGATGCGCCGCCCGGTCACGGTGTTTTCGGTGAAAAAGGCGTAAAGCGCGGTCAGAACGGCCAGCACCACCATGACGTTCGGCAGGCCGCGGAACTGCGCCAGTTGCCAGCCGACAAAGGCGGTTGCGGCGGCAATGATCAGGTTGCGCCCCCAGAAGAACCCGGTCGGTTCCGGTTCAATCCCGAACTCGGCATCGCGGGCACGGGCGCGGAAGCCCAGCCAGAATTGCAAGCCGATGGCAATCGCCACCACGATCAGCGTCAGGCCATGCGGGCGGCCAATGCCGGTCAGATCGGGAATAAAGCCGTTCGCCAGCGCCTGAAACCCTTTGGGGAAGGGCCCGATGTTCTGCCCGCCCAACAACCACATCGTGGCCCCGCGAAACACCATCATGCCCGCCAGCGTCACGATGAAGGAGGGGATGCGCCAGAAGGCCACCCAATAGCCCTGCACCGCGCCGATGATGCCGCCCACCACCAGCGTCAGCGGAATCACCACATAGAACGGCAGGCCCACCTTGACCGTCAGCCAGGCGGCAACGGCGCCAGTAAAGGCCGCGACCGACCCCACCGACAGGTCGATATGACCGGCGACGATGACCAGCAGCATCCCAAGGGCAAGGATGATCACATGGCCGTTTTGCAGGAAGATGTTGGTGATGTTCTGCGGTTGCAGAAAGTTCACCGGCTGCGGCTGCAACTGCAACAGGATGGAAAACAGCGCCACGATGGCGACCAGCGCCACCAGCATCCCGTTTTCCCGCAGGTGGCTGCCCAGATGGGCGCCCAGACCTTTTTGCTCTGCCATCACGCAGCCTCCCCCTTGTTGTCTTTCTTCTGACCGTTGTCGCGGATGATCAGGGCCATGATACGCTCCTGGCTGGCTTCCTCGCGGGAAAGCTCGCCCAGAATGCGGCCCTCGTTCATCACATAAATGCGGTCGCACATGCCCAGAAGCTCGGGCATTTCACTGGAAATCATCACGATGCCGCGCCCCTGCGCCGCCAGATCGTTCATGATCGTATAGATTTCAAACTTGGCCCCCACGTCGATGCCGCNNTGCCGCGCGTGGGTTCATCCAGAATGAGAACCTGCGGTTCGGTGAACAGCCATTTGGCCAGAACCACCTTTTGCTGGTTGCCGCCCGACAGGTTGACGACCTTTTGCTGCACGCTTGGGGTGCGGATCGCCATTGCCTTGCGGTAACGCTCGGCCACTTCGGTCTCGCGCCGTTTGTCCAGCACGCCGCCGCTGGAAACCCCGGGCAGATTGGCCAGCGTGGTGTTGCGGACGATGGGTTCTTCCAGAATCAGGCCCAGAACCTTGCGGTCCTCCGTCACATAGGCCAGACCGGCATTGACCGCCTTGGCCACGGTGCCGGTATCGGCGGGCTTGCCGTTCATCGCCACATGACCCGAGACATCGCGGCCATAGCTGCGGCCAAACAGGCTCATGGCAAGTTCCGTCCGGCCAGAGCCCATCAGCCCCGCGATGCCGACAATCTCGCCCTTACGCACGGTAAAGCCCGCACCTTTGATGACCTGACGGCCCATCTGTTCCGGGTGCCAGACGTTCCAGTCCTTGACCTCCATCAACACCTCGCCGGGGTTCGGCACCCGGTCGGGGTAACGGTTGGCCATATCACGGCCCACCATGTCGCGGATGATACGGTCTTCGGTGATCTCGTGCTTGTCCATGGTGGAGACGGTCGAGCCGTCGCGGATCACCGTGATCCGGTCGGCCACGCGGGAAATCTCGTTCAGCTTGTGGGAAATGATGATCTGCGTCACGCCCTGGGCCTTCAGCTCCAGCATCAGGTCCAGAAGCTTCTGGCTGTCGTTTTCCTGAAGTGCAGCGGTCGGTTCATCAAGGATCAGCAGGCGCACATCCTTGGCCAGCGCCTTGGCGATCTCGATCAGTTGCTGCTTGCCGACGCCCAGCTTGCCGACCTGCGTGGTTGGCCCTTCGCTCAGCCCCACCTTCTTCAGCAATTCCTCGGTGCGCTTGAACGCCTTGGGCCAGTTGATCACGCCGCCTTGCGCCACCTCATTGCCCAGAAACAGGTTCTCGGCGATGGACAGAAGCGGCACCAGCGCCAGTTCCTGATGGATGATGATGATGCCCTTGGCCTCGCTGTCGCGGATCGAGCGGTTTTCAAGGATCGCCCCGTCATAGTGGATCTCGCCCTCGTACGACCCATGCGGATAGACGCCCGAAAGAACCTTCATCAGCGTCGATTTTCCGGCCCCGTTCTCGCCACAGATGGCGTGAATCTCGCCCTCCTCGACTGTCAGGTTCACGCGGTCGAGCGCCCGCACACCGGGGAAGGTCTTGCCAATCCCCCGCATTTCCAGCAGCGTTCTGGTCATCTGGCATCCCCCCGGAAGAAAAATGGCCCGCCGCAAATGCTGCGGCGGGCCACTCGTGACACGCTTACTTAAGCTGATCAGCCGTGTAGTAGCCCGAAGTCACCAGAACGGCTTCGTAGTTCGAGGCGTTCACCGGCTGGCTTTCCAGCAGGTAGGACGGCACGACCTTGACGCCATTGTCATAGGTCTTTTCGTCGTTGATCTCGGGCGCGCCGCCGGAAATGATCGCGTCCACCATCTTGACGGTGACCTTGGCCAGTTCGCGCGTATCCTTGAAGATCGAGGAGTACTGCTCGCCCGCGATGATCGACTTGATCGACGGCACTTCGCAGTCTTGCCCCGTCACAACCGGCATTTTCAGATCGCCCGAGCCATAGCCCACGCCCTTGACCGACGACAGAATGCCGATGGACAGCCCGTCATAGGGCGACAGTGCGCCGTGCAGAACCTTGTCGCCATAGTTGGCCGACAGCAGGTTATCCATCCGGGCCTGCGCCACGGCGCCGTCCCAACGCAGGGTGCCCACGACTTCCATGCCCATCTGGCCCGAAGGCACGGCAATCTCGCCCGCGTCGATCATCGGCTGCAGAACCGACATTGCGCCGTTGTAGAAGAAGAAGGCGTTGTTGTCGTCCGGGCTGCCGCCAAACAGTTCGACGTTCCAGGGCTTGGTGTCAGGGAACCGCTCTTTCAGGCCTTCGACCAGGCTGGTGGCTTGCTGCACGCCAACCTTGAAGTTGTCGAAGGTGGCGTAATAGTCCACGTCGCCGGAATCGCGGATCAGCCGGTCGTAAGCGATGACCTTGATGCCCGAGGCCGCCGCATTGGCCAGCGCGTTCGACAGCGTGGTGCCGTCGATGGCCGCGATGATCAGAACCTTGACCCCTTTGGTGATCATGTTCTCGATCTGGGCCAACTGGTTCGGAATATCGTCTTCCGCATATTGCAGGTCGGTATCGTAGCCCGCTTCCTTGAACTGTTTGACCATCGATTCGCCGTCCGAGATCCAGCGGGCCGAGGATTTGGTGGGCATAGCGATGCCGACGGTGCCCTTGGACTGGGCGAATGCCGGCAGGACATGCGCCGAGGCGGCAGCGGCGGTCAGCGCCAGAAGCGCGCGTCTTGAAATTTGCATGGTCTTCCTCCCCATGGCCGCGCTGTGGCGGCAGTGTCAAAGCCTGCGCATCCTGTGCGTCGCGGCCGTGCCGGACAGTTGCAGGGTCGCGACATATCCGTCAAATTATGATATGTGATGATGCGATGACAGAATTGGTATATCGATATTGGAAGACCGCGACAATCTTCAGCGCCGGGGCCTGAAACTTGGGCATCTGCAACTGATGGCTGCCTTGGCAGAAACCAGGCAGCTTGGCCTTGCCGCCCTGCGCCTTGGTATCGCCCAGCCCGCCGCCTCGCGCCTTCTGGCCGAGATGGAGCGGATCGCGGGCCAGGATCTGTGCCTGCGCACCGGGCGCGGTATGGTTCTTACCCCCGCCGGGCAGGCGCTGGCCCGGCGCGCGGACCGGGTGCAGATGGAAATGCGCGACGCCGCGCGCGAACTGGCCGAGCTTGGCACAGGTGGCGCGGGTCAGGTGCGAATTGGCGCCGTCACCGCCCCTGCGCTGGAAATCGTGCTGCCCGTCCTGCGCAGCTTCCGGCTGACCCATCCGGGCGTGTCGGTCGATGTGGCCGTCGCGCCGTCCGAGACACTTTGCGCGCAACTGCTGGATGGTCAGATCGACTTTGTCCTGGGCCGCCTGCCCGCTGGCGGCGCGGGCCAGGAACTGCTGGCGATGGAAGAGATTGCCACCGAACCCGTGGCGCTTCTGGTGCGGCGCGATCATGCGCTTTTGGCCCGCGACCGGGTGCTGCCCGCGCAACTTCTGGAATATGACTGGGTGATCCCCGGCGGCGACAGCCCGATGGGTAAGGCCGTGCTCACACGACTGGCCGATCTAGGCCTGCCGCCTCCGCCGCGCCGCCTGTCCACTGCCTCGTTCCTGCTGACGCTGGCCCTGATCCAGCAATCGAACGCCATCGCGCCCCTGTCGCGCGCCGTGATCGACCAGTTCGCCCGCGCCGCCGATGCACCCTATGCCGAGCTGGCGCTGGATCTTGGTATCGTCGTGGCGCCCTATGGTCTGCTGACCCGGCGCGGCGCCATCCTGCCGCCCGCCGCGCGGCTTCTTTCTCAGGCGATGTTGAACTCCGGGCGGCGGACAACGGGCTAACGGGTCCGTCTCATGGGGCGGGACAATCCCGCGCCGCGCCGTTAGACTGGCCCAGAGCCGCCCTTTTGCAGGAAAGACCCGATGACGATCACCCAAGAGGACGAGCTGGAAGCGATGAAGGCCATCGGCCGCATCGTCGCCAATACCCTGCAATCCATGGCCCGCGCCATCGAACCGGGCATGACCACCATAGAACTGGACCAGATCGGGCGGCCCCTTCTTGACCGCGCCGGGGCGGTTTCTGCACCTCAATCAACCTATGGCTTTCCGGGCGCGACCTGCATCAGCGTCAATGAGGAGATCGCGCATGGCGTTCCGGGGGCGCGAGTGATTGCTGCGGGCGATCTGGTCAACATCGACGTTTCCGCCTCGAAAGGCGGCTACTTTGCCGATACCGGGGCGACGTTTCGCGTGGCGCCAACCCACCCCGCGCTTGACCGGCTGTGCCGCGACGGCAAGCGCGCCATGCAGATTGGCATTGCCGAGGTTGGCGCGGGCAAGCCGCTGGCGGGGATCGGGCGCGCCATCGGGCGTTTTGCCGAGAGCCACGGCTATACCCTGATCCGCAACCTTGCCAGCCACGGCATTGGCCGGGCGCTGCACGAGGAGCCGAAGGTCATCCCAACCTGGCCCACGCGCAGCGAAAAGCGCCGGATCACCAAGGGCCTTGTGCTGACAGTCGAGCCATTCCTGTCAACCGGCGGCCAATGGGCAGAACAGGGCGATGACGGCTGGACTCTTTACGCAGACCCGGCAGCGCCGGTTGTTCAATATGAACATACCGTGGTTGCGACCGATCGCGGAGCGGTCGTGCTGACCCTGCCGGGCTGAGGTATGATTTGCGCGGATGGCCTGTAAGCCGGATTCTGTCCGGGGGGTGCCCCCCTGGATGACCATTCCTCTGCCGCATCCGTTGCCGGTGCGGTCAAGCTGCCAACCCGGGCCTCTGGGCTGAAGCGTCCCTGCGGAGGTCTCTGCCATCGCCTTTCGGCAGTCGCAGACCTTTCCGCGCAAGGCCCCTATTCGGCATTGCTCCGGGTGGGGCTTGCCGTGCCGGTCCTGTTGCCAGTCCCGCGGTGGGCTCTTACCCCACCNNCTTTCCCTGGGGTCACCCCCGCCGGGCGTTACCCGGCACCCTTGCTTCATGGAGTCCGGACTTTCCTCGAAGCGTTCGCCCCGCGGTCATCCGGCCATCCGCGCGGGCCGGGGCTTACGCCGGGCGCGACACCAGGTCAATCGCCCAGGCTGGAAATCTGTGCCATAACGGAAATTATCGTCGCAACGGTGCCCCATGCCCCCGCGTATTCCTGCCCCCCTTCCGCCCGGTTGCGACCTGATCGCGGCTGCCGACAGGTTGGCCTTCTTTGACAGCCAGTCGATCCCCCTGCCCCGCCCGATCACCGCGCTGGAAGGATGGAACCTGCAAATGGCCCGCCCGCTACCGTTGATGGCCTTGGCCTTCCGCATCCGAGACGCCATTTCCGCGCGCTTTGGCGTCAAGCGGATCGGCGGGTTTTCCGGGGGCCGCGCCGCTGCGGTCAAACCTGGTGATCACCTTGATTTCTTTCTGGTGGAACGCGCCGACCCGCAGGTTCTTAGCCTTACCGAGCGGGACCGCCATCTGGATGTGATGACCTGTATCACCACCACCGGCGGACGGCTGGCCATCACGTCGTCTGTCGTCACCCATAACAGCTTTGGGCGCGCCTATATGCTGCCCGTTGGCCCGGCGCATCGGCTGATCGTGCGGGCAATGCTGCGGCGGCTGGCGCAGGATCTGGCGGTTCAACCCGCCGGATAACGCTGCGCCAGATCGGCGGCCAGACCGGCATCCACCGCATCCAGCGGCCCCATGGCCCAAGGGCGAAACCGCAACCGAAAGGCCGAAAGCAGCGCCGCATCCGGCGCGTTGGGATAACCAAAGGTGCGGGCATGGGCATTAAAGCTTTCGGGCTGGGCCTTCACCGCCCCGGGCCAGACCGAAAGCCCCGCCAGCGCGAGTCTGCGCCAGTCGAACCGCGCGCCGGGGTCGCCCTTGCGGGTCGGCGCCATGTCCGAATGGGCGATGACACGATGTGCGGGAATCTCCCATCGCGCCATGATGTCAGCCAAAATACGTTCCAGCGCGGCCATTTGCGGCTCGGGGAAGGGCTGGCTGCCGGTATTTACCAACTCGATTCCGATAGAGTGGCTGTTGATGTCGGAAAGCCCCGCCCATTCGCCCGCGCCCGCGTGCCAGGCGCGCATCGCCTCATCCACCAGCGCCTCGGCCTCGCCGGTTTCCGAAATCAGCCAATGGGCCGAAACCTCATGTTCCGGCGCGCACAGCCGCTCGCGCGCTTCGGCGCAACTGGCCATGGCGGTGTAGTGCAGAACGATCAGCGACGGCCTGACGCCCCCCCGCCGCTCCCCAAAGTTGGGCGAGGGGTAACCGTTCACTGCAGCGCGGTACGGAAGGGACGCGGATCCCACGAACAGGCGAACCCGTCGCCATCGGGATCAAGGCCCTTGCGGTCCTTTTCCGGGCCACCGGCCTCAAGGAAAGCCTGCTGTGCCAGATCGGGCGAGGGGTATTTCGCACAGGCCCGGTCTGAATTGGTAAGACCAAGGCCAGACCGCTTGTAGATCGGCTCTCCCACGTTGTTGGTGGCCGAAAGGGCATATTGCACGATATTCGGCCCTTCGTCGCCGGGGCGGGTTGGCAGGGCGGTGGGCTGATCCACGGTATATTGTGCCTTGTTCCGCTCGATCCGGGCCTTGTCGCTTTCGATCGTCTCGCGTGCCGAAACCGCGCCAAAGTCATTCTCGTCCGAGATGGTCTTGGGCACATTGGGCATTTCGCCCGTGTCTTCCTGAATGGTCGTGGGCGCATTGCCGCGCGGGCGCACGCCGGTGGCGGGCTGCTGGGGCGGCACATAGGTCGGCGTTGCCGAAGCGGCGGCGGTGCCATTGGCGCGGTCGATCGCCGCCGCCGCGCCTTCGGTCGAAAACCCGGGCTGCGCCGCAGGGGCCGCAGGCTGGGCTGAGGTCGTGCCGTTCTGCCGGATGTAACTGTTGTAATCCTGAAATCCCGCGCCGGAATCCGGCGTCGTCGGGGCACAGGCGGCAAGGCCAAGGGCTGCCATCACTACAATCTGTACACGCATCTTCACACTGCCTCTGAAGTCTTATGGGCTCGTTTCACGTCTTTTCGCGCCCTTACCACCATTTCACGGGCTTGGAAACAAAGCCCGCCGCCTGTTCCAGCACATAGGCGTGATTGAGAAGGTCGCCCTCCTCCCACGGCTTGCCGATCAGTTGCAGCCCAAGGGGCAGACCCTTGGCGTCCAGCCCCACCGGCACAGAGACGCCCGGCAGACCGGCAAGGTTCACCGTCACGGTAAAGACGTCGTTCAGATACATCTCAACCGGCGAAGCAGTGGCCATCTCGCCAATGCCAAAGGCCGACGATGGCGTGGCCGGCGTCAGGATCGCATCGATCCCGGCGGCGAAGGCCAGTTCGAAATCGCGCTTGATCAGGGCGCGGACCTTGCGGGCGCGGTTGTAATAGGCGTCATAGAAGCCCGCCGACAGCACATAGGTGCCCACCATGACGCGGCGCTGCACCTCGGCCCCGAAACCTTCGGCGCGGGTCTTTTCATACATCTCGGTAATGCCGTCGCCCTGCGCCAGCGTGGCGCGGTGGCCATAGCGCACCCCGTCATAGCGCGCGAGGTTGGAGGACGCCTCAGCCGGGGCGACCACATAGTAAGCAGGCAGCGCGTATTTGGTATGCGGCAGGGAAATATCGACAATCTCGGCCCCGGCGTCGCGCATCATCTCGATGCCCTTCTGCCACAGCGCGTCGATCTCGGCCGGAATGCCATCCAGCCGGTATTCGCGCGGAATGCCGATTTTCTTGCCACGAATGTCGCCGGTCAGCGCCGCCTCGAAATCGGGCACGGCCAGATCGGCGCTGGTCGAATCCTTGGGGTCATGCCCGGCCATAGAGCCAAGGAAGATCGCCGCATCGCGCACCGATTTGGTCATCGGCCCGGCCTGATCCAAGGACGAGGCAAAGGCCACGATGCCCCAGCGGCTGACGCG
>DDEX01000104.1 GCA_002336845.1 Rhodobacteraceae bacterium UBA1943
AATTTCGTCATCTGCCGCCAGATCGGGCGGTTGGTCATGACATAGACAGTCTCCATGATCGCCACGATGATCGACAGGCCCAGCGTCAGCGGCACGAAGAGGAAGTGGTACATGGCTGTCATGGCAAACTGTAGCCGTGACAGCTCGACGATCCCGAATTCCATGGTTTCTTGCTCCAGTTATCGGTCGGCGATCTGTCAGCGACTCGGGCCGGCACGAATTCTAATATTGGAATGTATTGAAGTGATCGGGGAGTGTAGCCTTGATCCAGATCAAGAAGTCGTATCTTCACCACAAGTTATTTCAGGCCGATGATCCGGTCGGCAAAATTGATCTCGGCCGGGCGATGAGCCGCGATCAGGATGGCGGCCTGTGGAAGATAGGACCGGATACCCGCCAGAACAGCGGGCGCGGTATGGTCGTCCAGCCCTTCGGTCGGCTCGTCCAGGAGCAACACCTGCGGGCGGCGTAACAGGGCGCGCGCCAGGGCAAGGCGGCGTGCCTCGCCCCCGGAAAGACCCGCGCCGCGGGAACCAATCCTGGCGGAAAGGCCACCCTTGGCGGTGATTACCCCCTCCAACTGCACGGCGCGGAGGGCGGTCCAAAGGTCGCTCTCGCTGTCGGTCCCCGAAAGGGCCAGCGCCTCGGCCACCGTTCCAGCCATCAATGCGCTGCGCTGGGGAAGCAGGGTCAGCACGCTGCGAAGCGCGGTTTCGGGCCATTTTACAATGGAAACTCCGCCAAGAAGGATTTGGCCGGCGACCGGCTTGTGCAGCCCTGCAAATGCAAGCAGAAGCGTCGATTTGCCCGACCCACTCGGCCCGGTCAGTGCGACCGTCTCGCCAGGGTGCAGGGCAAAAGACAGCCCCGCGATGATCGGAATTTGCCCGCCCGGTCGTGTGAGGTCCAGCCCCTGCGCAACAAGTTCGACCGCACCTTCCGGGGCCCCATCTGCAATCGTGGGCGGCGAAGAAAGGTTACGGCCCACCCGCCGGGCCGCATCGACCATGCGCCCGAAATCCGAAAGCGCCCGGCGCAGGGGGGCCACGACCTCGGCCAGCGCAAGAGCAGCGAAGAACGCCATCGCGCCAAGCGCGGGGGCCAGCCTTCCCGCCTGCGCGGCGGCCAGCCCAAGCGCCAGCGTGCCTGCGGACACCAGCGTTGCGAGCAGCGCCAGCATCAGTCCAACCTGCCGCTCGGCCCGGTTCAGGGCGTTCCGAAGGGCGAAGCGCCGATCCTCCGCCACCTGAACAGCCTTCCGTTGCACCTCGAGCTGTCCGTAAATGGCCAGATCGTTCCTTGCGCGGATCATGTCGATCAGCCGAGCCCGAAATGCCTGCGCCGCCATTTCGGTCCGGCGCGATAGCGGAACCATCCGCCGCGCCGCCCGCCGGGCGACCCAGAGCGCACCAAGAAAATACCCACCGATGATCCACATCGCCAGAACCGGCCCGGTCAGCGCCCATTGGGCTGCAAGGGCCAAGGCCAGAACCACACCCCCCGCCAGCACGGGCAAGGCCAGCCGCAGCGACAAGCCATCCAGGGCGTCAATATCCGCCGTCAGCCGGCTCAGCGCCTGCGCGCCGCGGACCCGCAGCATCCTGTCATGCGGAGAGGCCAGATACGCCGCCAGCACCCGGAGGCGCAGGCTTTCCAGCGCGCGCAGGGTGGCATCATGGGTCAGAAGACGCTCGCCATAGCGCGCCGCCGCGCGCCCAAGCGCCAGAAACCGCACCAGAGCCGAGGGTCGAAAGACATCAAACATGGCCCCCGTTCCGGCAAGCCCTGCGACCGCAGCGGCCGTGATGAACCAACCCGAAAGGCCCAGAAGGGCCGCTCCCATTGCAAGGACAACGGCCATCAACGCCGCCCCGCGCATCAGCGCGCTGCGCTGGTCGCGCCAGATATGTTCAAGGATTGGCCAAAGATGCTTCATCCCGCAGCCGCAAGGTCGATCACCCTGTCCAACTGCGCGACCAATTCGGGATCATGGGTGGCCACGATCAGCGTGGCGCCTCGTGCGGCTTCAGACAAGAGGCCCGCTGTCACCAGCTTGGCGGTCGCCGGATCCAGATCGGCTGTTGGCTCGTCGGCAAGGATCAGGTCAGGCGAAGACAGGATGGCGCGCGCAAGCGTCATCCGCCGCGCCTCACCCCCAGACAACCCGCCGCCGGTTTCGCCAAGGCGGGTGTTCAGCCCGCGCGGCAGGGTCTGGGCCACATCCGTGGCGGCTGCAACCCCAAGCGCATGGGCAAGATCGCCCTGCCGCCCAAGTGTCAGGTTTGCCCGCAGGCTTCCGGTCAGGAAATGCGGCGCCTGCGGCATCCACCCCAACCGCGCCCGCCAGGCATCGGCATTCGCATCGCTCAAGGGCTGTCCGGCGACATGCACCTCGCCCTGATCCAGCACCGTTAGCCCGGCCACAAGGCGCAGAAGGCTTGTCTTGCCAGCGCCACTTGCCCCGACGACGGCCACGCGTTCCCCCGGTTGGATCGTTATGTCTGGCAAAGTCTTGCCCGAAGGCAGGCGGCAACCGCGCAGGGTCACGGCAGACGGCCCCGGCAGCGGTGGCACCCTTGCCCCTTGTCCCGGCAGCGATAGCCCCGGGTCGGCGGCGTGTATGGCGACCTCTTCAAGCACCGCATCGGCGGCGGCTTTGTCATGCCAGGCGGCGGCCAGATCGCGCAGCGGCTGAAAGAACTCGGGTGCCAGAAGCAGAAGGAATATCCCCGCCTCGGGCGAAAGCGGGGCACCCCATGTGCCGAAGGACAGCGCGCCCAGCAGGGAAAAGCCGACGAAGACCGCCACCATGGCCACCCCAATGGCTGCGAAAAGCTCCAGAACGGTCGAGGAGAGGAAGGCTACCCGCAGCACGGCCATGGTGCGCGCCCGCAGGTCGCCCGCCTGCGCGGCGAAGCCAGCCATGACGCGGTCGCCCGCGCCCAGCAGGCGAATGTCCACCAGCGCAGAAAGGCGTTCCACCAGAAAATCGTTCAACGTACCGATCTCGGCCATCTGACGGGCGCTGGCTTCCTTTGCGGCAAGTCCGATCAGCGCCATGAAGACCGGGATCAGGGGGCCAGCAAGCAGAAGGATCACACCCGCCGCCCAAGACAGCCAGAAGGCAAGCGCGAGGATCGTCACGGGCAACACCACCACCCGCGCCCTGGCCAAGCCAAATCGGGTCAGGAAAGGGCCGAGAAGTTCCAGCTTCTCGCCGGCAAGAGCGGCAATCGCCCCGGCCCCTCCGAACGGGTTGTCGTCGGTCCGACCGGTCTCGGCCCGTACAATCGCGTCGCGCGCCTGTCGGATGACGGCATCGGCGGCGGTCTGGGCAAGGGTTTCGGACCAGTAGTTCAGTATCGCACGGGCCGCGCCAAGAAGGGCGAACAGAAGCCCCGCAAGGATCGGCTGAACCGGCCCACCCTGCAACAAAGCACCCAAGGCCCGGGCGACGATGCCCGCCTGACCGATCCACAAGAGGCCCGCCAGAACCGAAAGCAAGGCTGCACGCTTGCCGGTTTTCTTCCCGGGGGCGAGCCAGGCTTGCGATGATGTTCTGGCGCTTTTCAAGGAGAGGGGTCCGATAACTTGATTCTTTGAATAGACTTATCTCGCCGAAAGGCCCCTGCATGTGATCTGGATCAAGTCCCATGGCGTCCGGGACGTGTAAGAAAGAAAAAGTTGCACCGCGAACGGGACTTCGATGCGCCTGACCACAAAGACCAATCTGGCGGCCCGTGTCCTGATGGCCTGCGCCCTCAATAGGGGCAAGACCCTGCGCACATCCGAGATTGCTCTGGTCAGCAATGCCTCGCTCAACCACCTTCTGCAGGTGGTGAACGGCTTGCAGGCACATGGTTTCATCGAAACCCTGCGTGGGCGGCATGGCGGCCTGCGGCTTGCGCGGGCACCCGAGCAGATATCGATGGGGTCGGTCTTTCGCGTGTTCGAGGCGGGGTATCCCTTCGCCGAGTGTTTTGACGCGCACGCCAATACCTGCCCTTTGTCCACCGAGTGTCGTCTGCGAGGCTACATCGCCCGTGCGCTCGAGGCCTTCTACCATGAGCTTGACATGGTGACGCTTGAGGATCTGACGCGGGGTAATTGCGGGCTGGAGGCGCTTTTGAACGTGCCGGAAACGCTGGCCGAGGCCTGCTCGCAGCCCACGGTCCGGGCGTGAGCACCGCCGTCCGTTTCTGGAGCCGCTTTGCAAAGCGGCATGCCGCCCGGCCAATCAGGGACGTCGCGGCAGATGAGGCGTTGCTGACCGCGGTCAGCGCGCCGCCGAACCTGCATTTCCAGATGGTCGGGGCGGTAACTTTGCCCAAGGGCGGCCCCCTCAACGCCATCCGTGTCTTCAATGCGCTGCATCTTGTCGATGAACTGCTGAACCTTCTGCATCATTTGCAGGGCAGGCTTGCCCCTGCAGGCTTGCTGATCCGCAAAACACGGCGTTTCGGCGATCTGCCGCTGCGGTTGCGCTTTCTGTTGCGGGTGTTGCGGCTGTTCCCGGTCGCCCGCTTCCTGACGCAAGCAGGGCTTTATCAGGCGTTACAAAAGGCGGGCTGCACGGTTGAGGCGATGCGTGCCTTTGGCGCCCTTCCTCAAAATCCCTACATCGTGGCGCGCGCACGACGGAACTGCCGCAAGGTGACGTGTCATTGCCCGATTCCGAAAGCCATCACCCATGACAAGCCCCGCCAAACCTGACCTGCCGCTTGATCTGCACCTCGACGCGGATCAGCCTCAGCCTCCACGCCGTTGGTTTCGCATGCGCTTCCTGCTGGTTCTCCTGGTGCCTGTCCTCATGTTCACTGGCGCCGTGCTTGGCATGTATTTCCAGCCTCCAGGTTTGAAAAAGTTCTACGCGGTGACCGGCCTGCAACCGGGGGGAGGGTCCGACGCCCCGATTGCCTTACCGCCCAAGATCGACCTGCCGCCCAGGTTGGCCGAAACGATGTTGCCAACAGATGTCGTAGGACTTGCCCGTATCATGCCACGGGGAGACGTCTCTGTGGTCGCCGCCCCTTACGGCTCCGGGGATGCCCGTGTGGCAGAGGTTCTGGTGAATGTGGGTGAGCAGGTGACAAAGGGGGCGGTGCTGGCGCGGCTGGACAATCGCACCGCCTTGCAAAGCGCCGTCCTCATGGCAGAGGCCAACCTTGCTGTGCGTGAGGCCAATCTGGCCCAGACACGCGCCGCCGTCCAGGCCAGCCGGGACGAGGCGCAGGCGGTTCTGGATCAGGCGGTGGCAAATCTCGCTGAATCCGAAGCGACACTCTTGCGCACGAAGGAACTTTTCTCCCGTGGCGTGGCAGCCCAGGCGACGCTGGATGCGGTTCACACCGCCGAAGAAAGCGCACGACTGGCTGTGACCCGCGCCGAAGCGACGCTGAACCGGTTTTCTGCCGTGGCTCTTGAAGATCAGCCTGACGTGATCGTCGCGGTTCGCAACGTGGATGCGGCCCAGGCGGATCTTGAACGGGCAAGGCTTGATCTGGCCCGGTCCGAAGTGGTGGCCCCCATCGACGGAACGATCCTCGACATCCACGCCACCCCCGGCCAGCGCCCGCCCGCAGGCGGCATCATGGACATGGGCTACACCGGCCAGATGATGGCCGAGGTCGAGATCTGGCAAGACCGGATCAGCGCCGTCAACCCGGGTCAACCGGTTGAGATGGTGGCCGCCTCGCTTGGGGTAACGCTGCAAGGGCGCGTGGACAGCATCGGGCTAACGGTGGGGCGGCAAGGCCTGATCTCGGATGACGCGGCCGAGAACAAGGATGCCCGCGTCATCCGGGTTCTGGTGGCACTTGACGCCGCGTCTTCGGCAATTGCCGCGCGTTTCACCAATCTTGAGGTGATCGCCCGTATCGACACCACGGCACAGGGCACGCCATGAACCGCCTTCTGCAACGGTTATTCGGTCGGCTGCCCTTGGGCTGGCTGCAACTGACCCATAACCGGACCCGCTTTGCCGCGGCTTTGGCCGGCGTGGCCTTTGCCAATGTGCTGGTCTTCGTGCAGTTGGGCATCATGAACTCCATGGCAACGGCAACCTTGCGGCCCTATGCGTTCTTTCAGCCCGATGTGATGATCTCGGCAGGTGACGCCAATTCCTTGACCGATGGCAGCAATGTCGCCCGACAGTGGCTCTTGCAGGCGATGGCCGATCCGGACGTTGCCGACGGCATGAGCCTGTTTATCGCCAACGTGCATTGGGAACGGGGCGACAAGGATATAAGCCTGACAACCTTTGGCATCGACCCCGCAAAACCGGCCTTTCTGGCCCCCAGGATCGCCGGTGACCTGGCGCGGCTGGAGGTGCAGGACGCCGCGATCCTTGACCGTCGGGCGCGGGGCCTGGGGAAAGCCGAAGCGGCCGCCATCCGCCCACAGACACCCCTGTCCTTCGAAACGCAGGGCCGCACGGTGACGGCCTATACCACCTTTGCAGGTGGCGGGGGTTTTGGCGCAGATGGCTACATGCTTGTCTCCGACCAGACCTTTCTGTCGCTGTTTCCGGCGCGCAGGTCCGCCGCACCCGACCACATCCTGCTGACCCTGCGCCCTGGCGCGCAACCCGAGGCGGTGGTCACGCGGCTCAAGACGCTGATTTCTGACCCGTCGTTGCGCATCCGCACATATGCCCAGGCTGCGCAGGACGATCTGCGCTATCAACAAGCGAAGCGCCCGACAGGCATCATCTTCGGCTTTGGCGTGCTGATTGGTGTTCTGGTCGGGCTGGTCATCGTCTATCAGGTGCTGTCCACAGACGTGGCCGACCATTTGCGCGAATACGCGACCTTCAAGGCGATGGGCTACGGCCCCGGCTTCTTTCTAGGGGTCGTTTTCGAAGAAGCACTGGTGCTGGGCATCCTCGGTTTCATTCCAGGGCTGATCGTCGGTACGACGATCCTGACACTGATGGGCGCGATCACGACGCTGCCACTGGCCATGACGCCGTCTATGGCAATCAGCGTGTTTCTGGGAACCATCGTTTTCTCGGCCTTGTCGGGGGCCGTTGCCACCCGCCGTCTTGCCGCCGCCGATCCGGCCGATCTGTTCTGAAGGGGTGCCATGGGCGAAGAGACCATCGTCGATGTGCGCGGCCTGAACCATTGGTTCGGCAGTGGAGAGATGAGAAAGCAGGCCCTGTTCGACGTAAGCCTGACACTGCATCGTGGCAATTTCACGGTGCTCATGGGCCCCTCTGGGTCAGGCAAGACGACAGTTCTGACGCTTGTCGGGTGCCTTCGCGCCGTGCAGGACGGATCATTACGACTTTTGGGGCAAGAGTTGAACGGTGCAAGCGAGGCACAACTTGTCGGGCTGCGCCGCCGGCTTGGATTCATCTTTCAGGCCCATAACCTGCACGAAAGCCTGACCGCCGCCCAGAACGTGATGATGGGCCTGCAGGTGCATGGCGGCCTGTCAGACAATACTGCCGAACAGGCCGCAATCCATGCCCTTGGACTTGTCGGCCTGTCCGAGCGCACGACCTATCTTCCCGCCAACCTGTCGGGCGGGCAAAAGCAACGGGTGGCGGTTGCCCGCGCTTTGGTGTCCAGCCCGGCCCTTGTGCTGGCGGATGAACCGACAGCGGCGCTTGACAAGGACAGTGCAGCCGAGGTGGTCGATCTTCTGAAACGGATGGGACGGGCCCGCGGGACAACCACGCTGCTTGTCACCCATGACAACCGTATCCTCGACCGGGCCGACCGAATCCTGACGCTTGAGGACGGCCGCATCATTCACGTCGAGGACAGAAGCTAGTCCCCGACAGGCGTCGTTCCTTTGCCCCTCCGCAGCCCGGCTCATCTGCCAGCCGTTGCGCCTTGCCCGCATCGCGCCGGTCCATCGGTGCGCCAAAGACGTCAATATCTGGCAGGCGCAATGCAGGATATTCGCGGCTATATGGCTGGCCGACCCTGCGCCGAACCCGCAGCTCGCGGCAGCGATTGAACCAGAAGAAACGGCGCGCGGTCCGGCACCTTGTTCACTGGCAGGTCGCAGCCATAGACCCTTGCGATCATGGCGTCGGTCATCACCTCTTGCGGGGTGCCGTCGGCGGTTATGGCCCCGTTGTGCAGCACAATGATCCGGTCACCGCCGCGCACGGCCAGGTTAAGGTCGTGCAACACCATCAAGACGCCGCCCCCCGCGCTGGCAAAGGCGCGCGCGCGGTCCATCGTGGCCATCTGATGTGCAAGATCCAGGCTCGATACCGGCTCGTCCAGCATCAGCCAGAAGGCGGCATCGGCGGTTTCGGCCTGCGCCAGGGCCCGAGCCAGATGCATCCTCTGCGACTCGCCACCCGACAGCGCCATGGCGTTGCGCGGACCAAAGCCCGCAAGGCCGACCTCGGCCAGAAGGCCGTCGATCCGGGTGCGCGGCAGCGGCCTGCGCGCGCCAAGGGCGACGATCTCGTGGACCGGAAAGGGAAAGGCCAGCTCGCTCTGCTGGCTCATCAGGGCGCGTCGGCCGGCCAGCGCCTCGGGGCCGGTGTCGCGCACCTCAGCCCCATGCAACCGGACCGAACCCTGATAGGGCAAGGCCCCCGACAGCGCCGCCAGCAGCGTGGATTTCCCCGACCCGTTCGGCCCGATCAGCACCGTCACGGCACCGGGCTGCAGCGTCAGGCTTACCTCGTGCAGCACCGTTCTGGCCCCGCGCCGGACGCTCAGGCCATCAATCTCAAACGTCACGCGGGCCTCCGCAGCAGGATTTGCAGGAACACCGGCGTCCCGACCAGGGCAGTCAGAATGCCGATGGGCAATTCGGCCGGGGCGGTCAGGGTGCGGGCCAGCACATCGGCCAGAACCACCAGCGCGCCGCCCAGAATGGCCGACAATGGCAGCACGACCCGGTGGTCCGGCCCCAGCGCCAGCCGCACCAGATGCGGCACCACAACGCCGACAAAGCCGATTCCCCCGGCAAGGGCCACGGCACTGCCGGTGGCAAGCGCCGTCATCAGGATCGCGGTCTGCTTCAACCGCTCGACCCGGTGGCCCATGTGAAAGGCCGCCGTCTCGCCCAAGGACAGCGCGTTCAACCCCGCCGCAAGGCGCGGAGCCAACAACATCACCGGCAGGATCGTTAGAACCGCCAGCGCAACCTTTTGCCGGGTGGCGCCGCCCAGCGAACCCATTGACCAATAGGACAGGTCACGAAGCTGGGTGTCGTTCGCCATGGTGATCAGCAAGCCGGTGATCGCGCCGACCAGCGCCGACAGGGCAACCCCGGCCAGCAATAGCCGCGCGATGTCGGTCTGCCCGCCGCGTTGCGCGATGCGTGTCAGCAGGGCAACCGCGCCCCAGCCGCCAAAGAAGGCCGCGACCATCACGACCCACTGCCCTGCCCCGCCCAAAAGGATGCCGATCACCGCGCCAAGCGCGGCACCGGGGCTGACCCCGATCACACCCGGATCGGCCAGCGGGTTGCGGAACAGCGCCTGCATCAGCACCCCGGAAACCGCAAGGCCGCCCCCGACCAGCAGGCCCAGAAAAAGCCGTGGCAGGCGAATGTCCCACAGGACGATACGCTCCTGCGCGGTCAGCCCGCCATGCACCGCCTCGGCCAGACGCAGGGGCGACAGGCCCGTGCTCCCGGTGCCCAGCCCCGCCACGAGGACGGTCAGCATGAGAAGCGGCAGGAAAAGACAGCGCGCCGCCGTCATTGCCCCGACCCGTAAAGCGCCTTGTTCAGCGCCAGCGCCGCCTGCCCCGTGCGCGGGCCAAAGCCCAGCAGCAACAGCCCATCCATGGCGATGATGCGGCCCGTGCGCGCCGCTTCGGTCTGGCCAAGGGCGGGATGGGCGCCGATCATTTCATGCGTGATCGACAATTCGCCCTCGCGGTCCATCACAAGGAGGACCTCGGGGTTGGCCGCCAGAACCGCCTCGTCCGTCATCGGCTTGAAGCCGGTGAATCCGGTGGCGGCATTGACCCCGCCCGCCAGCGTGATGATTCCTTCGGCCGACGATCCCTGCCCCCCGGCGCGGACAGCCCCGCCTTGCAGCGACAGGACGAACAGCACGCGAACCGGCTTTGTCACTTCGGCGGCCCTGGCCCTGGCCTCTGCCAGATCGGCGCTGACCTGATCGGCCAGCAGCGCGCCCTCGGACTCGCGGCCCAGGGCTGCCGCTGTGGCGGCGATCTTGGCCAGCACTCCCTCGGCATCCGGCGCACCAGGAATGGTCACGAATTTCGCGCCCGCCGCCTTCAGAACCTCGACAACCGGGGGCGGGCCGGCATCCGGCTCGGCCAGAATAAGGTCTGGAGCCAGCGACAGCACCCCCTCGGTCGAGAGGGCACGCACATAACCCACATCGGGCAGCGACAAGAGCGAGGCCGGATAGGTGGAGGTGCTGTCACGCCCCACCATCTCTGCCTCGGCCCCGAGGGCCGCGACGATCTCGGCGATGGCGCCGCCCAGAACCACGACGCGGGGGGCCGTTGCCGCGCGCAAGGGCAGCGCGGCCAGACCAGAGGCAAGAAGAAGGGCGCGGCGGGAAATTCTCATGCCGAAACCGCCTCGAGATGCGGCAGCCCCTCGACCAGCGCGTTCCAGGCATCGCCCGACCGGTCCTTGCGATAGGCAAAGATCTGAAGGATCAGCTCGCCATCGCCATCGAACGCCTCGATCGAGACGGCCGGGCCAGTGGCGGTGGGCTTGACCACATGCCAGACCTCGGCGATGCGGTCGCCGCGCAGGTGCAGGTTGAAGCGCGGGTCCATGATGTTGATCCATGGCCCCATCATCACCGTCTTGCCGATCAGGCCGGAATGGATCTGGATGCAACCGGCATTGCCGACAAAGATCATCACCGGAATTTCCGAAAAGGCCGCAAGCTCCAACGCCGACAGAACCGCACCGGTTGGCAGCGCGCGCGCATGGGGGGCGCCCACGATGCGGTTGGCGCCCAGCCGGTTCATGCCCTGATCCTTCACCAGACCAAGGAACTGGTGGGTATCTGTCATCGCGGCCCAGCCGGCGCGCAGGGCGTTGGTCGCCTCGGGCACGGCGCGGGGGCCTTCAACAGGTTTGCGCGCCTCGAACAGCGGCATTTCGGCCGGAATGGCCAGCGCCTCGACCAGACGGTCGAACGCGGCAACATCCGACGCCGGGGTCAGGTGAATCTTGTGAACGGCATCGCCCGCCGCATCAAAGACCTGCACCGACCGCTTGTCGCCCTCAACCACCGCATAGGCATGGACCCAATGCTTGGCGAAAAGCCGCAGGTCAATCTCGGACGACAGGATCATCTGCGCCCAGGAACCCGAGTGGTAGGTCTTGTAGATACCCTTGCGCTCATGCACGCAATTGCGGTTGCGGGTCAGGGCCATCACATCGCCCAACTCGCCCGCAAGGGGCATCAGCCGGTCTGGATGGGCCTGAAGCGCGGTCGCCCCGGCACCCAGATGGGCTGCCACCAGGGCTGCCTCGGGCAGGCCATGCGCCTCGGCCAGATCGCGGGCGCGCAACTTGGGATTTTCGGCACGAAGATTGCGGATTTGGGCGGCATCAAGCCGGGCTGACGAGTCCATCATTCCTCCAGAGTATTCGTTGGCGCGTCTGGCGGAAGGCTGGTGCGCGGCGTGTCGTGTAATGCTTGACAATTTCAGTTGGTCTATTTATTGCCCCAAACCTGACAATTCAAGTCAATTTTCTGCGTGCCAGCTTCACCGGTCGAACGCCGTGGCCAGCCCCTTGCGGACAACCTTGGGGAATGACATGCCTGCCTTCAACCGACTTCGGCTGACCACGACGGTCGCCGCCATCGCCCTTGCCTCGCCGGTTCACGCCGAGGATACCGGGATTTTCCAGCTTCTGGGCCGCATGATCTTTGGCGCGGGCAGTGCCAAGGTCGCCCTCGACACCCCCCAGTCGGTGACCGCACTGGAGCAGGACGACTTCAACACCCGCCAGCTCACGACGCTGGCCGACCTGTTCAAGGGTGTTCCCGGCATGGCGATTGCCGGTGCCTCGGCCCGACCGCTGGGGCAAAGCTTCAACATCCGCGGGATCGGCAATGCCGAACAGGCCGCCTCGGAAGAGCGTATCAAGGTTTCCGTCGATGGCGCGCCCAAGTTCTTTGAACAATACCGCATGGGCTCGTTCTTCGGCGACCTCGAGCTTTTCAAGCGGGTCGAGGTTCTGCGGGGACCGGCAGCGGCCACGCTGAACGGCTCTGGCGCCATCGGCGGCGCAGTGAACTTCACCACCAAGGATGCCGCGGACTTTCTGGGCGAGGGCGACAGCGTGGCCGTGCGCCCCAGCCTGTCCTACAGCTCCAATGGCGACGGCCATCGCGAAGGTGTGATCTTTGCCCAGCGGACGGGCAAGATGGAATTCCTTGGCGCCGTCAACCGCTCATCGGGCGGCGAGATGGTGAGTGGCGACGGCAATGTCATTGCCGGCACCGCGCATGAAAGCTGGTCGGCGCTGCTGAAAGGCAAGCTGACCTTTGGCGCCGACGACAGCCAGTCACTGACCTTCGCCTATTCACAGACCGATACCGACCTTGACGACGCGCTGGTTGCGCAAACCGGCGGCGCTGCGGCCTCGAGCTTTGGCACGGCCGACATCCACGCCAAGGACAAAACCGCAACGCTGACCTGGAACAACAGTTTCCCCGACAGTGACCTGCTGGACCTGACTGTCACGCTGTCGCATACCGATACCGAGGTGAAGAAGGACAACTTTTCGCTGGGGGCCTTCTGTTCGCCCGGCAGCTTCCAGGTGCTGTGCGATGGCCAGTTCGGCTATTCGACCACGGCGCTCAAGGCCGAAAACCGCATCACTTTCGGCAGCGGCGCCTGGGACAACAGCATCATCGTCGGCGCGCAGGTCTCGTCGCAGGATCGTTCGGCCACTTCCTCGCTGGGTGCCATGGGCTTCCACCCGGAAGGCACCGACGACAAGCTGGGCATCTATGCACAGGGCGAATTCGTCTGGAACGACAAGCTGACACTGGTGCCCGGTATGCGCATCGATTTCGGGCGACGCACGCCCGCGGCCGCCTCGGAAGCGGTCGGCGCGACCGAATCAAGCGACAGCGCCTCGTCGGTCAAGTTGCAGCTGCTTTATGAGGTGAACGACCAGCTCGGCCTGTTCGGCACCCTGGCCCGCACCGAACGGATGCCGACGCTGGACGAGCTGTATTCCTATGGCACCAGCCGCGCCGGCGCAGTGCAGGTTCCCAGCCTGAACCTGAACAAGGAAACCGCCAACACGATCGAGCTGGGCTTTACCCTGCGCCAGGAAGGTCTGATCTCTGACGGCGACAGCCTGCAATTCAAGGCCACGGCGTTCCACAACGATCTGGACGACATGATCGCCTCGAACACCACCGGCGCCAC
The DNA here is from genome assembly GCA_002336845.1 of Rhodobacteraceae bacterium UBA1943. GTDB lineage: Bacteria > Pseudomonadota > Alphaproteobacteria > Rhodobacterales > Rhodobacteraceae > Fuscibacter. The sequence continues at coordinate 13,368 of DDEX01000104.1, forward strand.
CGGCTCGCCCGCCTTCATCAACATCAACAAGGCGGAAACCTGGGGCGTGGAGCTTGAGGCGTCCTATGATGCCGAACGCTGGTTTGCCAACCTGGCCTATTCCGATGTCCGCAGCCGCAACCGCACACCCGGGGCAAGCTATGGCACGGTGCTGGCCGACACCCCGGCCGAAAACGTCTCGGTCACCCTTGGTGCCAAGCTGCCGGCGCAGGGGTTGGTCGTGGGCTGGCGCGCCAACTGGTATGACGACATCACCACCGTCTCGGCCACCACCTCGGCGCCCAGCTTCAACACCCATGATGTGTTTGTGACCTACACGCCCCAATCCGGCGCGCTGGAGGGCATGAATATCTCGCTGACCGTCGAGAACGTCTTCGATACCCAGTATCGCAACAACCTGGCGCTGGATGCCGGGGCCGGGCGGAACACCAAGCTGACCGTCGGCAAGACCTTTACCTGGTAACGAGACGACGCCATGCGGCCCTTGCTGACCCCGATCGCCCTAGCCTTCTTGCTGTCGCAACCCCTTGCGGCGCAGGAACCGCCTGCAGTGCCGATGACAGAGGCCCCGGCGCCCCCGGCGGTCAGCCCCCTTGGCGAATTGCCCACCCTGCCCGCCCCGGAGACAGGTGCCCCCGAGTCGGGCGACACCATGGCGGGCGGCACCACCGTGGCAGGCGATGCGGGCGGCCTTGTGTCACCTGCATCGGCGGTGGCGGAACCGGCCGAGCCGACCGACCTCGTGTCCATCGTTCTGCGGGCGCATTGGGTGGTCAAAACGGTCATGGCGGGTCTTGCCGCCATGGTCTTTCTTGTGCTGACCGTTCTTCTGTTCAAATCGGTCGAGATCGCCCGCGCCGGTGGGCGCCTGCGCAAAAGTTTTCAACTGGCCTCGACGGCCGAAGGGATAGGCGGGCTTTCCGCGCGCCTGCCCGCAGCCCCCGAGGCCGGGGCCGCCATGCTGCGCCTGATCGAGACCGAGCTGGCCGCCCTGCCCGATGCCATCGGCCAGATCGAGGCCGAAGGCCTGCACGAACGCTGCCGCATCGGGCTGCGCCGGGTCGAGGCGACAGCACTTTACTCGCTGCGCAGCGGTGTCGGCCTTCTGGCGCAGATCGCGGCCACCGCGCCCTTCATCGGCCTGTTCGGCACCGTGTTCGGCATCATGAATGCCTTTCTTGCCATCGCGGCGACCAAGACGACCAGCCTGTCGGTTGTCGCCCCCGGCATCGCCGAGGCTCTTTTGGCCACGGCGATCGGCCTTGCGGCGGCGATTCCTGCGGTGCTGGTCTATAACCTGCTGATCCGCAACATCGCCGGGTTCCGTCACCGCCTCGAGGATGTCTCGGCTCTGGCCGAACGCCTTCTCAGCCGCGAGATCGACCGCCGCCGCCTGAACGCCACAACCGAGCGGGGGCCCTGAATGGCCTTTGACACCAAAGAAGGCGGCGAAGAGCTGGCAGAGATCAACGTCACGCCCTTCATCGACGTGATGCTGGTGCTGCNNACGTCATGCTGGTGCTGCTGATCGTGTTCATGGTGGCGGCGCCACTCTCTACGGTCGATGTGCCGGTCAATCTGCCCGCCTCTGGCGCCCCGGTGTCAGAGCGTCCGAGAGACCCGGTCTGGATCACGCTGACCGCGCAGGGCCTTGTGCTGGCCGACCAGCCGATCGCGCCGGGCGCGCTGGCCGGCGCCCTTGCGGCCCGCACCGGATCACGGACGGATACGCCGCTTTACCTGCGCGCCGACCGCAGCCTGTCTTATGGCCAGTTGATGCAGGCGCTCGATGCGTTGCGGCAGGCCGGGTATCGCAATGTCTCGCTCGTCGGGCTGGAGGCGTCGCCGTGACAGCCGCGCACTGCCCTGCCACAGGCCGCCTTGGCTCCTGCCCCTGGCTGGCGCTTGAATCCAGCCGCCGGGCGCGGTTGCAAGGCTGGATCGGGGCCGGGATCGGGGCGGCAGCGCTTCTGGGCGGGCTGGCGGTCGCTGCAAGCCTTGCCGCCCCGGCACCCCAGCCGGAACCCTTTGCGCTGTCGCTCATGCCAGTATCGGTCGCCGTCGCGCCCACCGTTTCGGCCCTGCCCGACCCCGCGCCACAGATAACGCCCGACGTCGTGGATTCGCTTGCCGCACCAGAGGCCGCGCCGCAGCCCGCCCGGCCCGAGGACCAGGCCGCGCCGCAGACGCCCCTGCCTCTGCCCGACCTGCACGCCCCCGATGCCGAGGTGGCCCCCGCCGTCATGCCCGCACCCGAACCGCCCAAGGTCGTGCCGCAAAAGGCCGAGCCGGTGAAGAAGGCGGTCGAGAAAAAGGTCAAGAAGAAACCCGCCGCAAAGGCGAACCCTGCGGCGAAGGACAAGCCGACCGAGCAGCCTGCCGCCCGTGAGACGCACGCCACCTCTGGTGGCGCCAAGGCTGGGGCACAATCTGCGGCACAGTCCAGCCCCAAGGCCTGGGGCAACGCCGTCCTGAAGAAAATCCGCAAGACCCCGCGCAAGGCAGCCCCGGGCCGCGGCACGGTGCAGATCGGCTTTGTCGTTGCAACCGACGGTAGCCTGTCGTCGGTCCGGGTGCTGAAATCCTCGGGCAATGCCGCGATCGACGCCATGGGCCTTGACCATATCCGCCGCGCCGCGCCCTTTGCCCCACCGCCCGAAGGTGCCAGCCGCAACCTCGGCTTCATTTTCGAGGTCCGGTGAAAACCCGGAGCGCAGCCGGTCAGGGTCGCCAGAAAGTCATTTACACCTGTGCCTGCCGGGCCTGGCGAGAATAGATCGCCCAAGGCGGCAAAAGCGGTGCGCCTGGCGGCAACCGCCCGACCAGCTTGGGTTCCGTCCCCGAGCACATCTGGCCCTGACGTCTGCATGCTGTCGCTACGCCAGAGGGGCCCGAAGGGCACCACCGCCTTTGAGCCTATGACGGGTCGGCTGCATCTGCTGGTCCAAAGCACAATGGTCAGGGGGTGAAATGCCTTCAAGCATGGCGGCCCGAAGCGTCGCGTCTGGCGCAAGATCAGCACCGGGATCGATGAGAAATCCTTGGAAATCCAGACCGCCGATTTCACCACCGGCGCGTCCGTGACGTGCCCGTTCTGCCAGATCTGCTCGACCAGATGCCACCCGGGCACAAGATCACCAGCGGCAGTGCGCTCGGCACAAAGGCTGCCCGATGAATCTATTCGCGGAAAAGGCCGATCAGCATCCCCCCATTTGTGCAACAGGATCCGCCAGGGACAAAGCCCTGCACCGTCGCAGCAGGGCCGGCGGAAGAGGAAGGTCGGTCAGCTCTTTGTGAGGGTGATACCGCGCAGGCCTGCTGTTTTCGGCTTGCCGAGTATGACCCGAGTTGCCTTGTTTTCAGAGTCAGGCCAACAGAACTTTTGCCGTAATCTGCGTCTGCGCGCCTCAAAAAACATACTGCCCGGTTTACTTTCCGACAAAAACCATGAAAGGCTTCTTGTAAGCCTGTATTTGCCAGATATGTTCGCACAACTGACGTGGTGAACCTGCTGGGCAACGTCAGCATGATATTTCCTTCACTCAGACACCTGCCGCGTCTGCTGACTTTTGCCGACACAAAGCACTACAGGAGCACCCATGTTCAAGCGCTTAGCTATTGCCATCATCCTGCTGGTGCTGATTGTAGGCGGTATCGTCTGGTTCAAATCGTTCCGCGACGGGATGATTGCCCAATATCTGTCAGGCATGGTGCCCCCACCGGTCCCGGTGACCAGCGAAAAGGTGCAAGCCGTCACATGGGAACCGGGGCTGGAGGCTGTGGGCACCGCCATTGCGGCCAGCGGCGTTGATCTGTCCACTCAATCGGGTGGGCTGGTGCGCGAAATCCTGTTCAAGGCCAATGACACTGTGACCAAGGGGCAGCTTTTGGTGCAGATCGACGATTCCAGCGAAAAAGCCTCGCTTGCCGCCGCCAAGGCCGCCCTGGGGGTCGCCCAGACCGAGGCTGCGCGGGCACAGACCCTCAGCGAGCGCGGTGTCAGTGCCGCCACCACTGTGGAAAGTGCCGAAGCGCAGACCGAAGCCGCACGCGCGCAAGTGGCACAGGTTCAGACCGCTTTGGATGACAAACGCCTGACAGCCCCTTTTGACGGCGTGATCGGCATTCCCCAGATCGAGATCGGTCAGTATGTCGCTGTGGGCACGCCCTATGCCACGCTGCAGGATCTTGCCAAGATGCGGGTCGATTTTGCAGTGCCAGAGCAGCAACTTGCCCTTTTGGCGCTGGACCGCAACGTGACGGTCACCACCGAAGTCGGCGATCTGAGCGCAGAGGGCCGCATCATCGCCATCGAGCCTCGGGTCGATCCAAATTCGCGCATGGTGTCGGTACGGGCCGAAGTGGAAAATGTGTCGGGCAAACTTTATCCCGGTCAGTTCCTGCGTGTCCGGGTGTCGTTGCCCAGCGAGGCGAATGTGATCGCAGTGCCGCAAACGGCAGTCAGCTCCTCGCTTTACGGCGATTCCATCTATGTAATCCGCGCGGGTGAGACTGCGGAAGACCTGAAGGTCGAGCAGGTTTTCGTCACGCTGGGCCGTCGGTCCGGCGCCCGGATCGAGGTGCTGAAAGGCCTTGAGGCAGGTGAAGAGATCGTCACTTCGGGTCAGAACCGCCTGACCAATGGTGGCAAGGTCAAGGTTGACAACTCGGTCGTGCTGGCCGCGCCCGCTGGCGAATAAGGAGCGGTCATGCATTTTTCCGAGATCTTCATCCGCCGTCCGGTTCTGTCAACGGTTCTGGCTGCGCTTATCCTGTTTCTGGGTCTGGTCTCGGTGGTCAACCTGCCGGTGCGCCAGTACCCCGAAGTCGAAGAGACAGTGATCACCATCACCACCGTTTATCCGGGTGCCGCACCCGACCTGATCCAGGGCTTTATCACCGCACCTATCGCCTCTGCCGTCTCGACCACCGAAAACATCGACTACATCACCAGCCAATCCACGCCTTCGGCCTCGGTCGTCACGGTGCAGATGAAGCTGGGGGCAAACCCCGATGTTGCGCTGACCGAAGTGATGTCAAAGGTTCAGCAGGTGCGTGGGCAACTGCCGGAAGATGCCAAAGACCCGACCATTGTAAAGGGTAATGGCCAAACCTTTGCGCTGATGTATCTGGCGGTTCAGAACCCTAATATGACGCCCGAACAACTGACGGAGTATCTGGAGCGGGTGGTGCGTCCGCGGGTGACCAATATCGGCGGCGTGGCACAGATGGAGATTCTGGGGGCCTCGCAATATGCGATGCGCATCTGGCTGGACCCGCTGAAACTGTCGGCGCGCGGCGTTACCGCGTCCGAGGTTCTGGGTGCAATCCGGGCATCGAACTTTTTGTCCGCACCGGGCAAGACCGAAAATGAATATTTCAGCTACTCCCTGACCTTGCAGTCCACAATCCAGTCTGCCGATGCCTTTGGCGCGCTGCCCCTGGTGCAGGGCAAGAACGGCGTGGTGCGGCTGCGCGATGTGGCAAAGATCGAAATGGCCTCGGGCGACCGGGATGCGATTGTGACCTTTGATGGCGAGCCGGGAACCTTTATCGGCATCATTCCCGCGCCGGGCGAAAACCAGTTGGATGTGGCGACCAATGTGCTGAACGCGCTGCCCGGTCTGAACGCCACACTGCCCAAGGGCATGACCATTACGATGGTTTACGATTCCACCGAAACCATCGCCGCATCCATCAGCGAGGTGTTCAAGACCATCGGCGAGGCTGTGGCGATTGTGGTCGTGGTGATCTTGCTGTTCCTGGGGTCGTTCCGGTCGGTGGTCATGCCCATTGTCACCATTCCGCTATCTCTGGTGGGCGTCTGCGCGGTGATGCTGGCCTTCGGCTATTCTATCAACCTTCTGACCCTGCTGGCGATGGTTCTGGCCATCGGTCTGGTGGTGGATGACGCGATTGTGGTGGTGGAAAACATCCACCGCCATATCGAAGACGGGATGAGCCCGTCGCGTGCCGCCATTGTCGGCATGAAGGAAATCGCCGGCCCTGTGGTGGCGATGACCATCACGCTGGCTGCAGTTCTGTCGCCATTGGCCTTTACCGGCGGATTGACCGGATCGCTGTTCACCGAATTCGCGCTGACACTGGCAGGATCGGTGGTGCTTTCGGGGCTTGTGGCCTTGACCATCACGCCCACGATGTCGGCGCGATTGTTGAACCACGGGGCGCCAGGGCGGTTCCAGCAGATCGTGGACAAGGTGCTGAACGGTGTCTCGAACTGGTACGAACGGCGGGTTTCCTCGTCACTGGACTACCGGCCCGTCACGCTGCTGATGGTGCTGTCCCTGGTTGGTGCGACGGGGTTCATGTTCCTGAACACCTCATCCGAACTGGCGCCCGAGGAAGATTCCGGCGCGCTGTTTGCCATCATGAACGGCCCGCGCTACGCCACGCTGGATTACACCGATGCCTTCACGCGCGAAGTTGCCAGCCGCACCCGTGACATTGAGGAGGTGAAAACCGCCTTTTCCGTCGCCGGTATGGGCGGGGCCACCAACACCGGGTTTTATATCTGGGCGCTAAAAGACTGGGCCGATCGCAGCCGCAGCCAGAAAGAGATTCAGCAGCAGATCCAGACCACGATTGATGGTGCTCCGGGCCTGCAAAGTTACGTCTTTGCCCCGCCCACCCTGCCGGGTGCCGGGGGTGGCTTGCCAGTGTCCTTGGTGATCCAGTCAATCCACGCCCCCGAGCGTGTGGCCGAGGTGGCCGATGAAATCCGCGCCAAGGCGTTGCAGACCGGCAAGTTCATTGTCGTGCAGAACAGCCTGTCGTTCGATGCGCCACAGGTGCGGATCGTGATCGACCGCGACCGCGCCGCCCAATTGGGTGTTTCGGTCAGCGAGATCGGCAACACCCTTGGGCTGTTGGTTGGCGGTGGGGCGATTGCGCAATTCGACCGCGATTCCAACAGCTATGACATCATCACCCAGGTGCCAAAGGAATGGCGCGACAACCCCGAACGTCTGGGGCAGTTCTTTGTCAGGTCGGGGTCGGGGGCGATGGTGCCGCTGTCCTCCGTCGTCACGCTGGACCCTGGGGTCAATGCTGCTGCGATTGAACAGTTCAACCAGTTGAACTCGGCCACCCTGTCGGCCATGCCGATGATCGGCCTTTCGTCGGGTGTCGGTCTGGCGGAACTGGAAAGAATTGCTGCCGAAACTCTGCCTGATGGGTTCTTCATCGATTACTCCGGCCAATCGCGGCTGGAAAAAAGCGAGGGCAATACCATCCTTCTGGCCTTTGGGGCGGCGATCGTGGTGATCTATCTGGTCCTGGCGGCGCAGTTCGAAAGCTTCCGTGACCCGTTCATCATCATGATGTCGGTGCCGCTGTCGATCTTTGGCGCGGTGCTGCCGCTCTATTTCGGGGCGGGGACGTTGAACATCTACACGCAGGTGGGGTTGATCACGCTGATAGGTCTGATCACCAAGCATGGCATCCTGATGGTCGAATTCGCCAACCAACAGCGCGAAGATCACAACCTTAGCCGTCGTCAGGCGATTGTTGCGGCGGCCAAGACCCGTCTGCGCCCGATCCTGATGACCACAGCGGCGATGGCGCTGGCGGTTGTGCCGCTTATCCTGGCCGAAGGGGCCGGGGCTGCGGCACGTCAGGCGATGGGTCTGGTGATCTTTACCGGCCTGTTGATCGGCACAACCTTCACGCTGTTCGTCGTGCCGATGTTCTACACCCTGCTGTCGCGCAGCGATGCCTCGTTCCTGGCGCATCGCAAACAGGTCGAAAAAGACTTTGGCACGGCCCACTAGGTGGCGCGCGCCGATATCGGATGGGTCGGGTTCAGGCTGAATCGGTCTGGGCCTGGAGTTCAGATTTTGCAGATCTGTTTGTAGCGCGTGTGGCCGCGTGCTTATCGTGGCCACCTTGGATTAAGCGCGGAAAGACGGGTGCCTTTGGATGCAGAAGCCATCTGCGAGGCGGTCAGCAGGCCGCGCTGATGCTTGCAAGGCGAGAGAACTCTTTGTTCGGCAGAGGAGGCGCAAACCAGCGCGCTCGGGGCACCTCTCGCAAAGCTGGGGAACTTGATCCCCACATGAGGGCAATTACCGTGGTTCCGTGCGGGCTGCGGTAAGTGTTGCCCCGCAACCCAGAGACGAACGACCGATATGCTCCTCTCCGATCAGGCTCAACGCACGCCTGATACAACCGCCGACTCTGATCTCATCTGGATGAGCATCGGCAAATACAGCATACAGAATTTCTTCATTATAATAAGATAGTTACAGAAACCCATTCCGCAACCGAGCTTGCGGAGGTATCGAGGGCAAAGACGGCGCGGTTTCTCCACAACCTCGGCTATACCGATTTCGAGGAGGTTCGGACCCAGGCACAGAAGGAGCCGAACCACACGCAACCCTAAGCTCCTGTGCCGAAATGACTCGCCGCGCAGGTAGATAGCGAATTGCCGCTGTCTCGAAGTGATGTCTCTCCCTGATCAACCCGCATAGAAGAAGACAGGGCCACCGCTTGATTGCGTCGGCCCAGGGTTTGACAGATAGTCCCGCGCTATGGGCGAGCCATACTCCTTTCGCGCGGATCCGGCCGTTCCGGATTTCGACGACAGCGCGCCGCTGGCGGTGATGGACGGCGAATGCGCGATTTGCAGCTGGGGCGCGCGGATGATCCACCGGCTGGATCGGTCAGGAACAGTGCGGATCTGCCCGATCCAAAGCCCGCTTGGTGCCGCGCTTTTGCGGCATTACGGATTGGTGCCCGAGGATCCGGCAAGCTGGCTTTTCATCGACCGTGGCGTCGCGCATGTCGATTTCGAGGCGGTGCTCCATGCCGGCTGGCGCTTCGGGGGCGCTGCACGGCTCGTTGGCATCCTGCGCATCTTCCCGAAACCGCTGCGGAACCGGCTCTACCGTCGGCTGGCACGCAACCGCTATGCACTCTTCGGTCGCGCCGATCTGTGCGGTATGCCCGACCCGGGGCTTCAGAAAAGGCTCTTGCGGTGAAGGTTCTGATCCTGGGTGGCTATGGCGTCTTTGGCGAGCGCCTGGCCCGGCTGCTGGTTCGTGACGGGCATGAGGTCACCGTGGCCGGTCGAGACGCGGGCAAGGCGCAACGGCTGGCAGATGAACTGGGCTGCGCGGCCTTGCGGATGGATCGCCGGACCGATCTGCATGTGTTGGCAGGCCATCAGGTGGTGGTCGATGCGGCTGGGCCGTTTCATGCCTATGGCGACGATCCCTATCACCTGCCCCGTGCAGCGATTGCTGCCGGACTGCACTACCTAGACCTTGCGGATAACGCGGCCTTCTGCGCCGACATCGTGGCGTTGGACGTCGAGGCGCGAGCCGCAGGGGTCTGCGCTCTGTCCGGCCTTTCGTCGGTCCCGGCACTGTCCAGTGCTGCCGTGCGTGCCCTCTGCGGAGATCAGGTGCCGCAGGTAATCGATACCGCGATCCTGCCCGGCAATCGCAGTCCGCGCGGGTTTTCGGTCATGACCTCGATCCTATCCCAGGTCGGCCGACCGATGCAGGTCTGGCGCGGCGGCAGATGGACCGAGATCACCGGCTGGTCCGATCCGCGCCGCTACCTCCTGCCCGGCGGACTGATCCGTCAGGGCTGGCAGATCGAGGTGCCCGACCAGTTGCTTTTCCCGGCACATTTCGGCGCCGGTTCCGTGCAGTTCCGCGCCGGGTTAGAGTTGGCGGTCATGCGCTATGGCCTTGCGGGCCTTGCCGCCCTACGCCGCTGGCTGCCTGTCCCGATCACCCCTATGGTGGTGCGCGGCTTCAAGCTGGCCGCCGATCTTCTTGCGCCTTTCGGCAGCGGGCGCGGTGGCATGTCTGCCATGGTGGCCGTCGCGCAGGAACGCAGGTTCTGGCGCCTTCTGGCCGAAGATGAGGACGGCATGCTGTCGCAAGTGCACCGCGCCAGCTTGTGAAAAATTTGTAAGACTTGCTGACCGTCTGCGCCCAGAAAAAGGTACGCACAACTTACCGCTTCATATTCAAGTGGTTAGTGGTGCCGGTGAAGGGACTCGAACCCCCGACCCCATCATTACGAATGACGTGCTCTACCAGCTGAGCTACACCGGCGCCTTGCTCTAACCGCCTGAGATCCAATCGGAACTTACTGGTTGCTCCGTCGATGATCTTTCGGCCGTTTCCCGGGTTGCAATGCTGACACGGGATGAGCGTTGTGTGTGGACGGTCGTTTAGTCGGTCCATGGGGCGAGTGCAAGAGCGGAGTAGGCTCTGGCAAGCGCTATTTTCGGACCGCACTCCACGGTCTTGTACGGGCGCGAGAGCCTCGGAGTAATAGGAAAAGGCAATCACGCTGAGGGGGAAAACCTCTCATGAGTTGGGCAAGACGATGCCGCGCAGCGTTGCGATTTCCTGAATGATCGATCGCCGGCCGAGCTTGCGCTGCCCCCTCATCTGGGGATCAGCAAGAGGACGACGTGCAAGTCCCAATTGCCGCCCGGACGGCTCGGGACAGGGTTGTCCGCAAGCCGCTCTAGTTTGCGCTGCGTGCTATGGCCGCAAGGTCGATAACGTCGTTCTTCTGTCCCTCGGGTGGTGACGGAGACTTTACGATCAGCGGCAACAATTCGGCACCCGTGGCACTTGGGCCTGATGTCTCGACCGGCTCACGCCAGCTCAGGGTGTCGAACCCGCCGCAATTGTCGCAGATGGGATGCCATTCAGAGTGGACCGACTGGCATTTGTCGCAGCACCATTGTGGCCCGCGCGGCGCCGTGAGCGCCTTTGCCAGCCAGCCCCGGACCACAGCTTCATCGGCCCCCTCACCACGTTCGATGGCAGCCATGATCGCAAGCGCCCGCTGCGTGGGGTGGCGCGTCACAGTGTCGGCCAGGGCACGGCGTGCGGCAGGGAAATCCTCGGCCGCCACGTTCAGTTCAGCCAGAAGCAGGCGGGATTCGTCATGGTTCGGATTGGCCGCGATCAGCGGAGCAAAACGCTTCACGCGTGCGGCAGGAGTTTCTTCGGGTTCGATCTCGGCAAAGGCAGCGGCGAGATCGGGGTGAGGTTGTGCCTCCCAGGATTTGCGCAGCACGCGCGTGGCGCCCTTCTTGTCGTTCTTCAGGGTCAGGCTTCGTGCGGCCATGGCGGCGGCGGGGATAAGATCGGGCGACTTGCGATTGGCCTCGATCGCGGCTTCACGCAGTTCGATGCTGGACTGGTCATCCAGCAAACCTCGTGCCTCTTGCAGGGCAAGAACGGCATCCCGCCGGCGGAACAACTCTTTCGGCAGCGCGCCCGCCTTCATCTTGGCGCCAAGCGTGGCGCGGGCACCTTTCCAGTCCGCCTTGTCCGATTGCAGTTTCAACAGGATATCCTGAGTTGCCGCATGTTTCGGCTTGAGGGCAAAGGCCTTTTCGGCCAGCGCCAGGGCAGTTTCGGTATCTCCGTCGGCGATTTTCTGCTTCAGAAGACCATGAATGGCGATGAACCGTGTCTCCTCATGCGCCAAAAGCGCCTTGTAGGCAGCCTCTGCGCGGCGGCCATCGCCGGCAAGTTCCGCCGCCTGCGCTACCAGAAGGTTGGTCAGTTCAGGCTTTTGCAAATACCTCTCGGCCCTTTGGGCCCGCATCAGCGCCAGACGTCCCTCTCCGGCCGCAACAGCCAGCATCGCCTCGGACATCGCCTTGTAGCCGCGGCGCTCACGGTTGCGATCGAAATAGCGCGAGATCGCGGTTTCATCGCCGTTAAGAAAGCGCAGGGTTGCCACGAGCAGACCGACAACCTTCATCAACAGCCAGATCAAGGCCATCAGCAGCAGCGCCGCAATCACCGCCGCAAGGGGTGTCAGGGTAAATTCCCAGCCAGCGATCTGGATACGCAGCCCTTCCTGAAGATCAAGCAAGGCACCCGCCACCAGCGTCAACACGGCGACGAGGGCAACGAAAAACAGAATCTTCAACAAAGACCAGACCATCTGCGCCCCCTACCCGTCGATCTGTGCCGTCAACGCAGACAGCGCCGCAATCGCGGCCAGCCGCCGCTGCGCCTTGTTGCGCCAGTCGGCCATGGCCGCCTTGCCCGGCTCTGGCAAGCTCTCTACCTGCGACAAAGCGGCGGTCAGATCGCCCTGGGCCAGACTGGCCTCGGCGCGCGACAGAACCGCATCGGGATCGTTGCCTTCACGGGGCTGCAAGGATCGCGCGCCGGTTTGGGTGCGCAGGAAGCTGCTGATGCGGTCGGACCATGTGGCCCCCATATCGGCCTGAAGCGATGCCTCCAGCGCGGCGCGCGCGGCGTCGGGGAACCCCGCGCGCAATTGCGCGATCGTGGGGACTCCGCTGGTTGCGGGCGCGGACAATGCCTCAGGCACATTCCCAAGATCACCCAGCAGGCTGGCATAAGGCACACCGCTGTCCATTGCGGACACGACCTGCCCCAAGGCGATGCGTGCGCGGGCTTTGGCGACCATGGTCTCTGTTTCGGCTTGCAGAGCCGTCGCGCGCTCTTCGGCGGCTTTCAGGCGCTGTTCGGCGTTTTGCGTCACCCCTTCCAGCCCGGTTGTGCCCCCGGATTTCAGCGCCTCGACATCGGCGCGCAACGCGGCAATCGCGGCGGGCGAGGCAGAAGAGCCATCCGTCGGCAATGTCTCAATCGCCGAAAGACGTGATTCCAGCGTGGCAATCTTGCTTTCGACCGGCGAAAGGTCTGCCACCGGCGCGGTCTTGGCTTCAAGTGCCGCAATCCGGTCCGCCAGTTGGCCGTCGGTGGCACCCAATTGGGACAGGCGCCCGACTTCAGCCTTCAACGCTTCTATCTCGGCGGTCTGTTGCGTCAGTCGCGCTTGCAAATCGCCCGTCGCGGCCAGCGGCCAACCATTGGGATAAAGCTGTGCGGCACCAAAGCCCAATCCCGCCGCCACAACGCCGCCGACGACCCCCCCCAGAAAACCGCGCCCGCGCCGTTGGGCGCGCGGAAGCGGATCAGCCGATACGGGCCTGTCACGAATGACATCCTCTGGCGCAACCGCATCCGTCGGGGCGGGGGTGGGGTCTTCGGTCTGGGACATCGCCGACTCTTTCTGCTGCCTGAACGTAAGGTAATGCCTGCCTGCGCCCGGCATCAAGAACTGCAAGCTGCGGCGATAAGCCGTTGTACCGCCAGCAACATGCCATCACTGTCGGGCGTGTCGGCGATTTCCAGCCCACGGGGACCAAGACCTGTCAACTCATGGCCTACGGCCGGGCTTAAGGCGGCCAGCCAAAGCTCTGGCCTTGCCCTCGCGATCTGCGCGAAAATCCGGGCAGAGCGCGGTGAAAACAGCGGCACGATCAATGTTTGCCCGCTTCGAACCAGCGTCATGGCCTCTGGAGATAACGGACGCTCCGCCTGTTCATAGACAACGGCAGTATGCGTCACTATCCCGCCTTTTGTCAGTGTTTCTGCAACGTCGCCGCGCGCGTCCCTACCCCGAAGATGCAGCAGCGGACCGCGATCCTCCTCGCGCCGTATCAGGGCCATCAGGGCCGCCGCATCGCCATGGGCAGATGTTGCCGTAAAGCCAAGCGACCCGGCGACCCGGGCCGTATGGTCGCCCACGCACCAGGCCCTGGCAGGAAGGCGGTCCCGCATCCGCCCCGCAGCAATGGCACCGGATTCCGAGGTCAGCACAATCGCCGAAAACTTGCCCTCTGGCAGCGTTGTGGGCAGAAATCTGGTCTCCATCAACGGGGAAATAACGACTGGCATGTGGGTCACCCCGGCCAATGCTGCGGCAAAGCGCTCGCTTTGGGCCAAGGGGCGCGTCAGCAGGATGGTCAGGGCACGGGATTGTCTGGGCATGTCTTGGGTGTTACCTCGCAGGGAACCCTGGCCGCAATGGAAAGCCATGTCTGGCACCCTGACCTTTCTGGGAATCGAATCAAGCTGTGATGACACGGCCGCCGCAGTGGTGCGCCTGCGCGATGGCCAGCCAGAGGTACTTTCCTCGGTGGTCGAGGGGCAGACGGCATTGCACGCCGCCTTTGGCGGGGTGGTGCCAGAGATCGCGGCCCGCGCCCATGCCGAACGGCTGGACGGTTGCGTAGAACAGGCCTTGTCTGTTGCCGGGCTGAATCTGCCAGATCTGGATGGCATCGCCGTTACCGCCGGGCCGGGACTGATTGGCGGCGTGCTGTCCGGTGTGATGCTGGCGAAAGGTTTGGCTGCGGCGACGGGGTTGCCGATGGTGGGCGTCAATCATCTTGCAGGCCACGGGCTTACTCCGCGCCTGACCGATGGCTTGGCCTTTCCCTATCTACTTTTGCTGGTATCGGGCGGTCATTGCCAGTTCCTGATCGTGAAAAGCGCAACCGAGTTTCAGCGACTGGGCGGCACGATTGACGATGCGCCGGGTGAGGCCTTTGATAAAACAGCAAAACTTTTGGGTCTGCCCCAACCCGGCGGGCCAGCGGTCGAGGCCGAAGCGGCCCTGGGCGATGCCCGCAGGTTTCAGTTTCCGCGACCATTGCTGGACCGGCCCGGTTGCGATCTGTCGTTCTCGGGCCTCAAGACAGCTCTGCTGCGGGCGCGCGATACGCTGATTACCGAAAAGGGCGGTATCACCGTGCAAGATCGCCACGATCTTTGTGCCGGGTTTCAGTTGGCGCTCGCCGAAGTCCTGGCAGAGAAAACCCGGCGCGCCGCGCGGATCTATCTGGATCAGGCGCCCGTGCGGCCCATGCTGGCCGTGGCGGGGGGGGTTGCGGCAAACAAGGCTCTGCGTAGCCGTTTAGAGACTGTTTCGGCGCAACTTGGCCTGGGATTTGTCGCCCCACCCCTGCGGCTTTGCACCGATAATGCGGCTATGATCGCCTGGGCCGGGATCGAACTGTTTCAAGCGGGGCAGCGCGATGGGTTCGACCTGCAAGCCCGGCCCCGGTGGCCCCTGGATCAAAGCTCCCCGGCCATGATCGGGTCAGGCAAGAAGGGGGCCAAGGCATGATCGGCGTCGTGGGAGCAGGGGCATTCGGCACTGCACTTGCGGTCACGCTGGCCAAGAATGGCCATCCCGTGCGGCTATGGGCACGCAACACCGAACATATCGCCGAGATGGAGCGGACAAGGCGCAATGAAACGCGCCTGCCGGGTATCGCCCTGCCCGACGGCGTTACTGTTACGCCGAATAGTGCCGATTTGAACGGGGCTAGCGCCATTCTTCTCTCGCTGCCGATGCAATCCTTGGGTGCGTTTCTGGCCATGCAGGGGCATATGCTGGAAAGCCCTTGGCTGGTGGCCTGCTGCAAGGGCATTGACCTGAAATCCCTGACAGGTCCGGTTGAGATGATCCGGCAAGCGCGGCCCACCTGCCGCGCGGCGATGCTTACCGGGCCAAGCTTCGCAGCCGATATCGCGCGCGGCCTGCCAACCGCACTTACCCTTGCCGGGGGCGACGAGGCGCTGCAAACCCTGCTTTCAACCCCTACCCTGCGGCTTTATCGTAGCGATGATACCGTCGGGGCCGAATTGGGCGGCGCCATGAAGAATGTAATCGCCATCGCCGCCGGAATCGTGATCGGCGCGGGCCTTGGCGATTCGGCTCGTGCTGCGCTGATGACGCGCGGATATGCTGAAATGCTGCGCTTCGCCCTCGCACTGGGCGCACGGGCCGAAACGCTGGCGGGCCTGTCCGGATTGGGCGACCTGGTGTTGACCTGCACCTCACAGCAATCGCGTAATTTCCGCTTTGGTCACGCGCTGGGGTCAGGTCAGGGCTTTGATCCCATGGTCACGGTCGAAGGCCTGGCCACCGCACGCGCGGTAGCGGCTGTTGCCCATCGCTTGCAGATCGACATGCCGATCACAGCCATGATTGCCGCCCTGGTCGAAAACCGCATCACTCTGCCACAGGCCATTCAGGCCCTGATGTCTCGCCCCCTGAAACAGGAATAACCCATGCGCATTGCACTGATCTGCCAAGACAAGCCCGGCCACCTGGAAACCCGCCTTGCCAATCGCGCGGCGCATCTGGACCACATCAACACCTCGGGCGTGGTCGAGATGGCCGGGCCGTTCCTGAACGCCGAGGGCCAGATGACCGGTAGCCTGCTGGTCCTGAACGTCGAAACGCTGGCGCAGGCGCAGGCCTGGGCCGATGCGGACCCCTATGCCAAGGCAGGTCTGTTCGACAGCGTGACCATCACCGAATGGAAAAAGGTGGTGGGATGAGTTTCTGGCTGTTCAAATCCGAACCCGACACCTGGAGTTGGGATCAACAGGTTGCCAAAGGCGATGTGGGCGAAGAATGGCATGGGGTGCGCAACTATCAGGCCCGCAACAACATGCGGGCGATGAAGGTCGGTGATCTTGGCTTTTTCTACCACTCCAACATCGGCAAGGAAGTGGTCGGCATCGTCGAAGTTTGCCGCGAGAGCAGCCCGGATTCGACGACTGACGATCCGCGCTGGGATTGCGTGTGGATCAAGGCCGTGCGCCCCCTGATCACGCCGGTGACGCTGGAAACCTGCAAGGTTCAGCCCGGATTGGAAAGTATGGTTCTGGTAAACAATTCCCGACTATCGGTGCAGCCCGTATCGGATGAGGAGTGGCGGATTATCTGTGGTCTGGGCGGAGTATCGAACTGACCGTGTTCCAGATCGTTGAAAAAGTGAAGGGCTCCGCACCCCTACGGAACCCTTCACCCACCCCACGCACTCCCACCGCACGCGTGTTATGAAAAGGTTCCGGACGTCCTGCCCAGCAAGATAACCATAGGTGATATGGCACCTTGCGGCAAAGGTTTGATTCATAGAACAAGAATCAATTTGTTGCCTTGGGAAAGTGCCCGCCCGTTTCGGGCAGGCATAAAGGGCTGGTGCCCTCAGGCGTAAACGGCTTCTTTGCCGAAATGCTTGACCAGCAGGTAATAGAAGACCGCGCGGTATTTATTCCGCTCTGACCGGCCATAGGTTTCAACGGCGGCGTCAATGCCCGCCTTCAGCGCCGGGGTATCCGACAGCCCAAGTTTCTTGATCAGGAAATTGGCCTTGATCCGGTCCAGTTCCTCCGGGTCGCTTGCCGCGACGGTCTGCGCATCATTGTCATAGATCGCCGGGCCACACCCGATGGTCACCTTGGTCAAAAGCGCCATATCGGGTTGAACCTTGCACTTGGTCTTCAGGTCGTCGGCATATTTTGCAATCAGCTCGTCTCTTTTGCCCATGCTGTCCCCACTGTAAAGGCGTGCGCCGCACCGCGCCGCGCACGTTCCCGGGCAGATTAGGCCAAGGTTTTTTTCCGGCAAAGGGAATAGTCGCAGCTTCTTCCCCCTTGGGCGGATGTGCGTCGATCAGTAGCGGTAGTGTTCGGCCTTGAACGGGCCTTCAACCTTGACGCCGATATAATCGGCCTGCTCGGGCTTCAGCTCGGTCAGCTTGACGCCGATCTTCTTCAGATGCAGGCGGGCGACCTTTTCATCCAGCGCCTTGGGAAGGATATACACGCCGGGGGCATAGTCCTTGCCCTTGGTCCACAACTCAATCTGCGCCAGCACCTGATTGGTGAAGCTGGCCGACATGACGAAAGAGGGGTGGCCCGTGGCATTGCCAAGGTTCAGAAGGCGGCCTTCGGACAAGAGGATGATCCGTGCCCCCGAAGGCATCTCGATCATGTCCACCTGATCCTTGATGTTGGTCCATTTGTGGTTGCGCAGCGCGGCGACCTGAATTTCGTTGTCGAAGTGGCCGATGTTGCCGACGATGGCCATGTCCTTCATCTCGCGGATATGCTCGATGCGGATCACGTCCTTGTTGCCGGTGGTGGTGATGAAGATGTCGGCCGTGGCGACCTCATCCTCCAGCAGCGTGACTTCATAGCCGTCCATCGCGGCTTGCAGGGCGCAGATCGGATCAACCTCGGTCACCTTCACGCGAGCACCAGCACCGCGCAAGGACGCGGCAGAGCCCTTGCCCACGTCGCCATAGCCACAGACTACGGCGACCTTGCCGGCCATCATCGTATCGGTGGCACGGCGAATGCCATCGACCAGCGATTCCTTGCAGCCATACTTGTTGTCGAACTTCGACTTGGTAACGCTGTCGTTCACATTGATTGCCGGGAACGGCAGCAGGCCCTTCTTGTGCAGTTCGTACAGGCGATGGACGCCGGTGGTGGTTTCTTCCGACACGCCCTTGATATCGGCACGCTGCTTGGTGAACCAGCCGGGGCTGGCGGCCAGGCGCTTTTTGATCTGGTTGAAGAGGCAAACCTCTTCTTCGCTGGTCGGAACCGCGATCAGGTCGGTCTCGCCCGCCTCAACCCGCGCGCCGAGGAGGATATACAGCGTCGCATCCCCGCCATCGTCGAGGATCATGTTGCAGGTGCCGCCAATCCCGCCGAACTGGAAGATCTTGTCAGTGTATTCCCAGTACTCCTCCAGCGTTTCTCCCTTGATGGCAAAAACCGGGGTGCCTGCGGCCGCAATCGCCGCAGCCGCGTGATCCTGGGTCGAGAAGATGTTGC
>DDEX01000076.1 GCA_002336845.1 Rhodobacteraceae bacterium UBA1943
CGAGCCCCGTCAACCGCGCCACTTCTTCCTTTTGATGACCGGATGAACAGTGGCGCTGCGCCACCGTCACTCCTGCGTTGCGCATTGGGCAGACACGCCGCATTCACATCGATGAGATTCGCGCAAGATATTGAAACAAATTGCGTATCTCTCAGATTTTCTGGGCACGATACAGGCGCGTGAAGCCCGTCCTCACGACCGATCAGAAGCGCGCAAGGGGGGCTATCGCGCCCGCCGCCGGGGTGCGATGTTTCACCCCAAGGCTGCGGTCCGCCGGGCGCCACATCGCCGACGCGACAGACCGGGACGGCCTTGACCAATCGGCCCGGAGCGTGGGTGCGACCCCGACCGGGATGGAGCTTATGATGCGCAAGACCATTTTCTCCACCATCACCCTTGTTGCAGCCCTTGCCACCGCCGGCACCGCCATGGCAGCGCCCAGTGTCACGATGGGCACGATCAAGGCCCTGGACGCCAAGACCCATACTGTCACCCTGGCGAACGGCACCACCTATCAGTTGCCCAAGACCTTCAAGACCGAAGGCTTCAAGGCGGGTGAGAAGGTCAAGATCACCTGGGAGATGAAGGGCAAGGCCCATGAGGCCAGCGCGATGACCGCCGGCTGATTCCCCCAGGACAATGGCTGGCAGTCATGAGCGGGGGCCTGCGGGCCCCCGTTTTCTATGGGGCCAGCCGGCTGCGATAGCGGATGTGCCCGTCATACTCCGACAGCGTGTCATACAGCCGCCGCGCCTGTGCGTTGCCTTCCTCGGTCATCCACCACACCCGCGAGAACCCCCGCGCGCGGGCAATCTCGAACAGATCGGCGATCAGCGCGCGTCCCAGCCCCTTACCGCGCGCCTGCGGATCAACGAACAGATCCTCCAGATACAGGTCGTCCGCCATCGCCCAGCTAGAGGGGTGATGGTTCCACAGTGCAAAGCCGATCACCCGCCCGCCGTCTTCGGCCAGCCGCAGGTTCATCGGGCCGTCGGCCATGATCCGCGCCCAGGTCAGCGCGGTCTGCGCCTCGGGCAATTCCACCCCGTAAAACGCCAGATAACCGGCCCATAGCCCGCGCCAGGCCGCTTCGTCCCCTGGCCCTGCATCCCTGATCTTCATTTCATCTGTTCACAAATATCCTCGGGGGGTGCGGGGGGCGAAGCGCCCCCGCGTTCTACGCCTGCAACCGGGCCAGAACCCGTGCCCAACTGCGGATGCCCTTGTGGAAGCATTCCACATCATACTTTTCGTTGGGCGAATGGATCTGGTCGTCATCGCGGCCAAAGCCGATCAGCATGGCATCCATGCCCAGCACGGTCTTGAAATATCCCGAGATAGGGATCGATCCTCCGCAGCCGATATAGGCGGCCGGCACGCCCCATTCCTCGCTCAGCGCCTGACGGGCCGATTCGAAGGCGGGATCGTCGATCGCCATGACGCCTGCGGGCGAATTGCCGTGGCCGTGGAATTCCACCGTGCAATCGGGCGGCAGTTGTGCCTGCACCCAGGCGCGGAAGTTTTCGCGGATGGCGAAGGGGTCTTGCTTGCCCACCAGACGGAACGAAACCTTGGCATGGGCTTCTGCCGGCAGCACGGTCTTGAACCCCTCGCCGGTATAGCCGCCCCAGATGCCGTTGATTTCCGCTGTGGGCCGTGACCACAGCATTTCCAGGGGCGTACGGTCCACTTCGCCCGCAGGCACCGACAGGCCGACATCGCCCAGGAATTTCGCGGCATCAAAGGTCAGGTTCTGCCATTGGGCCCTGATCTCATCGGGCAATTCGGTGACGCCGTCATAGAAATGCGGAATGGTGATGCGGCCTTGTGGGTCATGCAGACTGGCAAGAATTTTTGACAGCAACCGGATCGGGTTGATCGCCGCCCCGCCATAGCCGCCCGAGTGCAGATCCTTGTTGGGGCCGTGGATCGTCAGTTCCTCGCCCAAAAGCCCGCGCAGCATGGTGGTGATCGCCGGGGTCTGGTCATCGAACAGACCGGTATCGCAGATCAGCGCGATTTCCGATTTCAGCTCTGCCGCATTGTCTTTCATGAAGGGGATCAGGCTGGGTGAACCCGATTCCTCCTCGCCCTCCAGAAAGATCGTCAGCTTGCCCGGCAGGCTGCCATGCACCGCTTTCCACGCCCGGCAGGCCTCGACAAAGGTCATGAGCTGCCCCTTGTCATCCGACGCCCCGCGCCCCCGGATCAGCTTGCCATGCGGGCCGTCCTGCAATTCGGGCTCAAAAGGTGGCTTGTCCCAAAGGTTCAGCGGATCAACGGGTTGCACGTCATAGTGACCGTAGAACAGCAGGTGCCGCCCGCCTGCGCCACCATGGCCCACCACCATCGGATGCCCGGGCGTCGGACGGCTGGAGGCATCAAAGCCCAGACCTTTCAGATCCTCGACCAGCCAATCGGCGGCCTTCGCGCATTCGGCCTTGTAGGCCGGATCGGTGGAAATCGAGGGGATGCGCAACAGCGCCATCAGGCGGTCCAGCGCCTGCGGCAGATCCTGGTCTATGCGGGCCAGCACGGCATCAAGGCTCATCACTCTCTCCATCTCGTGAACGGCGGGGCGCAGCCTAGCAGGCAGGCGGGGACTGTCCAGAGCCAGCACCATGCGCTAGAAGGCCGCCATGTTACGGAGGTGCCCTATGTCCTTGCGCGCAATCACGATCCTATCCCTTGGTCTTCTGGCCGGGGCCGCTCATTCCCAGACCGCCCCGGTGGAAACCGCCAAGCTGGGCAAATCGCAGGTCACGCTGACCGCCCATTCCTTTCTTACGCCCGAGGAATTGCAGACCCTGCGTCTGGTGATGACCAACAAACAGGCGCTGTCGGTGTTCCTGCCGGGCAAGCCTGCGAACTTCTCGGCCGTTGCCGTGTCGCCCAGCGAAGGCTTCATCCGGGGCGGCAAGCCCGTGGCCTCTGCCACTGCCGTGGCGGACCTACCTGATGCGGCCACCGCGCAGATGAATGCGATCCAAGGCTGCGACAAGGCCCGCGCCAAAGCCAGCGCGCCCTGCGTCGTGGTGCTGGAGGTTGGTCCGGCCAAGAAAAAATAATCGAAAGTCGGGGCGTCAAATTGCCCCCTTTCGGATAAAACGGATTTGACGCACATCAATGCTGCCAAGGTCGCCCCGGTATAGGTCAGGGGCGTTGCCCAGGAGACGCCAAGATGGACTATACCGCAGCACTTGATGCCGCTTTGAACCGCCTGCACGACGAAGGCCGTTATCGGACCTTCATCGACATCAAGCGCAAGAAGGACCAGTTCCCCAAGGCGACCTGGACCAAGGCCGACGGTTCCGAAAAGGAAATCACCGTCTGGTGCGGCAATGACTATCTGGGCATGGGCCAGAATCCGGCGGTTCTGGCCGCGATGCATGAGGCGCTGGACGCGACCGGCGCCGGGTCGGGCGGCACGCGCAACATTTCGGGCACCACGGTTTACCACAACCGGCTGGAGGCCGAGATTGCCGACCTGCATGGCAAGGATGCGGCGCTGGTGTTTTCGTCGGCCTACATCGCCAATGATGCGACGCTCTCTACGCTGCGGGTGCTGTTTCCCGGGCTGATCATCTATTCCGATGCGCTGAACCATGCCTCGATGATCGAAGGGGTGCGGCGCGGTGGGGGTCTCAAGCGCATCTTCCGCCACAATGACGTGGCCCACCTGCGCGAACTGATCGCCGCGGATGACCCTGCGGCGCCCAAGCTGATTGCCTTTGAATCGATCTATTCGATGGATGGCGATTTCGGCCCGATCAAGGAAATCTGCGATCTGGCAGAGGAGGTCGGTGCGCTGACTTACCTTGATGAGGTCCATGCCGTGGGCATGTATGGCCTGCGTGGGGCAGGGGTGGCAGAGCGTGATGGCCAGATGTACCGCGTGGACATCATCAACGCCACTTTGGGCAAGGCTTTCGGGGTTTTTGGCGGCTATATTGCTGCAAGTGCAAAGATGGTGGATGCCATCCGCAGCTATGCGCCGGGCTTCATTTTCACCACCTCGCTGCCGCCTGCCGTGGCCGCCGGGGCTGCCGCCTCGATCGCGTTCCTGAAGTCGGCAGAAGGCCAAAAGCTGCGCGATTCCCAACAGTTGCACGCCCGCATCCTGAAAATGCGGCTGCGGGGTTTGGGCCTGCCGATCATCGACCATGGGTCACATATTGTGCCTGTGCATGTCGGCAACCCCATCCATTGCAAGATGCTGTCCGACATGCTGCTGGATCAGTTCGGCGTTTATGTCCAGCCGATCAACTTCCCCACCGTGCCGCGCGGAACCGAGCGTCTGCGCTTTACCCCCTCGCCAGTTCACGATGCGGGCCAGATTGACGCACTTGTGAAGGCGATGGATGCCCTTTGGCGGCACTGTGCGCTGAATCGCGCCGAGGCTTCTGCCTAAGCCTGCTTCCGCATGTGCAGAATCGCTTGTCCTGTGTTACGGAAACCGACAAAAGAAGAGCGTGAGTCGCCGTGATCGGCGGCTTCTGGGGACAAGCGGGAAGGCAGGGCGGCGTATGATCGGGCGGAGGTCAAAGACTCCGGCGCCAGAGGCGGACAAGCCGAAGGGGTTCGACGATTTCGAACTGCGTCTGGGTGACCTGATGCGGGGCGAACGGGCTACGCTGGGCAAAAGCCTGCTGGACGTCCAACGCGAATTGAAGATCAAGGCCACCTATATCGCCGCGATCGAAAACGCCGATGTCGGCGCGTTCGAGACCCCGGGTTTCATCGCGGGCTATGTGCGGTCCTATTCGCGCTATCTGGGCATGGACCCGGATATGGCCTTTGCCAAATTCTGCCGCGAGGCGAATTTTGAGGTGGCTCATGGCATGTCTGCCGCCGCTTCGCCCGTGTCTATCGCAGCTAAGCGCGCCCGCCGTACAGACGGCGAGGGGCATGACCCCATCGCCAATCCGGCGATTTCCTTTACGCCTGTCGGGCAAAGCCTGTTTTCGCGGGTTGAACCCGGTGCCATCGGCTCTATTGCGCTTCTGGTCGCGCTGATCGGGGCCATCGGCTATGGGGGATGGTCGGTGTTGCAAGAGGTGCAGCGCGTGCAGCTTGCCCCAATCGATCAGGCCCCGTCGGTCGTGGCCGAGATTGACCCCTTGGGCAATGTTGCGGGCGATGCGCCATTGGTCCGCTCTGCTCCGGCCCAGACGCAGCAGGTGGCTTCGGCTGACGGTGCGACGGCCGATCCGCTGGACCGTCTCTATCGCCCCGAGGCACTGGATGTGCCGGTGCTGGAGGCGCGGGATGGCCCGATCGGCACGATCAACCCGCGTCAATCGACCGATGCCGCAACGGCCAGCGCCGTTGACGCCGCTGTGGCCGAAGCTGTGACCGGCGACAGCGTGCAGGTTGTCGCGCAGGCCAATCCGGGTGTGGAGCTGTTGGCGGTGCGCCCCTCGTGGGTGCAGGTGACGGCCAAGGATGGCACGGTTCTGTTCGAGAAGATTCTTGATGCGGGCGAACGCTATGCCGTGCCGCCGCTGCAAGAGGCTGCTGTGCTGCGCGCGGGCAATTCCGGCTCGGTCTATTTTCAGGTCAACGGCCAGACCTATGGCCCGGCGGCCAAGGGCGCCAATGTGGTCAAGAACGTCAATCTGGGGGCCGAGGCCCTGCTTGCCGCCTATAAGCCCGCCGATCCGGCGGCGGATTCGGCTCTGGCGCAATTCGTCGCCGACGCTGGGGCTGTTGCAGCCCCTGTTCCCGCAACCGAATAACCCTATTCGTGATGCCCAAAAGGCCCCGGTCGCATTGCGCCGGGGCCTTTTGGCTTTTATCTAGGGCACGCGACACGCAGGAGATCCGCGATGACCCACAATCCCGTTCGCCCCTGGCGCAATATCGAGCGCCGCGTCAGCCGTCAGATTCGCGTGGGCAAGGTGCTGGTCGGGGGCGATGCGCCGATCTCGGTCCAGACGATGACCAACACAATCACTTCGGATGTGGCCGCGACGCTGGAGCAGATTCAGCGCGCCGCGATTGCCGGGGCCGACATCGTGCGGGTCTCCACCCCGGATGTGGAAAGCACCCGTGCCCTGCGCGAGATTTGCGCCGAAAGTCCGGTGCCGATCGTCGCCGACATCCATTTCCACTATAAACGCGCCATCGAGGCGGCCGAGGCGGGCGCGGCCTGCCTGCGCATCAACCCCGGCAACATCGGCGATGCCAAACGCGTGGCCGAGGTGGTGAAGGCGGCAAAGGACCATGGCTGTTCCATCCGCATTGGCGTGAACGCCGGGTCTTTGGAAAAGCATCTCTTGGACAAGTATGGTGAGCCTTGCCCGGATGCGATGGTGGAAAGCGGTCTGGACCATATCAAGCTGTTGCAGGACAACGATTTTCACGAATACAAGATTTCGGTGAAGGCCAGTGATGTGTTCATGGCCGCCGCCGCCTATCAACAGCTTGCCCATGTCACCGATGCGCCGATCCACCTTGGCATCACCGAGGCGGGGGGGCTGGTTTCCGGCACGGTGAAATCGGCCATCGGCCTTGGCAGCCTCTTGTGGTTCGGTATCGGCGATACGATCCGCGTTTCGCTTTCTGCCGATCCGGTCGAAGAGGTGAAGGTGGGGTTCGAGATCCTGAAATCCCTTGGCCTGCGCCACCGCGGCGTGACGATCATTTCCTGCCCAAGCTGCGCCCGTCAGGGGTTTGATGTGATCAAGACGGTGTCAGAGCTGGAAAAACGGCTGGCCCATGTGACCACCAGCCTCAGCCTGTCGATCATCGGCTGCGTGGTGAACGGGCCGGGTGAGGCGCTGATGACAGACATCGGCTTTACCGGCGGCGGGGCCGGGGCGGGCATGGTCTATCTGGCCGGAAAACAGCACCACAAGCTGGGCAATGACAAGATGATCGATCACATCGTCGAACTGGTCGAGGCGAAGGCCGCCGAGATCGAGGCAGAGGCGGCGAAGGCGGCCGAATAACCCCTCATCCTTACCCTCTCCCCCGGGGGGAGAGGGAATGCGCCTCTTCTGGCATGGGGCGAAGGTGGCCGATCAAGACCCCCTCTCCCCTGCGGGGGAGAGGGTAGGGTGAGGGGCGGCAGGGCTTAGCCCGCCCGTTCATCCGCCACGATCTGCTGCATCGCATCCAGCGGCAGATAGCCGCGCAGCACCTGATCACCAACGATGAAGGTCGGCGTGCCAGAGATTTGCAGCTTGTCGGCCATGGCGTGATTGGCCTTGATGATATCTGTCACCTCATCCGAAGCCATCTTTTCAAAGATCGGCGCCGCTTCCAGTCCCAGATCGGCGGCCAGCTTTTCCAGATTGGCCTTGTCGGGCTGGCCGCGCAGGGTGATCAGCGCGTCATGCGCCTTGCGGTAAGCCTCATCGCCATGCAACTGGCGCACCGCGATGGCAAAGCGGGAAGAGATCACCGAATCTTCGCCCAGAATCGGGAACTCTTTGACAACAAAGCGAATGTTGCCATCGGTCTTGACCAGTTGCTCGACCTCGTCAAAGGCCTTGCGGCAGTAGCCGCAGCGATAGTCCATGAACTCGACCACGGTAATGTCGCCGTTCGGGTTGCCGCCCGACCAACTGTTGGCATCCTCCAGCAGCGCGGCCTTGTTTTCGGCCACGATTGTCTTGTCTGCACTGGCCTGCTGGGCGTCGCGCTGGGCCTGCAAGGCATCCATCGCCTCAACCAGCACCTCGGGATGGGCGAGCAGATAGGCGCGCACTTCTTTCTGGAAGGCGGCGCGCTCGGCGTCGGTCATATCCTCCAGCCCCCCGGCCAGCGCGGTGGTCGCGGTCAGGCAAAGGGCAAGGGCGGCAAGGGAACGGCGCATCGGAAACCTCATCTCGGGCGCGGGCTTGACCTTCCGGCCGCGCGGGGGAACATGGTGCCAGACCTTAAGGGCGGGCAGATGCGAAGATCAAGGCGGGGCGACGTCGATCCCTTTATCGTGATGGACGTGATGGAAGAGGCACGGCGGCTGGAGGCAGCGGGCCGTCATATCATCCATATGGAGGTGGGGCAGCCCGGCACGGCCGCCCCCTTGGGCGCCCGTCAGGCCATGGCGCGGGCGCTGGAACAGCCGCTGGGTTATACCGTGGCGCTGGGCCTGCCGGAATTGCGCGCAGGCATCGCCCGGCTATACCACCGCTGGTACGGGGTTGATCTGAACCCCGACCGAGTGGTGGTGACGCCGGGGTCGTCAGGGGCCTTCATCCTGGCCTTTTCGGCGTTGTTCGATGCGGGCGACCGGGTGGCCTTGGCCGAACCGGGCTATCCCAGCTATCGCCAGATCCTGCGCGCGATGAGCCTGACCCCGGTCGGTATTCCGGCCGCGCTGGAAAACCGCCTTCAGCCGGTTCCGGCCGATCTGGCAGGTGTGGATATGCAGGGGCTGATCGTCGCCTCGCCCGGCAACCCTTCGGGCACGATGCTGGGGCATGGTCCCTTGAAGGCGCTGATCGACCATTGCGCGGGGCGCGGAGTTTCCTTTGTCTCGGATGAAATCTATCACGGCCTGCACTATGGCGACCGCGCGGTTTCGGCGCTGGAGATCACCGACGACGCCTATGTGATCAACAGTTTTTCCAAGTATTTCAGCATGACAGGCTGGCGTATCGGCTGGATGGTGGTGCCCGAGACCCACATCCGCACGGTCGAGCGGCTGGCGCAGAACCTGTTCATCTGCCCGCCCCATGCCAGCCAGGTCGCGGCCCTTGCCGCGCTGGATTGCATCGACGAGCTGGAGGCCAATCGCGCCACCTATGCCGAAAACCGCCGCCTGATGCTGGAGGGGCTGCCCAAGGCGGGCTTTGACAAGATCGCACCGCCGGACGGGGCGTTCTATATCTATGCCGATGTGTCGGATCTGACGGGGGACAGTCTGGCACTGTCGCGCGAAATCCTGCACGGGGCGGGGGTGGCGGTGACGCCGGGGCTGGATTTCGACCCGGCGCGCGGGGCGAAGACGCTGCGGTTTTCCTATGCCCGCGCCACGGCAGACATTGCCGAGGGGCTGGCGCGTCTGCAGGGCTTCATGGCGCAGCGCGGGCGATAGGGCGGTGCTGCGGGCAGGAATGGTTGGGAACGGATGATCGTGCGGGCATTCTTTGGCGGGCTGGCGGCGCTGTGGCTGGCCCTTTGGCCATGCGGGGCGCAGGACCTGTCGGCCTTGGCGCGGTTCGAGGCCAAGGCCTCGGCCATTCAGGGCGATGGCGCGGCGCTGCAGCTTGATCTGAACCTGTCGCAGCCCGTGCCGTGGCGGGTGCGGGTCAAGGATGATCCGCCGCGCCTGCTGCTTGACATGCGCGAGGTGGATTGGTCGGGCATCGACGCCCTGCCATTGCCAAAGGGCGCCGTGTTGCGCGCCGGAATGTTTCGCCCGGGCTGGTCGCGGCTTGTGCTGGAGCTGCCCGGCCCGATGCTGGTGGCCACAGCCGGAATGGAAACCGCCAGCGGCACGCATCTGCATGTGCGCCTCTCGGCGGCCTCTGCCGCCGATTTCGCCGCGAAGGCGGCAGAGCCGGAGCCGCCCGAATGGGCGCTGCCCCGCGCCGCCGATCTGCCACCGCCGCCCCGGCGCGGCTCTGGCCCGCTGGTCGTGGTGCTGGACCCCGGCCATGGCGGCATCGATCCGGGTGCGGAGCGCGATGGCGAGCTGGAAAAGAACCTGGTGCTGACCTTCGCGCGAGAGTTGAAGGAACTGTTGCTGCGCGACGGCCGCTTCAGCGTGGTGATGACGCGCGAAGACGACAGTTTCGTGCCGCTGGAGACGCGAATCTCGACCGCCCGCCGCGCCGGTGCAGGGGTGTTCATCGCCCTTCACGCCGATGCCATCGCCGAGGGCGAGGCAGTGGGCGCCACCGTCTATACCCTGTCCGAGGATGCGACGGACGAGGCGTCGGCCACCCTGGCCGAGCGGCATGACCGCGACGACCTTCTGGCCGGGGTCGATCTGTCGGATCAGGATGATGTGGTCGCACAGGTGCTGATGGACATGGCGCGGACCGAGACCACGCCGCGCACCCAGCGCCTGGCCGACCAGTTGGTGACCGCGATGCAGAAGGGCGATATCCGGATGCACCGCCATCCGCACCAGGAGGCGGGTTTTTCGGTGCTGAAATCGCCCGACATCCCCTCGGTCCTGCTTGAGCTGGGGTTCCTGTCCTCGGCCCGCGACCTGAAACGCCTGACGGACCCGGAATGGCGCGCCCGGATGGCGGGGGCGGTGCGCGATGCGCTGGTGGCCTGGACAGCCGAGGATGCCGCCATTCAGGCAAAGGCCCCATGACCTGCCCGCGCGACGAAAACACGCCCATCTCAACCCCGTGCTTTGACCTTGGGCCGCGTGGCGTATAAGAGGGCCACGCGCAAAGCCAAAGGGGCGGCAGGGTGGTCAGGTTCGTCGGGTCCTTCTTCGGGGCCATCTTCACGTTGGTAACGCTGGGCCTGCTGTTCGGGGCGCTGGCGGTGGGCGGCATTTTCTATATGTATTCCGCCGACTTGCCCAGCCACGAAAGCCTGGCCCGCTATACCCCGCCCACGATCAGCCGCATCTACAACGCCGATGGCCGCATCATCGACGAATTCGCGCAGGAACGCCGCCTGTTCGTGCCGATCGAGGATATTCCCGATCTGGTGAAAGACGCCTTCATCTCGGCCGAGGACAAGCATTTCTATACCCACAAGGGCTATGACGTCGGCGGCATGGCGGCGGCCTTCCGCGATGCGCTGCTGAGCCGGGGCAAGAACGTGCGCGGCGCCTCGACCATCACGCAGCAGGTGATGAAGAACTTCCTGTTGGATGGCAGCCGCAGCATCGAACGCAAGATCAAGGAAATCATCCTCGCCAGCCGGCTGGAGGAAACCCTGTCCAAGGACAAGATCCTTGAACTTTATCTGAACGAGATTTTCCTGGGCCAGAACAGCTATGGCGTCGCCGCCGCCGCCCAGACCTATTTCAACAAGACGCTGGACCAACTGACCCCGGCCGAGGCGGCGACGCTGGCCTCGCTGCCCAAGGCCCCGTCCGATTTTCACCCGGTGCGCAACAAGGACCGGCTGATTGAGCGGCGGAACTATGTCCTCGATCAGATGGCGCAGAATGGCTACCTCGACCCCGCCGTGGCCAAGGCGGCCGAGGCCGAAGACCTGAAAACCGTGCAAAGCGGCGACATTCCCGCCTATCGCACCGCCCTGCCGCCGCGCGACTATTTCACCGACGAGATTCGCCGCCAGCTTTCGGGCAGCTTCGGCGAGCAGGAGTTCTTTGGCGGCGGCCTGTCGATCCGCGCCACGATGGACCCCAAGCTGCAAGAGATCGCCGCCCGCGCCATGCGCCGGGGGCTGGAAACGTTCGACCGCGGGCAGGGCGTCTGGCGCGGTACGGGCAAGGTGCTGAAACCCGAAGACCTGAAGGATTGGCGCACGGCCCTGGCCGCCGTGCCGGACCTGCCGCGCGACGTGGAGGGCTGGAAAGCCGCCGTCGTGCTGGAACTGGGCGACGATACCGCCACCGTCGGCATTGAGGGCGAGGACCAGCCCGGCGCCATCCCGGCCAATGACGTGACCTGGGCGCGCAAGAAGCTGGCCGATGGCAGCCTTGCCAAGAAGGCAAGGGTGCCCGCCGATCTGGTCGATGTCGGCGATGTCGTGATGGTGCGGCAGGTGACCGATGACAAGACCGGCGAGTTCCTGCGCTGGTCCCTGCGCCAGGTACCAGAGGTGCAGGGCGGTTTCATGGCGATGGACGTGAACACCGGGCGCGTTCTGGCCATTCAGGGCGGGTTCTCGTATCAGGCCTCGGTGTTTAACCGTGCCACGCAGGCGCAGCGCCAGCCGGGGTCTTCCTTCAAGCCCTTCGTTTATGCCGCCGCGCTGGATTCGGGCTTTACCCCCGCCACGATTATCGTGGATGCCCCGATCGAGATTGAAACGCCGCAGGGCCTGTGGACGCCCAAGAACGCCTCGAACAAATATTACGGCCCGACGCCGATGCGCACGGGGATCGAGCAGAGCCGCAACCTGATGACGATCCGTATCGCGCAGGAAATCGGCATGGATACGGTGGCGGGCTATGCCGAGCGGTTCGGGGTTTATGACCGGCTGCAACCCCTGCTGGCCAACAGCCTTGGTGCGCAGGAAACCACCTTGTTCAAGATGGTCGCCGCCTATGCCATGTTCGCCAACGGTGGCGAACGGGTGGAGCCGACGCTGGTTGACCGCGTGCAGGACCGCTTTGGCCATACCGTTTACCGCCACGACAAGCGGCAATGCGAGGATTGCGCCGCCGATACCCTGCCTGCGGGCAAGGAAGTAACCATCGACAGCAACCGCGAACGGGTGATGGACGCCATCACCGCCTATCAGTTGACCTCGATGATGCAGGGCGTGATCCTGCGCGGCTCTGGCTCTGGCGTGCATCTGCCGGTGCCGGTGGCGGGCAAGACCGGCACCACGAACGACGCCAAGGACGTGTGGTTCATCGGCTTCACTTCAAACCTCGTCGCCGGGTGCTACATGGGCTATGACCAGCCGCGCACGCTGGGTCCGGGGGCCTTTGGCGGCACGCTTTGCGTTCCGATCTTTCAGGAATTCATGAAAGAGGCGATCAAGACCTATGGCGGCACCGACTTCAAGGTTCCCCCCGGCGGCTATTTCCAGAAGATCGACCGCTTTTCCGGTGCCAAGCTGCCCGCCGATGCCAGCGGCCCGAACGTGATTGCCGAATATTTCCGCGAGGGCGAAGAGGTGCTTTACGGCCTTGATGCGCTGGTGGACGGCGGCTTTACCATGGGTGCCAACCTGCCACTGTTCTCGCCCGGAGAGTCGGATCAGGGCGATACGGTGACCACCTCGGACGGATCGGTGAAATCGGTGCCGAAAAAGGCCGATTTCGGCACGCTCAGTTCCGGCGGGCTGTATTAGCGCGGTCAAGTTCCCTTGAAGGAATTTGCAAGTCTTTTCGAAAAGACTTGTGTCCTGCCATCCCGACCGCGCGCCGCTTGCCGTTTGGGCTGGCACGCGCTATCACCCCCGCCGACCAGACGAGGATACCCCGATGCGCGCCGAAACCCAGAACAACGTCGCCGAGATTGAAAAGACTCTGGCGCTTCTGGCGCAGCGGATGGATTGGGAAACCGCCCCCCACCGGCTGGAGGAATTCGACGCGCTGATCGAGGCGCCCGACCTGTGGAACGATCCGGCCAAGGCGCAAAAGCTGATGAAAGAGCGTCAGGGCCTGATCGACGCGGTGGGCACCTACAGACGCCTCAGCCAGTCGCTGAAGGACAATGTCGAGCTGATCGAACTGGGCGAGATGGAGGGCGACGAGGAAATCGTCGCCGAGGCCGAAACCGCCTTGCGCGCATTGGTCGAGGAATCGGCGCAAAAGCGGCTGGAAGCCTTGCTGGACGGCGAGGCTGACGCCAACGACACGTTCCTTGAAATCAACGCAGGCGCCGGTGGCACCGAAAGCCAGGACTGGGCCGAGATGCTGGCCCGCATGTTCACGCGCTGGGCCGAGCGCAAGGGCTATACGGTCGAGATGCTGTCCGAAACGCCGGGTGAAGAGGCGGGCATCAAATCGGTGGCCTACAAGATTTCCGGCCACAATGCCTATGGCTGGCTGAAGTCGGAATCCGGTGTGCATCGCCTGGTCCGCATTTCCCCCTTTGGTTCGGGCGACAAGCGGCAGACCTCTTTCGCATCCGTCTGGGTTTATCCGGTGGTCGATGACAATATCGAGATTGAGGTCTTGGACAAGGACATCCGCATCGACACCTTCCGGTCGTCGGGCGCGGGCGGGCAGCACGTCAACAAGACCGACTCGGCGGTGCGGATCACCCACTTCCCGACCAATATTGTCGTGACCTCCAGCTTGAAATCGCAGCACCAGAACCGCGAGATTGCGATGAACGCCCTGAAGGCGCGGCTGTACCAGATGGAGCTGGACAAGCGCAACGCCGCGGTGAACGAAGCGCATGAAAGCAAGGGCGATGCGGGGTGGGGCAACCAGATCCGCAGCTATGTCTTGCAGCCCTACCAGATGGTCAAGGATCTGCGCACCAACCACGAAACCAGCGATACCCAAGGCGTGCTGGACGGTGATCTGGATGCCTTCATGGCCGCGACGCTGGCAATGGACGTGGCGGGCAAATCCCGCGCCGACGCCAATGCCGACTAGGCCCTAGCGCCGCGCCCGGCGCAGCATGGCCAGCGAATACAATGCCAACGCCGCCCAGATCATCGGAAAGGCGATGGCCTTGGCGCCGTCGAATTCCTCACCAAAGATGAAGACCGCTGTCAGAAAAATCAGCGTGGGCGAGACATATTGCATCATCGCAATGGTCGAGAGCCGCAGCAGCTTGGCCCCGTTGGCGTAAAGCATCAGCGGCACCGCCGTGACGATCCCGCAACCCAACAGCAGCAGCGTGGTGGTCGTGTCGCCGGTCAGGAAATGCGCCCCGCCCCGCGACGCCAGCCACCCGGCATAGGCCAGCGCAAAGGGGGTCAGGATCATCACCTCCAGCGTGAACCCCTGATTGGGGCCCAGCGGCAACTGCTTTTTCAGGAAGGCATAGGCGGCCCAGGTTGCCGTCAGGCCCAAGGCCACCACGGGCAGTCTGCCCGCCTCGACCGTCAGCACGCCAACCGCCAGCCCGGCCAGCGCAATCGCCGCCCATTGCATGGGCGACAGCCGTTCGCGCAGCACCACGGCCCCGATCAGCACGCTGACCAGCGGGTTGATGTAATAGCCCAAGGCCGCCTCCAGCGCGTGGCCAGATTGAATCGCCCAGACATAGATTGACCAGTTGACCGAGATCAGCGCCGCTGTCATCGCCGCCATTCCCAGCAGGCGCGGATTGCGCAGCGCGGCCCAGACCTCGCCTGCGCGGCCCCGAAAGGCCAGCACGGCAAGCGCCACCGGCACCGACCAGATGACACGATGCGCCAGCACCTCCAGCGTCGGAACGGCCGCCAGCGCCTTCATGTAAAGCGGCAGGAAGCCCCACAGCAGATAGGCGCCCATGGCGTAAAGAAAGCCGGGCAGGGTGTCTCGGTTCTGGTCGGGAAGGGGGGAGGGGCTGCTCATGCAGGCGGTTTAGCCGCTTTTTCAGGCAGGTTCCAATTCAATCGCGACGATAAGGGCATCGCGAAAGACGATCCTTCAGGGCGGGGCGGCAAGGATGACCGAGAGTATTGCCAAATCTGCCAGGACTCGAAAGACGTCGTCGCCCGTTTCAGTTTCGGGGTTTTGGCCTCAGGCCGTCAACTCGCCCATCATGACCAGCAGCCCCAGCGCCGCAATCGTCGCAGCATCGGTGATTTCGCCCGCCGTGATCATCCGGCGCACCTCGGTCCAGGGAAAAGCGGCAGCGGTCAGGTCGCTTTCGGTCGGCTCCAGCGCCGTCTGGCCCTGCGTCAGGCCGGTTGCCAGAAAGACGTCAAAGCCCTGCGCCGAGACCCCCGGCGCCTGATACAGATGGCCGATATGGCGCAGGTTGCCTGCGCTCAGCCCGGTCTCCTCGCGCAGTTCGGCGCGGGCTTGCTGTTCCGGCGTGCCATGGCTGACGCCCATCGGCAGCTCCCACAGGCGCCGGCCCACGGGATAGCGGAATTGGCTGACAAGAAAGATGCGACCCCGATCATCAAGCGGCACGACAGCCACGAAGTCGGGCTTTTCGATCACGCCATAAATGCCCGTTCCAGCGTTTGGAAAGCGCACGTCATCTTCGTAAACCGTCATCCAGGGGTTCTGATAGACCGGGCGGCGGGACAGGCGGGTGATACGGTCATCGGTCATCGCATGGGCCTTTTGTACGGAGGCAAAACCAGGAAAAGACATGGTGGCCCATGCGTTTTGCCGGGGTCTGCTGCTGGCGGGCGTCTGGGCTGACGGCATAGCGGGCCTGCAATCGCTTCCTACAGCCAGAGGTTCCGCGACCGCAAGGCGCTGGCGCCGACCGAGGCGGCGAACAGGCCGATCGCCGCTGCCGCGATCATCGGCCAAAGACGCGCTGCGGTCAGCGGGGGAGAGGGCGGTCGCGCGGCGCATGGCCTTTGCCAGGTTGCAACCGCCCGCCGCCTTCATCATATCGCCGTTCAAAAGCGCGATGCCTGCGCCCATGCAGATGCCAACATCCACGCATTGAGGATAGAACGGCCTGCCGGAATTCCGCGCAGGCAGCCCGATCTTTCGCACCCGACCCGTATGTCAGTTGAACTGAAAATCAGCTGGGACCATCTGCGTTTCGATGGCGAAGGTCACTTCGTCACCAAGTTCGGGAATGGCAAAATCCAGCCCCCATTGACTGCGCCGGATACTGCCGGTCGCGGAAAAGCCGATCTTGGGCACCCCCATCATCGGATGTTCTGCCATCGACCCGTTGAAGGTGACATCAAGCATTGCCGGATGGGTTTGCCCGCGAAAGGTAAGAAGGCCTTCAACGGTGCCTGTGTTCGGCCCGGTCAAATGGATAGCCTTGGAGATGAAGGTGATCGGGCTGGCGGCCAGAAAGGTCTCGCCTCCACCGATCTCGGCATCAAAATCGACCATCTCCGGCCAGGGATAGTCGGTGCGGACCGAAAGCGGGTCGATCGTGACCGACAGGGTCGAGGCCTCGGGCTGGTCCGGCTTCCAGTCCAGCCGTGCGTCAACCTTGGTGAAGCGCGCGGTATAGTGCGACAGCCCGGAGTGCAGGAAAGACCAGTTGAAGCTGGAATGCGAGGGGTCGGTTTTATAGGGCCCACCGGGTGCCGGATCGTTGGCAGCGGCGAATGCCGTAGCCGCGCTGAGGGCAAGGCCGAGGAAAAGGGCAGTGGTGCGTAGCATGATATGTCCTTGAAAAATGCTGGGGTGATGCCGGTTCAGGCCGCTTTGTCACGCGTGACCGTCTGGATGCGGTCCCAGACAAGGGCTGGCGTGGGAACGTCCAGCTTGAAGACGGTTTCAAACACGTCGGCGAGGTGATCCGCGCTCGTGATTGGCTGTTCGCGCAGGCTGCCGGCCGTGACATGCCGCAGGCAGTCGTTTTGCAGGGCGACATAGCCGTCGGGCGTGTGCCGAAAGACCGCCAGCGCATTGGTGAAGGGCGAAGCCGGGTCTTGCATCAGCCAGCCTTGGCTTGCTTTCAGCGTCGCCTCATCGCTGTGGTCGGGTTTGAAATCGAAACTCCTGGCGATGCCGCGCGAATGGTTGTTGAACCGGGTCCAGCCCGCATCTGCGCTGGTGATCGAATAATCAAAGCCACGCTGCCGGATCGTTCCGATAGCAAGTGGCACCGGCGCGATAAGGGCATCGGCCACGCCAACCTCGGCCAGATAAGGGCGGTCAAGATCCACCCGCAGGGTCAGGTGGTTTCCAATCGCCAGATCCCCGAGGATCTCGGGGTTCACGCCGCCGCACAACCGGGTCACGCGGAAACCAAGCGCAACAAGTGCAGCCCCGAACAGGCCGTTCATCTCATAACACCAGCCACCGCGCCGCCCTTCGACCATCTTGCTGAAGGCAGCGACCGGAGAGAAGCCGGACGGCCAGCCCATGAAGGCATCCAACGCCTCCCAGGTAAAGGCCAGCAGATGGGCGCGGTGCAGGGCCGTCAGGCTGTCAATATCGGGATGCCGTGGCTGCTCCATGCCTATCCGCGCAAGATAGGCCTCCAGTTGCGTGGGAGTAAGAGCCGTGCCGTCTGCGTCTGAAAGTGTATGTTTCATTGTCTGGTTCCTTTCGATCATGGGTTTTCAGGGGGGGGCGGGGTGGGTCAGGCCTGATAGGGCAGTCTTTCGTTGTTCCGGCATTGCCGGAGCGGGCAAGCCGCCATCCAGGCAATCAATTGTTTTCAAATTACTTTTGTCTTCCTCATCGGGTTCAGAGGTTGTCGTTTCATGTTCCGGCGGATGCCAGATCCATGCCCGCGCCCTGCAAGCCAGGGCGTGGCGTCAAAGGTTTCCGATCGGGCGGCAGCGGGCCGCACAGGACGGGTTGATGTTGAATGTCAGGCCATGCGGCCGGTGTGGCGCCCTTATAGCCAGCCGCGAAATCCGGCGTTCCTAAATGAATATGCAAGGCGCGCGAGAATATCCTAAAAGTTTGCTAAGATGGTTGTATGCAGGGGCGAAGGGACGGCGGTGCGGATTGATGAAAAGCTGATCGACTTTTTCAATCGCCCGTTGATGAGCATCATCGCGGCGGCGGATGAAGCCGGCAGGCCGACGGCCGGGCGCGGGATCGGCTTTCATCTGGAGGACGACAGAAAGACGATGGAGGTCATCTTTTCGGGGTGGCAATGGCCCAGACTTGAACCTTCAATCAGGGGCGGCGGAAAGATGGCCGTCACCTTTGTCAGCCCGTCAGACTATGTCAGTTTCCAGCTAAAGGGCCCTGCGGTGATGCGCGACACCGAGGCGCAAGACCTTGATCGTGCCGAACGCTTTATCACCGCGGCGACGGATGAACTGGAGGCCCTTGGAGTGGCACGGCCGCTGAGCGTGCCATGGCTGACCGCCCGCGGGGCGCGGGTCGCCCGGCTAAGCATCAGCGAAATCTATGTCCAGACACCCGGCCCGCTGGCGGGGATGCTGGCCGGGGCAGACCCCGGATGACCCTGCGCCTTTCCGACCTGTCCGCCTGTTTTGAGGGTGTCATTCCGTCGATCATCGCCACCGCCTCGGCAGATGGAATGCCGAACATTTCATATCTCTCGCATGTCGTGCAGGTCGATGCCGACCATGTGGCCCTTTCAAACCAGTTCTTCGCCAAGACGGCAGCCAATGTCAGGGCCAATCCCAAGGTCACGCTGATCCTTGTCGATGGCGCGACCGGGGACCAGTTTCTTCTGGATATCGGGTTCGTGCGCTCGGTTGACGGTGGCGCGCTGTTTGACAGGATCGCACGTCAGTTGAAGGCAAGCAGCGCACAGGTCGGCATGTCAGAGGTCATGCGGCTGAGGAGCGCCGATCTTTTCCGCGTCCACGGGATCGAAAAGGTTCTGTCACCCGCAGAGGGCGCACCAGCAACGGTAGGGCGCGCGCCTCCGGGCCTGCCCGCACTTTCAGAGGCCCTTGACCTTATCGAGCAACAGCCAGGCGCAGACGAGATCATCGAATGCCTTCTTGACGGTGTGCGGTCGGTTCTGGGCTTTGATCATGCGCTGGTGCTGATCCGCGACGGTGACCGCGATTGCCTGATCACCACCGGCAGCATTGGCTATGAGCCCTCAGGTCTTGGGTCCGAAATCCTGGGCGGAGAGGGTCTGATCGGCGCAAGCGCGCTTAGTGGCCAGACCATCAAGGTCAGCGACATGAGCCGTGTGCGGCGTTTCGGCGAGGCGATCAGTCAGGAAACCCAGGCCGCGGAAAACAGCACACGCTCGGTTACCTTTCCGAAAATGCCGATGGCCATGAGCCAGATCGCTGTTCCCATGGTCGCCCGGGGCACCGTGACGGGGGTGCTGTTTGTAGAAAGCGAACAACGCCTTGCCTTCCCTGACGATGATGAAGCCGCGCTGAAGATATTGGCGGGGCGGGCCGCAGGCGCCTTGCGGGCCAGCGAATGGGAGGCTGCCAACGCCGAGGCAACGCCGCCGATGCCGCAAGCCGCGTTCGCGGTCGGGCGGGAAATCCGCGTTGTGCATCATCGCTTTGATGACAGCGTGTTTGTCGATGGTATCTATATCGTCAAGGGCGTCGCCGGTGTTCTTTTGCGCCTGATGCTTGAATGGCATCTGAGCGAGGGGCGGTCCGAGTTCACGAACCGCGAGTTGCGTCTGGCAGCCGGCAGCCGGATGCCAGAGTTGAAGGATAACCTTGAAACCCGGCTTTTGCTGTTGCGCCGCCGGCTTGACGAAAAGAAATCGGCCCTGCGCTTCGTTCGGGTCGGCCGGGGTCGCGTGCGTCTCGAGACGGATGGTGTGCCGTCGCTGGAGGGTGGGCGGGAATAGCCGCATACTCACCAGCCCGACCGGCGGTCTCACCAGACCGTCACGCCGCCAGCGCCGCCGTGCCCGAAGACTTGATCGGGCTTGGCCACCAGGTCCGGGCGGCGGCCAGCGCGAACTGCAAGGCAAGTCCGCCGAACACCATCAGGGAATCGGCCAGCAGGCTGTCGCCCGTGGTCCAGCGCAGGGCTTGCAGGCCAAGACACAGCACCGAACCCAGCGCAAAGACCGGCAGGGCCTGACGGCCCAACAGGGCAAGCGGCTGCGCAGCAGCCGTCGCGCACGCCCACCGGACAGCGTTCAGGGAGGACAGCAGATAGGCCAGCGCCAGAATATGCAACAGGCGCGGCATCGTCACATAGGTCTTGTCGAAGTCGGTAAAGAACCAGGGCACTCCCGCGGCCTTGGCCAGCGATAGGCTATGTGCCATGGCCTGATCGACCGCAGGAACCCAGATCGCGACGCAGGAAAACGCCAGATACAGCCAACTGACCGCTTGCAGCCAGCGGTGCACCGGCACCAGACGCTTTCCCTGGCGCATGAATACCCCGACCAGCAACCCGATGACGAAGATGATCTGCCAGGCAAAGGGGTTGAAGAACCAACCACCGGGCAGGGGAAAGTTGGGCAGGTCAAAGTGATAGGTGCCGGCAATGAACCACATGGCGACCGACCCGGCCATCAGCCGGACCGGCCAGCGCCATGCCAGCCACAGCAAGGCCGGAGAGACCAGCAACAGCACGGTGTAAAGTGGCAGGATGTTCATATAGCCGAACTGGTGGGTCATCAGCGGGATACCGATGAAGGTTTGCAGCGGCTTGGTGAAGACATACTTCATCAAATTGGCCATCAGGCCCCGCGAATCCCCGGTCAGCAGCGTCACCGCCGCCACAACCGCCAGCGCCAATGCGCTGCACAGCACATGCACCTGATACAGCGTCCAGGCCCGTTTCCAGATGCGGGCGAGGCCCGCCACAGCCCGTCCCGGCGCGCGAAAGTCCATCCCGTATGCCAGACCGGCCGCGATGCCAGACATCATCACAAACCCTTCTGCCGCATCGGAAAACCCGAAGTTGCGGCTGGTCAGGCTCTCGAACGGGTTGCCAGGAATGTGATTGACGAAGATCATCACAAGGCAAATGCCACGCAGGACATCCAGCCGCGCATCGCGCTGCGAGGGGGCTTTGGCCGCAATCAGGCTGTCAGGCATGGGTCACCGCTGTGCCGGGCTGGTCCCGGTTTTCTACCGGGGTCTCCATGCCCTGCCAGCGGCTAAGGATCAAGTGTTGCAGTTTCATGACGGCGGTCGGTTGCCATTCGACCGGGGTCAGGAATACCGGGGTCCGGCTGGCCTTGGACGACCAGCAGATGATGACGGGGGCGAAAACCATGGGCAACCCGACCGGCAAAAGCCACGGCACCAGAACCGGCGACAGCCACATTGTGGCCCCCAGCAGGACAAGGCCGGTTGTGGTGATCCAGTGGCTGGCCGCCCAGGCGTTGCCAAAGGTCAGTGAGCCGTCGCCGCGCACCTGCGCAGGCCAGCCGCCGTCGGCCCCGCGCAGCACCTGAAAGACCGAGCGGGTCTGGAAGGCCAGCAGCACAGGCGCAATCAGCGAAGAGAACACCAGTTCGGCCAGAACCGACGCCATTGCCCGCCCCGCGCCGCCAAAGCCCTTGTCGCGGCCCCGGATCCGCGCCTCGAAAAAGATCAGGATCTTGGGCAGGAACAGCAGGCCCACGACACCAATCGCCAGCCCCAGCGCCTTTGACGCCTGACTGACCGGCAGCACGGGGAAGGGCCAGTCTTCGACCGGAAAGTAATCGGGCGGCGGGGCGAACAGCGGGGCCGCGATCGAGGCCAGGATAAAGCCCAGCCAGAACACCGGCGCGATATAGGACAGGATGCCCTGAAAAAAGACAAAGCGGCTCCAGGGTTTCAGGCCCGGCGCGCCGATGATCTTGGAATGTTGCAGGTTGCCCTGGCACCAACGCCGGTCGCGCTTGGCGAAATCGACGATGTTTTCCGGCGTTTCCTCGTAACTGCCGCGAATGTCGTCATCGACCCGCACGGTCCAGCCGTTGCGCGCCAGAAGGGCGGCCTCGACATAGTCGTGGCTGAGGACATGGCCGCCGAAGGGGGGCTTGCCCGACAGTTCCGGCAAGCCGCAGCTTTCGGCGAAGGCGCGGGTGCGCACAATGGCGTTGTGGCCCCAGAACGGGCCGGTCTTGCCCTGCATCATCGCAAGGCCCCGGCAGAAGACCGGCGAATAGAAGGTGGCGGCGAACTGGATCGCCCGGCCAAAGCGCGATTGGGCGTGGATGATCACAGGCAATGTCTGCAACAGGCCCAGCTTTGGGTCGCCCTGCATCCGGCGTACCATCTCGATCAGGGTTTCGCCTTCCATCAGGCTGTCGGCATCAAGGATGATCGAGAATTCATAGGCCGCGCCCGACTGGCGGATGAATTCCTCGATATTGCCGGCCTTGCGGCCTTTGTTCTGGGCACGGCGACGGTAGAAAATACGCCCCTCGGCCCCGGTCTCGTCCAGAAGCCGGATGAAGGCAAGGCGCTCTGCCTGGGCGATCTGGTCGTTGCGCGTGTCCGACAGGATGGCAAAGTGGAAATGCTCACCCAGCCCCGTGGCCCTGAGCGAGGCTTCCATCGCCGCAATTCGCACAAAGGTAGCTTGCGGATCTTCGTTGTAGATCGGCACCAGAATGGCAGTCGTCCCGCGCAGCGGGCCCGTATCGCGCGGCACCTCCGGCGGCAGGGTGGTCAACCCGATCAGCGCAGTGGAGGCCCCCCAGGCCAGCCAGAAGGTGGATGCAAAGATCAGCACGGACCGCACGATATCCATGGAATCCAGGCCGTCTGCGGCACCGAATTGCAGGAAAAGCATAAAGCCGCCGATTCCGGCGGCCAATGCGGCGATCAGTGTAATGGCCCGGGTGGCCGTGACGCCAAACCCGA
Organism: Rhodobacteraceae bacterium UBA1943; assembly: GCA_002336845.1. Lineage (GTDB taxonomy): Bacteria > Pseudomonadota > Alphaproteobacteria > Rhodobacterales > Rhodobacteraceae > Fuscibacter. The sequence continues at coordinate 22,900 of DDEX01000076.1, forward strand.
CCCCGCCGGATGCTGGCATGAATCAGTGTCCGGTCTTGGGCGTCTGGATCGGGCGCAGGCGCAAGAGGTTGGCAATCCAGCCGCCCTCGATACGCTCCAGCACCTGCGGGGGCATGGCCAGAGGTGCCAATGGAAGGGCACCGCGTTCCAGCGCCATCCGGTCAATATCGGTTTCAGTGAGCTGCATGATGTCGCTCATTTCGTGTTGATCCACTGGTAAAGCCAGGTTTCAGTCAGTTTCCGGTCAAAGCCCGCGATATGCGCGCCCATCTCAACGATCGCGCCGCTTGGGGCGCTCGCATCCACCACAAGCCGCCAGATGTCGGTTCCGGCAATCTTTTCGACCGTCGTTCCCAGCACCTCGCCGGTGGACATGGTGACGATGGGTTCAACCATCGCCTCGTCATCCAGTTGCGCCAGAATACCACCCTTGAAGTCGATCACGAACTTGCGGGTGCCTTGCACGGCCTCGACCCCGGATATGCCACCATGGCCTGCCCGGGTCTCATATACATAGGCAAGAACTTCACCATCGTCATGCGGCAAGTCGCCCCAGTGCAGCCGATAGGCGAATTCCCGGGAATCGCCTGCCTTCACGGCGCCATCGGGCACCCAATAGGCGACGATGTTGTCATTGGCTTCCAGTTGCGACGGGATTTCGACCAGACGCACGTTGCCCTTGCCCCAGTCACCCATCGGCTCGACGTTCAGCGAGGGGCGGCGTTCATAGCGTGCGCCAACATCCTGATAATTCTGGAAATCGCGGTCGCGCTGGAACAGGCCGAAGCTGCGCGGAGAGGTTTCGCTGAAATAGCCGCCGGTCAGTTGCGGCGGGTTGTTCAGCGGGCGCCACAGCACATCGCCGTCGGTCCGGATGATGCGCAAACCCTCGCTGTCATGCACATTCGGGCGATAGTCGTCGAACTGCGCCCGGTTCTTTTCCGAGAACAGGAACATCGAGGTCAGCGGCGCGATCCCCAGCTCTGTCACGTCCTGACGGAAGAACAGGCGGGCCGTCACCTCCATCCGCGTGTCCGCGCCGGGGGTGATGACAAAGCGGTAAGCCCCGGTGACCGAGGGGCCTTCCAGCGTGGCATAGACCGTGATCGAGGTGGCATTCGCCCCGCCGCGTTCCATATAGAAGCGGGAAAAGCGGGGGAACTCCTCTGCCTGCGAGGTGGCCGTGTTCAGCGCAAGGCCGCGCGCCGACAGGCCATAGGACGACCCGCGCCCCAACGCCCGGAAATAGCTGGCCCCGACAAAGGCAACCAGTTCGTCCAGCTTGTCGGGCCGGTTCAGGGCAAAGTTCAGCCGAAAGCCCGCCACCCCCGGCAGTTTGGCATGTTCGGGAACCCGTTTGACCAGATCGTTCAGATATTCGAAATCGTCGGTGGTGAACCGCATTTCGGTGGACTGGCCCTGGGCCACCTCGAAGATGCGCACCGGCTCGGGGAACAGCCAGCCCATGTGGAACGCGGCCAGCCGGAAATTCGACCCTTTTTCCGTCCAGCGGGCGCGGTCGTCGCGGAACCGGATCAGCCGGTAATCGTCATAGGTCAGATCACCCAGAAACCCGGCAGGAGCGGGGGCGGAGACAAAAGGCTGGGTGGCCAGCGCCTTCATCTCGTCCGTCAGGATGTCAAAGCTGAATTGCTGCGGTGCCGCGGGTGCATCTGCCGCAGTATCCGCCGGCGGGGTGCCTGCGGTCTGGGCAAACACCGGCCCCTGACCCATCAGTGCAAAGGGCATGGCGGCGGCCGAAATGCGCAGGAATGCGCGGCGCGAGACAAGGTCGATCAGATGTGCGGTATTCGACATAGGTATCTGTAACCGAAGAGCTTTCACGACATGAGGCTGCGAGTGGCCGTGCGCCGCATATACGGGACAGGCAAGTTCATAAGCAAGCAGGGATCAAGACTTCCTGATCGAAACGGCGCAAAATTGCTTCACTTCTTCGACATGTATGCACAGAAAAACATCGCCGCTATGCTGCGTGTGCATAGGCGCTGGGATTCGCCCCCGAACCCGCCCCGATACCGACCAAAACGGCCTTGCCGCAGCCCGCCCAGACGCACCTCGGCCGCGAGCAGATTCCATGCCTAGAACCACTGTCCCGGCTCCATCAGGCCCAGTTGCATCAACTGGTCGGAATGCCAGGCGAAGGGCACGGAGTTGTGCCATTGAAACGTCTGGATATCAAAGCGCGAACCGGCATTGCTGCGCAGGGCCTTGGCAGTGCGAAAGCTGGCAATGGCGGTGGTGATGTTGTGGTGCCAGGGGCAGGCGTAGGTATTATATTCCTCGTCGTTGAGAGTATAGTCAGGCCGCAAGGTCAGGCCTGGCTTTGTCTTGAACAGCGCGATGCGGTCGATCTTGCGCCGAAGCAGGGGGATATGCTCTTCAAACCGCCAGCGCAGGCCGCCAAAGAAGTCAAGCTGGCGTTCCTTGGGGTGGTTATGGTTTGCCACATCGGGCCGCCCCAGCGCGTAATAGCCCGATTTGTCCAGATGTGCCTGCTCCAGCGAGACGGCATTGGGAAATTGCGTCAGGTCATCGGCGTAAAGGTCTATCACATAAGACAAAATCGCCTCGCGCCGCTCTTCGGCGTGAAAGGCGATCAACTCACGCACGTTGCGGGTTTCGCAGAACGGGTGGAACAGGTATTCGGCGTTGTAGCAGTAATAAAGCCAGATACCGGGTGCGGCCTCGATCACCGCATTGATGGCGGCGAAGACCGCATCCTCGACATGGATATCAAAGAAGATCCGGTGGATCTTCGGCTCCAGTTCGGGCGAGACGGTGATGCCCGCAGGGCCAAGCAGCGCGATCTCGGGGAACCCTGCTGCCAGATGATGCCGCAGGGTGGTATCCACCTCGGTCTGATCCTCGGCAAAGACCAGTGCCAGCGGCCCCTTGGTAAAGGCCGTCTTGCCTTTGGTAAGAAAGGTTTCCAGATCAGGATACAGCATCAGTCTTCGCGGTTCGGCCCTTTTGTTGCAGAATTCGAGAAGGCGGTGGCGAATGCAAGCCCTGCGGGCCGCCGGTGCGTTGCGATTTGCCTCACTTTGGCGTAATCCGCGCCGATCCGCGGAGAAATGCCATGTCCACGCCCAAGAAGCTGTTCATCAAGACCTATGGCTGCCAGATGAATGTCTATGACAGCGAGCGCATGGCCGAGGCCATGGGCAGCGAGGGCTATGTGCTGACCGAGGTGCAGGACGAGGCGGACATGGTGCTGCTGAACACCTGCCACATCCGCGAAAAGGCCAGCGAAAAGCTGTATTCCGACCTTGGCCGTCTGAAACCGTTGAAGGCGGCAAAGCCCGACCTCAAGATTGGCGTCGCGGGCTGCGTGGCCCAAGCTGAGGGCGCCGAGATCCTCAAACGGATGCCGCTGGTCGATCTGGTGGTCGGGCCGCAAAGCTATCACCGCCTGCCCGAAATGGCGCGGGCGACCGAAAAGACCGTGGACACAGACTTTCCGGTCGAGGACAAGTTCGACCTTTTGCCCGAACGTAAAGCGCCCCGCGGCCCTTCGGCCTTTCTGACGGTGCAGGAAGGCTGCGACAAGTTCTGTGCGTTCTGTGTGGTGCCCTATACCCGGGGGGCAGAGGTCAGCCGCCCGGTGGCGCGCATTCTGGACGAGGCGCAGAAGCTGGTGGATCGCGGGGTGCGCGACATCACCCTGCTGGGCCAGAACGTGAATGCCTATCATGGCGAGGGGCAGGGCGGAACCTGGACGCTGGCCCGCCTGATCCGCGCCCTGGCCAAGATCGACGGGTTGGCCCGCATCCGCTATACCACCAGTCATCCCAATGACATGGATGACGATCTTGTGGCAGCTCATGGCGATCTGCCGGCGCTGATGCCTTATCTGCATCTGCCGGTGCAGTCGGGCAGCGACCGCATCCTTAGGGCGATGAACCGCAAGCATACCGCTGAAAGCTACCTGCGCCTGATCGAGCGTATTCGCGCCGCGCGGCCCGACATCCTGCTGTCGTCCGATTTCATCGTTGGCTTTCCCGGCGAGACCGATCAGGATTTTGCCGACACGATGGGCCTGATCCGCGCGGTGGGCTTCGGGCAGGCCTTCAGCTTCAAATACTCTGCCCGCCCTGGCACGCCTGCGGCCGAGAAAGATCCGGTCGAGGCGGCGGTGGCCGATGCCCGACTGCAAGAACTGCAAGCCCTGATCACCGCCCAGCAGCGCGCGGTCCAACAGGCGATGGTGGGCCGCGAGGTCGGGGTGCTTTACGACAAGCCCGGTCGGCTGCCGGGTCAGTTGATCGGCAAATCGGACCATCTTCACGCCGTTTTCGTCGAGGACAGCCAGGGTAAGGTTGGCGATCTGGTGCGGGTGCGGATCCGCGCCTCCAGCTCGAATTCGCTTGAGGGCGAACGAATCGGCTGATTGCTCGGGTAATTCGGTCTGTTTCTGGCGTGCCAACAATTGGGGCCGCCTGCCGGAATCGGACGCGGTCCTGCACTAGTGATTTGTTCTTTCAGGTATATTTTCGAATTTTGCTTGCGCAACGCGGTCTGCGCCGCCCATTTTGCCGACGCTGCTGCTTGTGTGTGTTTGGGGGTTTCAAGTTATGAGGTTTCTGATCGGGGCGTTGCGGAGCGGCCTTGCCGTTGCCGTGATGGCTGTGTGTCTGTTTGGCGCCGGGACCGCGAAGGCCCAACAGGCGCCCGAAGCCTATGGCAAGATCGAATGGGGCATCTGGGTTGATGACGACGGCTGTATGCACTGGTGGGCCGATGGCGGCCTTGAGGGGTATATGCTGGACCGGGTGAACCCCAAGACCGGCAAGCCTGTCTGCCTGAAGCGCAACACCTGTCTGATCGAAAACACCGATGTGCTGTTTGCCACCGACAGCGCCGCGCTGACCGCAACCGGCCGCCGCCGTCTGGAAGAATTCTTCCGCGCCACCAACGCCTTTGGCTATGCCATTTATGGCCATACCGACAGCCGTGCCTCGGACAGCTACAACAAGCGCCTCAGCCAGCGCCGCGCCGCCGCCGTGGCCAATGTTGCCCGCTCGGTCGGAGGGGTGGTCGAACGTGAGATCGGTTATGGCGAAAGCCGCCCGGTCGCGCCCAACACCTCTGCCGCCGGAATGCAGAAGAACCGGCGCGTCGAAATCGTCTGCTATCGGTGGTGATCGTGATGTCCAGGACTGTTTCCCTGCTGCTTTGCCTTGGCGTGCTGGCCCTTTCGGGGTGCGTCGAGGGCCTGACGCCCTATCACAAGGGCCCGGGAACCGTCATTGCCACGGCGCATGACACCGGCCGCGACGGCAATGCCTTGCGCGAGGGCGAGGCGGCCATCGTCTATGACCCCGACGGCTGCCAGGGCTGGATCATCGATGACGGGGCCGAAGGATATTCCGGCCGCCGCTTCGATCCGGTTTCCGGCCTGCCGGTCTGCAACAACCGCTTTCCGCCGGGAACCGTGGTGGGCAACTACCAGACCGAGTCGGCCCCGATCCGGGACTGGGTGCCCGCCGAATAGGGGCGCACAGTAAAACGGCAGTTTCTGACGCTAGATATGGGGTCGTGGCGCAAGCTGCGGCCCTTTTCCTTGGGTTGGCGGTCGTGATTGCCCGAAAAAGCGTCACGTCAATGTCACGCCGGGGGCAGATGCTGCAAGAAAGCCAACAAGGCTCTTGCCGGACAAACCAGCCGGACCCACATTCGACTCGTGGCCCTTTGCATCAAGGAGATCCCTTTGGGCATCAGCGCACTGACCCCCCCGACCCGTGCCGAAGACATGGTGGAAACCGTTCTTGAATTCCCCGACAACCGGCTTTTGATCGACCTTTGCGGCGAGTACGACCGAAATCTCGCGCAGATCGAACATCAGATGGGGGTGCATGTGCTGAGACGGGGCAACCGCCTGTCCGTCATCGGCGACAAGGGCGCCCGCGAACAGGCCGCCGCCATCCTGCGTTCGCTTTATACCAAGCTGGAAGGTGGGCGCAGCGTTGCGGCGGGCGACATCGACGGCGCGATCCGCATGGGGCGTGCCGCGGATGTGCTGCGCCCAGACGGCGAACAGATCGAGATGTTCGGCACGACCGGAGTCGAGCTGCGGACCCGCAAAAAGCCGATCGAGCCGCGCACCGAGGCGCAAAAGGCCTATGTCGCGAACCTCTTCGCCAATGAGCTGGGTTTTGGCATCGGCCCCGCAGGCACCGGCAAGGCTTATCTGGCGGTGGCGTGTGCGGTTGATGCGCTGGAAGCCAATGCGGCCCGGCGGCTGGTGCTGGTAC
>DDEX01000063.1 GCA_002336845.1 Rhodobacteraceae bacterium UBA1943
CGCAGCAGCGTGGACTTGCCGCAACCCGACGGGCCGATGAAGGCGGTCACGGTCTTGTCCATGATCTCGACATCGACATCCTTGATGGCGTGGTTGGCGCCATAGAACACCTGGGCCTTTTCGGCCTTGATCTTGATGGTCTGCGTGTCCACGCGGCTCTCCACGACTAGGTCTTTCATATTGGCACCCATTTCTTACCAGCGGCGCTCGAACTTGCGACGCAAAAGAATGGCCGCGGTGTTCATGATGATGAGGAAGATCAGAAGGACGATGATGGCCCCCGAGGCGCGCTCGACAAAGCCGGGGTCGCCACGCTGGGTCCAGTTATAGACCTGCACCGGCAGGGCCGAGGCGGGGTCGAACAGACCACCGGGAAAGTCGCGCACAAAGGCGACCATGCCGATCAACAGCAACGGTGCGGTTTCCCCCAGCGCCTGTGCCAGACCGATGATCATGCCGGTCAGGATGCCCGGCATCGCCAGCGGCAGGACGTGGTGGAACACCGTTTGCAGGCGGCTGGCCCCTACCCCCAGCGCCGCGTCGCGGATGCTGGGCGGCACGGCCTTCAGCGCGGCGCGCGTCGGGATGATGATGCGCGGCAGGGTCATCAGCGTCAGCACGAGGCCGCCGACGATGGGCGCCGATTGCGGCAACCCGGCAAAGTTGATGAAGATGGCCAGCCCAAGGATACCATAGACAATGGATGGCACCGCAGCGAGGTTGGCGATGTTCACCTCGATAAGGTCCGTCACCCAGTTCTTGGGCGCGAATTCCTCAAGATAGATCGAGGCGGCAACACCGATCGGCAGCGACAGCACCAGAACCACCGCCATGATCATGAACGACCCCAGGATGGCAATGCCCAGACCGGCCGCCTCTGGCCGCTTGTCCGAGGCGTCGGGCATGGTCAGAAAGCCCCAATTGAAGCGGACAGACAGCATCCCGGCCTCTTTCAGCTTGTCGGCCAGCGCGAGCTGTTCGGGCGAGGTGTTCTTGTCCAGCGCGGCACTTTCCATGGTGACGCGGCCCTTGTAGTAACCATCGATCCGGCCAGAGGCGAGGGCGCTGAAGTCCATAGTGGTGCCGATCAGCTTGGGGTCGGCCAGCACCGCATTGCGCAGCGTGGCGGCCGATTCCTGGCTGATCAGATCGGCCACCTGCTTGGGCTTGGCCCCGCCCAGATCGATGCCCTTGGCGGCGATTGCCGCCTCCAGCGACTGACCCAGGATCTTGGAATAGGTGATCGTCGTGATCTTGGACAATTGCGCCGGATCACGGGTGCCCGACTTGTCAAGCTGCGCGGCATCCAGCATGACCGGAAAGGTCAGGAAGGTTTGGCGGAAGGCCGGCAGGCCCGCCGAAAAGATCGAGATCAGCAGCCACACCAGCGCCAGAAGGGCGATGACGATGGCCCCCAGCCCATAGGCGCGGAACCGGCGCTCGGCGGCGTTGCGCGCCTTGGTGCGCGGGTCTTGCGTGAAGAGAGAGCCGCTCATTCGTATTGCTCCCGGTATTTGCGAACGATGTAGAGGGCAAGGATGTTCAGCGCCAAGGTCAGGGTGAACAGGGTCAGGCCCAGGGCAAAGGCCACCAGCGTTTCGGGGCTGGCGAATTCGGTGTCGCCGGTCAACTGGCTGACGATCTTCACCGTGACGGTGGTCATCGCCTCGAACGGGTTGAGGCTGAGCTTGGCAGCCGCCCCCGCGCCCATGACCACGATCATGGTCTCACCAATCGCGCGGCTGGCCGCCAGAAGGACGGCACCCACGATGCCGGGCAGCGCGGCGGGCATCACCACCTGCCGCACGGTTTCCGAAGGCGTGGCGCCAAGGCCAAGCGAGCCGTCGCGCAGCGATTGCGGCACGGCGTTGATGATGTCGTCACTCAGCGACGAGACGAAGGGGATGACCATGATCCCCATGACCAGACCCGCCGTCATCACCGAGGACGAGCTGTCGCCAAGCCCCGCCGGTTGCGCGATCCAGTCGCGCAGCAAGGGGCCAACGGTGATCAGCGCGAACAGGCCGTAAACGATGGTTGGAATACCGGCCAGAATCTCGATGGCCGGCTTCACCCAGGCACGGGTGGCCTTGCTGGCATATTCGGCAAGGTAAATCGCGCTCATCAAGCCGATCGGCACTGCGACCAGCAGCGCGATGAACGAGACATACAGCGTGCCCCAGACCAGCGGAATGATGCCCAGCGACGAACCGCCGCCGAACCTGGGCGACCAGGTGGTCGAGAAGAAGAAATCCGCGGCAGGATAGAGTTTGAAGAAATGGCCGGTCTCGAACAGCATCGAGGCGACGATGCCGACCGTGGTCAGCACTGCGATCAGCGAACAGCCGATCAGCAGCCACATGGTAAAGACTTCGGTCGCGTTGCGGGCGCGGAAGTCCGGCTTGATCCGGCTTACGCCCCAGGCAAAACCACCCACGGCGACAATGCCCGCCGCAATCGACAGATACAGGCGCGACCGGCCCTGTGCTTCGCGCAGCGCCTCGGCCGCCTCGATGACGGACGGGGCCGGGTCGCTTTGCAGCGCCACGCCAGCGGCGTTCATCGCGGCCTTCAGCGCGGCGGGATCGGCCTTGAGTGCGGGAATGTCGGTGCGCGATTCATGCAGGCGGTCAAGCCCTTCGGCGATACGGCGCACGTCGGTCATGACCAGCGCCTTCGACGATCCATCGGGGATATCGGCGGGCGACAGCAGGGCAGCGGCACGGTTTTCGATGATCAGCGGTTGCGCCAGCAGCCAGACGACGATCAGCAAAAAGGCCGGAACAGCCGTCAGCAGGGCGGTAAAGCGACCGTAAAAGAAGGGCAGCGAGTGCAGCTTGCGGATATCGCCACTCACTGCGGCCACGGCGCGGCTGCGCCCCATGACCATGCCCAGAATGGCAAGGGCTGCAACGAGAAGCGTCAGGAGGCCGGTGCTCATGGCGATCTTTCGGAAAAGGGTGGTTCGGGGGCGCGGATCATCCCGCGCCCCCGGATGATCAGCTTATTGCAGCGGGGCCATCGGGGTTTCGGCCTCGACAGCCGCTTGGGTCGCGGCCAGTTCCGGATCGGGAACCAGACCATAGCCCGCCAGCACGCCATCCGGGCCAGCCATTTCGTCCGACACGAAGAACTGGATGTATTCCTTCAGGCCGGGGATCACACCGATGTGGGCCTTCTTGACGTAGAAGTAGAGCGGGCGCGACACCGGGTATTCACCCTTGGCGATGGTTTCCACCGAAGGAACGATGCCGTCGATGGTGGCAACCTTCAGCTTGTCGGTGTTGTTTTCATAGAACGACAGGCCGAACACGCCGACGGCGGTCTTGTTGGCGTCCAGACGGGCGAGGGTTTCGGTGTAGTCGCCGTCGATATCGACCGAAACGCCATCGGTGCGCAGCTCGTTGCACTTGGCCACGGCGTCTTTCTTCTTGGCGTCGTCATCCGCGCCGGTCGAAGCGGCCAGGAACAGGTCATAGGCGCCAGTGGCCTTGCAGCCCTCTTCGATCACCTTGGTGTCGAACACTTCGCGGGTGCCGTGCTTGGTGCCGGGGATGAACAGTTGCAGCGCCTGGTCGGGCAGAGCCGCGTTCACGTCTTTCCACGATTTGGCGGTGTTGGCAGCAATCGCGCCATCCTTGGCGACATTGGCGGCCAGCGCACCATAAAGATCAGCCGGGGTCAGGGCGAAATCGGGGCCAGCGATGTCAGACGCGAACACGATGCCATCATAACCGATGCGCACTTCCATGATCTCGTTGACGCCGTTGGTCTTGCACAGGTCGATGTCCGACTGCTTGATGCGCGACGAAGAGTTGGCGATATCGATGGTGTTTTCGCCCACGCCTTCGCACAGCTTCTTGCGGCCAGCACCCGAACCGCCGCCTTCGACGACCGGGGTCGCGAAATCGGTGTTTTCGCCGAAGGCTTCGGCGACGATGGTGGCATAGGGCAGCACGGTCGAGGAACCGGAAATCTGGATCTGGTCGCGGGCCGAGGCCGCGAAGGTCGAGGCCGCGAGGATCGCAGCGGTCGAGACCGAAAGTTTCATGAAGGACATGGGTGTCTCCGTCTGTCGCGCGGGGGGCCGGTTGCCCCTCCGTCGCTGCCCCGTCTAGGACCGCTTGGCTTCGGTTTTGCGACAGCAGTGTAACAGTTCGATGACAAGGCTAATCGAGCGGCAGCAAGACCGAGAACCGGCTGCCCTTGCCCTTTTCGCTTTCGATGATCAGCCGGCCGCGATGGCGGCTGATGATGTGCTTGACGATGGCCAGCCCCAGCCCGGTGCCGCCCTTTTCGCGCGAACGGTGGCTGTCCACACGATAAAACCGCTCGGTCAGGCGCGGCAGATGCTGTGATTCGATCCCTTCGCCCTGGTCGGCGACAGAAAGCCGCAGCAGCGGGCCGCGTGGGCCGGTCTCGCGCGCCAGCCGCGCCGTGACCGTCGCGCCGGGCGGGCTGCCGTATTTCACCGCATTCTCGATCAGGTTGGACAGAACCTGCATCATCTGGTCCGAATCGGCCCGCAACAGCACCGGGGCCTCGGCCCCCTCCAGCCGGATCGTCACCCCGCCCTCTTCCGCGACGGGCTTCAGCATGGCGGCTGCGCTGCGGGTCAGGGCGGCCAGATCCACCTCATCCGAGGGGCGCACCCGCTCTTCCGCCTCGACGCGGGACAGGTGCAGAAGGTCGCGGACAAGGCGGTTCATCCGCTCGGCTTCGCGCGCCATGATGCCCAGGAATCGTTCGCGGGCGCGGGCGTCGTCCTTGGCCGGGCCTTGCAGGGTTTCGATGAAACCGATCATCGCGGTCAGGGGGGTGCGCAGCTCGTGGCTGACATTGGCCACGAAATCGCGGCGCATCTGGTCCATCTGCGCCAGGGCCGACTGGTCCTCGAAGGCAAGAACGATGCGGGCGCCGACCGGCGTCACCGTGACCTCATGCACCCGGTCCTGGGTTTCGCCCTGGCTGATCAGGCGCGCGCGCCCTGCCTGGCCCGCGCGCGCGGCGGCGATCGCCGCGACCAATTCGGGCTGACGGAAAGACAGCACATGGTGCCGCCCGACGATGGCCGTGCCGAACAGGGCCTGCGCGGCCGGGTTCGCCTCTTCCACCCGGTCATCCGCGCCTATCAGCACAACCGGAATGGGAATGCCTGCGATCACACTGTCAGACCCGTCGATCATGCCACACCTCCCCGACCTGTCCCGGCCCTTCCTAGCGGCGGGCCGGGATCATCGCCAGAGGTTACTGCGCCCGCCCTGCCCGCCAGTCGGCAAGGGCCGGGTTATCATCTTGCGCCTCGCTACTGTCCAAGGGACGGCCGGGAAAACCCGCAGAGGCGCCGGGGCGGTTGCGGAAGTAAAAGGTTTCGCGGGCCCCGAAATAGAAGGCGACCACCGCCCCCAAGAGCCACCACAACGGCTCCGGCACCGCGTTCAGCCCCACCATCCGCCCGGCGAAGGCCTGCGGATCGACCATCGCATAGATGAACAGGCCAATCGTGCCAAAGGCCAGCAAGGGCCGCGGCAGGCGGTTGAGCCCGTTGATCAGACGATCAAATCCGCTCAGCGAGGGATTGGCGAATTCGGCCCCGAACTCGTCCAGCGCCGCCATCTGCGCCTTGGCCGACAACTCCATCCGTTTGGTGGCCGAAGGGGTGAAGACCTCTGCCACGCCCTTGACCGTATCGCCAATCGCCGACACCGCCGAAGGGCTGCCCAGGATCTGCCCGATCACCCCCATGAGGCCACCCGCGCCCGGTGCTGGGCGTCCGACAGACGATATTTCGGCGATATGAATTCCTCGGCCCGCAGGATCCAGCCGCCCTTGCTGCCGTCACGCCGGGTGGCATATTTGCGGCTGGCCGGCCGGGCATCTGCCAGCGCGTAATAGTAATTGCGCCGCGCGATGCCATAGGCGTCGGCCAGATGGCGGGGTGCCGCCTCGAACGCCAGTTGCGCCGCGCGGATGGTCTGCGGGCCGATCATCCCGTCAGGATCGCAGGGAAAGCCCATGTCCGTCAAAAGGCGCTGCAACACCTTCACCGCATTGCCGCCCGCATTGACATACATGTCGAAGACCGAGGGTTGCAGCGCCTCTGGCAGCGCCGAAACCCCGGTGCGGCGCCAGTAATGTTCCACGAAAATCTGCCGGGCCTGCGGCTCGCTCAGGCGTTGCACATCCTTGATGTCGATCCTGTCATCGCCGTTCACGTCGATGCCAAGCCGCCGCAACGTGGCCAAGGTCACCCCGTGGTTGGTTGCCCCGCCCGGATCGTCGGGGTCGTTCACAAAGCCGCCCTCACGCGCGACGATTTCCTGCGCCAGTTCTTCAACCGATTTCATCATGCCCCTTCCGCTCCCCAGGGCGGCAGGGTGCGGCAGGGTGGTTAAGGATGGCTAGCCGAGGCGCGCGTTGCCATTGGCGCGGCGGGGGTTTCACACCCCCGCACCCCCGTGGGATATTTGGAGAAGGGGAATGTGGAACAGTCCTGCCCTTCCCCTTCGCCAAATATCCTCGGGGTGCGATCATGGTTGCGCCATTGGTTCGAGAAACCATGGTCGCGGGCGGGCATCAGGCGCTACTTCTTGGCAGGCTCGACATAAACGCCCTGTTCCTTCAGCGCGTCGATGACCTCTTTGGGCATATAGGTTTCGTCGTGCTTGGCGAGGATCTCGCTGGCAACGAAGGTGCCGCCTTCCAGCTTGCCTGTGGCGACGACGCCCTGCCCTTCGGCGAACAGGTCCGGCAGGATGCCGGTATAGCGGACGGGCACCTCATTGGTCGTATCCGTCACCTTGAAGGTTACCGCCTCGCCCTGCCCGCGCACCACGCTGCCTTGGGCGACCAGCCCGCCAAGGCGGAACACCTCATCCGCCGCGGGCGGCTGCTCGGTCACCTGTGTGGGTGAGCGGAAGAAGTTGATGCCGTCCTTCATCGCATAGCCGATCAATGCGGTCGATATCGCCAGCGCCACGAAGGCCAGCAGAATGATCTGGATGCGGCGCTTTTTCTTCAGCCCCTTCATCCCGCGGAATTCACGCCTTGCTGTCGCTTCCATCATCCTGCCCCTTGTCACACGCCCCGATGCCACGCGGGCTCGGGGCGCGCCTTGATCCCGGTCAAGCGGTTACGGGAAAACCGGGGCCAGCATCAGGCCCGCCGTTTCCTCGATCCCCAGCATCAGGTTCGCGTTCTGGATCGCCTGACCGGACGACCCTTTGGTCAGGTTGTCCAGCACCGACACCACCACCGCGCGGCCCGCAATACGGTCACCGATCACGCCCAGATGGCAGAAGTTCGATCCCGCGATATCCCGGGTCGAGGGCAAGGAGCCGAAGGGCAGCACCCGCAGGAACGGCTCGTCGGCATAGGCCTTGGCCAGCGTCGCATGAACCACCTGCGGGTCGGCCTTGACATAGACGGTCGCCAGAATGCCCCGGTTCATCGGCAAGAGGTGGGGCGAGAACTGCACCTGCACCGGGCGGCCTGCGAGTTTGGAAAACTCCTGATCGAATTCGCCCAGATGGCGGTGTTTGCCGCCCATTGAATAGCCGTGGGTGCCGCCCGACAATTCGGCGTGCAGCAGGTTTTCCTTCAGGCTGCGGCCCGCGCCCGACACCCCGGCCTTCAGGTCAATCACGATCTGGTCAAGGTCGATCACGCCGGCCGAAATCAGCGGGCGCAGGGCGAATTGCCCGGTTGCGGCGTTGCAGCCGGTGCCCGCCACAAGGCGCGCGGCCCTGATCTCATCGCGGTAGAACTCGGTCAGGCCATAGACCGCCTCTTTCTGCAACTCGATGGCAGTATGCGGCTGGCCATACCACTTTTCATATTCCGCCGGATCGCGCAGCCGGAAGTCGGCCGAAAGATCGACGATCTTCAGGTTGCGCGGCAGGGCGTTGACCACCATTTGCGTCGTGGCATGGGGCAGCGCGCAGAAACACAGATCGACCCCGGAAAAATCGATCTCGTCGATCTTTTGCAAGGTGGGCAGGTCCAGATGGCGCAGGAAGGGGAAGACCTGATCCATGGTCATGCCAGCCTTTCGGTCGGCCGACAGCGCCACGATCTTCATCGCCGGATGGGTGGCGATCAGGCGGACAAGCTCGGCCCCGGTATAGCCCGAGGCGCCTAGGATGGCGATGCGATGCTGGGTCATGGTCGTCTCCGGTCTGCAATGGGCATGGTCATGCCGCAGGCGGGGCGGTTAGGCAAGCGGCCAAAAGGGCGCAAGCGGTCACTTCTTCTTTGGTGCGACCTTGGCGGTGGGCCAGCTTGACTTGCGCGTGGCCACCAGCGGGCCGAAGCGGTTCGATGTGCCCTCCATCCGCACCGGGCAGCCCCAGGGCACGGTGAACACTTCTTCCGTCGCCTCATTGCCAACCGGCTTCCAGGTGAAGGTCAGCTTCAGATCCTTGAAGGTCACCGTGCCTTCGTTGACCATGTTGCGTTCGGGCAGCGACAGGGCGGTCAGCGGTTCCTTTTTGGTATAGGACACGACGTATTCGGGTGAGATATAGTAATAATACTGCTGCCCGTCGTTCACATCCCACCAGCCGGTCAGCCAGTCGGGCAAGGGATCTTGCCCGTCATCGCCCGTGGTCTGCCAGAACAGCACGCGCGGCTGGCCGAACAGATAGCCCTGGTTCATGCCAGAGCCGTCCGAGGCGGGCGCGCCGTTCTGGATGATGTCGGTGCCATCCCACAATTCGACATGCACCCCCGCCCCGCCGTTGCGGAACAGCACCAACCCCTGCCGCCCCGTCATCGCGGCCTTCATCGCCGCCATCTGCTGCGCCGGTGTGCCCTTGCCCTTTTTCAGGTGAATATCCTCACCCGAGCCAAAGGTGGCGGTCAGGTAATATTCCAGCTCATCCACCGCGCCAAGGTAATGGAATGACCCAAGTTTGGCCGTGGGGCGACGATAGCTGCGATCGGGAATCTTGGTCTCTGGCCCGGACAGATTGAATGCCTCGCTGACCTGAAAGCAACAGGGCGTGTTCTTGGGCGCGCCTGCGGGCAAATCCTTGTTCAGCGCGTCCATATAGTTCTGGATATGGGCGGGCAGCTTTTTGTAGGTCGGATAGTTCTTCCGCAAATCGGCGAAATCCACCGGAATGCGGCCAAATCCTGCGGGGGCCATGGCAAGAACCTGTGCTTGAATGCCCACAGGCTACGCCTCTGCCCGAGTCCCGTCAACGCGCGCTCAGAGGGGGCGCTTCTCGCCTGCCTCGACCCGGAAGGGCAGCATGTTCTCGCGCGGCGGCAGCGGGCAGATCGCGTATTCGGTAAAGCCACAGGGGGGCGTGTGGGCCTTGTTGAAATCAAGGGTGATTTCCGTGTCGGTCACATCCTCACCAATCAGAAAGCGCGCCGCCGGGTAGGTTTCCGACCCTGCCGTCAGATCGCGGATCACGAACATCGGCGCGCCGGATTTCCAGTGGGTGGGCACCAGCGTAACCACCTGCCCCTCATGGGGAAACACCGCCTGATGGGTAAGTTGCACGGTTTCGCGTCGCCCGCCGATCATATCCACCTCGGCTTGCTGTGGGCTGGCCAAGGGTTGCCATTTCGCCCGGATCACCCATTCGGGCGCATCGGGGAAATAGCGCAGGCCGGGGTCGCGGAAGCGGCGGGGGTGGTCGATCTGGCGCACGCGAAGGGCCGGCTGGCCCTCGGCCACATGAATCTCTAGGATCAGATTGGCGACCGACAGGCGGGGCGGGGCACCGGGAATGGGGGTGAAAGGCAGCTCCTGCCCCTCAACGCTCAGGCTGGCGCTGCCATCTGCGGCCACGGTCAGGATGCCCAGATGATCCGGCCCGGCCGAGATTTGCAACCCATTGTCCCCAGCCCGCCCCACGGCATAGCGGTTGCCGGGTGCGATCTCCACCCGGTCAGTCAGGTTCAGCCAGCCATCCGGGGCCGCCAGTGCAGTCAGCCGGTCGGCACGCCATTCGGAAAGGGGTTGGGGCATGGAAACACTCCTTGTCGCCGCAGTGTGATCAGATCCGGCCCGATCCCGCAACCGCTTGCCGGTCTCAATGCCCCTGCCACGCAAGCAGGGCGCGGCGGTCTTCCGTGCAAAGACGCTTCGCCCGCCGCTGCAGCCCAAAGGCAGCCCAGTGCTTGCGCTTGCCGACCATCAGTCCGACCGCGCGACGGATCGCCTGCTTGATCCTGCGCCGGGACAAGAGGCCCCGCAGGCCAGTGTGATCCGGCGGCAAGCAATCCCTGACCGATCGCGCATAAGTCCACCACAGACTGCCGAAGATCACGCGCGTCTTCCACGGCTTTTCCAGCCCGGAGAAATGCAGCACAAAGGGCGCGGCTATCCGGTTCTCCCATCCATTCTTGCTGAACTGAACCGGGAACACATTCCAGGCCCGGTCAAGCAGGATGATGCGGCCCTTGCAGATGGCATTGATTGCGCTTTGATCTGCAAAGCTGCGGAGCCTGCCACGATCCCCCAGAAAAGCCAGACAGGCCCGGCCCGTGCCCTCGGCCCGCCAGGCGGCAAGATTGATCAGCATCAGGCCGGAATTTACATACTGGCCACGCTCCACCCCGATCCGCTGCCATTCACGCTGATAGAACGCCGCATCGCTCTGCGACATTGCCTCCAGCGCGTCGCGATCCGGGACCGCAGCGGCAAGGGCCTTGCCTAGCCCCGTCTCCCAGATCGGGCGAAGCGAGGACAGCACCAGCATGTCACAGTCAAGATACAGAACCCGGTCATCGCTCTGCAGGATTTCGGGCAGCAACAGCCGCAACAGCGCCGCCTGCGACAGATGCCTTTGTTCCTCAAGCGAAACGCTGCAAACAAGCTCTCGCGGGGCAGTGATCAGATCGATCCGGCATTTCAGCGTTTCGGCAAGCTTGGCAAGGCGGGCCCGGTTCGCGTCACTGATCCCCATTTCCAGCACGGTAAAGCGGGTGCCGGGGTCGTGAAAGGCGACCGATGCGATCACCACAACGACGCCAGTCACATAGGCGTCGTCCGAGCAGATCGCGACATGCACCGCCCTAGTCCTTCTTCTTGTCCATATGCTTGCGCAACCGGCTGGGCGTGTGGAACTTGCGTTCCTTCCACGGATTTTCATCGCCCTGACCACGGAAGAACAGGCGGATCGGCGTGCCTGGCATGTCGAAATGATCGCGCAAGCCGTTGATCAAATAGCGTTTATAGCTTTCCGGTAACTCATCTGGACGCGAACACTTCACCACAAAACCCGGCGGCCGGGTCTTGGCTTGGGTGATATAGCGCAGCTTGATGCGGTGGCCGCCCGGCGCGGGCGGAGGGTGCGCCTCGGTCATGGCCCCCAGCCAGGTGTTCAGCCGGTTGGTGGCGATGCGGCGGTTCCAGATGTCATGCGCGCGGCGGATCGCATCGTGCAGCCGGTCCAGCCCCCGGCCGGTCTTGCCAGAAACGGTGACCAGCGGCGCACCGCGCAACTGCGGCAGCAGGCGCTCGAACATCTCTTTCAGTTCGGCCAGCTTTTCCTGCTTTTCGCCCTCAAGATCCCATTTGTTCACGGCAATCACGACCGCGCGGCCCTCGGTTTCGGCGAAATCGGCAATCCGCAAATCCTGCTGTTCGAACGGGATTTCCACGTCCAGCAGAACCACCACCACCTCGGCAAAGCGCACGGCGCGCAACCCGTCGGCGACCGACAGCTTTTCCAGCTTTTCCACCACGCGGGCCTTTTTGCGCATCCCGGCGGTGTCCCAGATGCGGATCGGCGTGCCCATCCAGTCGGCTTTCAGCGAGATGGCATCGCGGGTGATCCCGGCCTCTGGCCCGGTCAGCAGGCGGTCCTGCCCCAGAATCTTGTTGATCAGCGTCGATTTGCCCGCATTGGGCCGCCCGATCACCGCGATTTGCAGCGGCTTCTTGGCGGTGGGCTTGTGGGCGTTCTCGTCGCCGTCCAGCTCCGCCTCTTCCTCGCTGATGTCCAGATCGGTCTCGGGCGTGATCTCGGCCTCACGCGCGGCGAACTCGGCCTCGAACGGGCGCAGGGCGGCGTATAGGTCGTCCATCCCCTCGCCATGTTCGGCCGACAGGCGGATCGGTTCGCCAAGGCCCAAGCTATAGGCCTCCAGCGCGCCGGAATCCCCTGCCTTGCCCTCGGCCTTGTTCACGCCCAAAAGAACGCGGGCCGATTTCTTGCGCAGGATGTCGGCGAAAACCTCGTCCGAAGGGGTCACCCCGACCCGACCGTCAATCAGGAACAGGCACACATCGGCCATATCCACCGCGCGTTCGGTCAGCCGCCGCATCCGGCCCTGCAGGCTGTCATCGGTAATTTCCTCCAGCCCCGCCGTGTCGATCACGGTAAAGCGCAGGTCGAACAGCTTCGCATCGCCCTCGCGCAGGTCGCGCGTCACGCCGGGCTGGTCATCGACCAGCGCCAGCTTGCGGCCCACAAGCCGGTTGAACAGGGTGGATTTGCCCACATTCGGGCGCCCCACGATGGCGAGGGTGAAACTCATCTTTCGCTCCGACTTGCCGGAAAGCGCGTTCCTTACACGCCCCCGCCCTTAACGGAAAGCGTGAATCTGCCCGTTTCCGCCCATGACCAGCAGCATCCCCCCCGCCAGAACCGGGGCCGAGGCCGCACCGCCCGGAATATTGGCTGTCGCCACCAGCGCCCCGTCAACCGGGTTGAAGAACCGCAGCACGCCATCCGACGAGGCGACGGCAATCCGCCCGCCCGCCAGAACCGGGCCGAAATGGGCGTAGATCGCCTTCCACTTCTTGGGCTTTTCCTTGACATGATAGGGCATGTCGGTCGCCCAGATCACGGCACCCGTTGCCGCATCCAGCCGCACCAGACGCGCCACATCATTGACGACAAAGACCGACCCGCCGACGACCAGCGGCGCGTTCAGCGCGCCTTCCTCAGCCGACCACAGCCGCTCGCCGGTTTCGGCATTCATCGCCACCGTCCGGCCCGAGGCCGAACCGACATAGACCACGCCGCCCGAAACCACCGGATCGCCGGTGATGTCGCCGCGGCCCGAAGCGGCCAGGTTGAACCGCTTGCCCACCACGGCACCGCGCCAGGACGGGGTGCCATCCTTGGTTTCGGCCGTCACCACCTCGCCCGTGGCAAAGGGCATCATCACCTTGCCATTCGCAATCGCGGCCGAGGCCGGGCCCTGCACGCCGCCATTCTGACGCGAGCCGACAATCTGCCACAGAATCTTGCCATTGGCGGCATCCAGCGCCAGCGCCGTTCCATCGCGCGCCACGGCATAGACCGTGTTGCCCTCGACCGTGGGCGAACCGGCAATCGGCGCATCCATGCGCTGCCGCCAGATCACGCTGCCTGTCGCCGCATCCAGCGCGATCACTTCGCCATACCCCGTGGTCGCGAACACCTTACCGCCCGCCACCGCCACGCCGCCACCGGCCACAGCACTCTTGCGGTCGAAATCGGCAACCAGAGAGGTTTTCCACAGCAGGCCGCCACCCAGCGTTGCCGCGGCAACCGTGGTGCCGGAATCCATCGCGAACACCTTGCCGCCCGCCACCACAGGCGAAGCGGTGATGCGGTCGCGGCGCTTGTTGCCCGCGCCGATGTTCAGGCTCCAGACCCGCTGGGGCGCGGCCGAAAGGCTGCCGCTGGCGCCGGTATGGGCCGCATTGCCGCCACGCTGTGCCCATTCGGCATTGGCCACCGCCGGGGGCAGGCTGATGGGCTGGGCCGTATAGCCCGCCCGCTCATCTGCCGGAACCGGCGCGGGCTGGCCTGCGACTGGCTCTGAATCCGCCAGAGGTTCCGAGACCGGAAAGCGGGTGCCTTCCAGAACTGCCTCTTTCTGACACCCCGCCAGCGCCGTGCCAGCCAGCAATACTGCAATTCCAAGCCTGTTCGACCAGTTGCCCACCAAGGCCCCCTTCCCGATCCGCATCCGCTTACCCGGCCTTTACCGCTTCGGGCGGTGTGCCGCCCAGGGCGGTGATCACCTGCCCCGCCCGCGCCTTCAGGCCGGCAGGCGATTCCTGATCGACCACAAGGGCCGACAGCGCCGTGATCGCCTCATCCTTCTTGCCCTCTTCCACCAGAAGATAGGCAAGCTGTTCCTGCGCCAGCACCCGCAACGGACGCCCCGGCACGGCAACCCCCTCCAGCAGCGCGCGGCGGTCGGCCAGGGGCATTTCCGCCCCGGCAATCATCACCCGGCGCAGGGCCGCGATGTCACGATAAACCTGCGGCAGCGACGAATCGGCCAGGATCGTGTCCAGCGCCTTCAGCGCGCCCGCCTTGTCGCCAACCGGGTCAGAGGCCAGCATCAGCTCTTTCAGTGCAACCTGCGCGCCATCGGCGGGAATATCGGCAATTGCCTGCCGCCGCTCTTCCGCACCACCGAGGTCAAGCGCATCGGTGATCGCATCGCCAAAGGCCTGCGCCCGCACCGTCGCCCGGTGCTTTTGCCATTCGTTGAAGGCCGCCCCCCCGACGATCAGGGCGACCAGCAAACCGCCGATCCAGCCATATTTGCGGAACATCGCGAAAAGCCGATCGCGGCGCACTTCGTCAGTAACTTCGTCGATGAAACTGTCGGGGTTGCTCAATGCCGCGTCTCCTTCTTCCCGACTGTCTTACACGCCCCTGCGCCGCCTTGCCAAGCCCTGCCCCGCCAGCATCGTCACCACGCGCGATTGTCTGCAATCTGGCACCATTGGGCCATGCCGTAGTCACATTTCCCGGCAAAATACGCCCAATGGTGACTCAAGGATGATCACAGTGGACTATTCGATCTGGACAGGCGTTCTGATGCTGTCGGGGGCTGTAGGGGCCACGCTGATGACCGATCATGAACCCGACGACCGCGAGGATACCCCTTATGATCTGCCCGACCCGGTGGCGCATATGGCAGCAAGCCAGGCGGCGCCGGAACCGGATATGACCGCCCACCGCGATACGCTGGCCTGGTTTCTAGAGGGGCAGGACGGGCCGGGCGACCTTCCTTCTGCCGTTTCAGAGGAACATGGCGATCCGGCGCATAGTGGCCTTGCCGATACGGCTGATCTGGTGATTCCCCTGGAAGACACGGGCGATCTGCCCCTGATCGAAGGCTTTGATCCCGGCGGGCATGTGCTGGAGCTGTTCTATACCCCCGCGACCGATCCTGCGACCGGCGAGACGATTCCCCCTGCGTTGTCCATCGCGGCGAACGAAGATGGCAGCGGGTCGATCATCTCGCTGGATGGGCAGGCGGTCGCAGAGGTTGCCGGCGTCGCGGCCCTGCCCCCCGAAAGTATCGCGCTGGTGCCCGATCACCAGGCCGCCGCCTGACGCCACCTGCCGATTGCGGCACAGCGCCTCAGCCCACCCGCCAGGAAGCGACCGTCAGCTTTTCGGTGTATAGCGATAGTTGCGATCCAGCGGCAGATCGGTGCTGACGGTTTCGGCAACAAAGGTGCCGGACAGACCGGTCGGCTCGCTTTCGTCCTCGTCACTTTCATCCGCCGACTGGCGCGCCCACATCGCGGCATAGGTGCCATCCAGCGCCAAAAGGTCGGCATGGGTGCCGCGCTCGATCACCTCACCCTGTTCCATCACCAGAATCTGGTCGGCATCGGCGATGGTGGACAGGCGGTGCGCGATGGTGATGACGCTTCGGCCCTGCCCCATCTCGGCCAGGCTGCTTTGGATGGACCGCTCGGTCTGGGTATCCAGCGCAGATGTCGCCTCGTCCAGTATCAGGATCGGCGGATTTTTCAGCAACGTGCGCGCAATGCCCACGCGCTGCTTTTCGCCGCCCGACAGTTTCAACCCGCGTTCGCCCACCGTCGTGTCATAGCCATCGGGAAGCGCCGCGATGAAATCGTGAATCTTCGCCGCCCGCGCCGCCGCCTCAACCTCCTCACGGCTGGCATCGGGGCGGCCATAGGCGATGTTGTAATAGACCGTATCGTTGAACAGCACCGTGTCTTGCGGCACCACGCCGATCTGGGCGTGCAGGCTGCTTTGGCTGACCTGCCGTATGTCTTGCCCGTCGATGCGGATTGCCCCGCCGGTCACGTCATAGAACCGGAACAGCAACCGCGCGATGGTGGACTTACCCGACCCGGAATGGCCGACCAGCGCCAGCGTCTGGCCGGGCTGCACGGTGAAAGACACGCCCTTCAATATCTGGCGGTCGGCATCATAGGCAAAGCGCACATCGTCAAACTCTATCTGCCCGCCCGTCACCTTCAACGCGGGCGCGCCGGGGGCATCCGTCACCTCGGCAGGCTGCGCCAGCAGGCCGAACATCTGCCCCATATCCACAAGCGCCTGCCGGATCTCGCGATAAACCGTGCCAAGGAAGTTCAGCGGCATGGTGATCTGGATCATGTAGGCGTTGACCATGACGAAATCGCCAACCGTCAGCGTTCCGGCCTGCACCCCGCGCGCCGCCATCATCATCACGATGACAAGGCCCGCCGTGATCAGCAGGCTTTGCCCGGCGTTCAGCATGGCCAGCGACTGGCCGGTTTTGACCGCCGCCACCTCATACCGCGCCATCGCGCGGTCATAGCGGGCGGCCTCCCAGCCTTCGGCGTTGAAATACTTGACGGTTTCAAAGTTCAACAGGCTGTCGATCGCCTTTTGGTTAGCGTCGGTATCCTGATCGTTCATCTCGCGGCGCAGCTTCACCCGCCATTCGGTGACTTTGAAGGTATAGGTGACATAGATCGCAATCGTCAGGATCACCACCACGGCATATTGCCAGCCGAATACCCAGGCGAAGATGGCCGACACCATGCTGAGCTCCAGGATCAGCGGCCCGATGGAAAACAGCATGAAGCGCAGCAGGAAATCGACCCCCTTCACGCCCCGCTCGATGATGCGGCTCAACCCGCCGGTCTTGCGCGTGATGTGATAGCGCAGCGACAGGCGGTGAATGTGGGTAAAGGTTTCCAGCGCCAGACGGCGCAGGGCGCGCTGGCCCACCCGGGTAAAGACCGCATCGCGCAATTCGCCAAAGGCCACGGCGCCAAACCGCGCAAGGCCGTAAGCCAGCGTCATGCCCACAGCGCCAAAGGTCAGCGCCGTGCCCACATCAGGGTGCGGGCCGGTCAGATGATCGACGGCGATCTTGTAGAACCACGGAGTCGAGACCGACACCACCTTGGCCACCAGAAGAAACAAAAGCGCGATCACCACCCGCCGTTTGGCCCAGGCCTGCCCTTCGGGCCACAGATAGGGCGCCATGCGCCGCATGGTCTGCCAACCGCTGGCTTCGGTCGTGGAAAGGTCGGCGCTGGTTGCCGTGCTTTTGCGCATCTGCTGGGTCCTGACGGGGATCTGACTGGGGTCCTGAATGGCCTGGCGGTTGAACGCGGGGCGATTCTACGCTATCCCTCAATCATTCAACGTTTCATGAGTAGTTGAAACATGAAGCAAGGTAAAGCCCTCGCGGCCCTGCAAGCCCTGGCAAATGAGGACCGTCTGGCCCTTGTCCGCCTGCTGGTGCCGCATGGGGCGGATGGCCTTGCGGCGGGTGAGATTGCCCGCCAGATGGGCCTTTCGGCCTCGCGGCTGTCGTTCCATCTGGCGCAGATGGAACAGGCCGGGCTGGTTTCGGCGCGCAAGGTGGCGCGCAATGTCATCTATACAATCGATGCCGGCGGCCTTGGCGAAACCATCGCCTTTCTGCTGAACGACTGCTGCCTTGAACACCCCGAGGTCGTCGCCTGTTGCCGCCACGGCCGGGCCGTGGCGGAACCCGTGATCGAGGTTGACGTCAGGGCGCCTTCGGAATCGTGAACACCTGACCGGGATAGATCAGATCGGGGTCGCGAATGCGGTCCTTGTTTGCCTCGAACACCTGAACATACAGAACGCCGTCGCCAAACTCGGACTTGGCAATGCCCCACAGGGTATAGCCGGGCTGCACGGTAACCGTCAGCGGCGCGGCGGGGGCGGCCTTGCTGGCTGTTGCTTCCGTCGGGGCGTTTGCTGCCGGGGGTGTTTCGGCCGCGACTGTTTCGGCGGGGGCATTCACCACCGGGGCGGCTTCAGCGACAGAATTCGCATCCGGGGCACCAACTGCGGGTGCGTCGGCCGTCAGACCCGGCGCTTCGGCCTCTGCCGGGCGGGTCGCCGTGCCCAGAACGGCGGCCAGCGCCTCGGTCGTCTCGCGCTTGAAGGGCGTCTCGAACCGGGCGGACACCTTGCCATCCGGCATCACCATATCGGCGCGCAGGGTGTAAAGGCCCGGCGCGACCTCCGGCAGGATGACGGTCCAGGCCCCGTCCATCCCGACCGAGGCGGTGGCAATGTCTTTCTGGTCCAGATAAAGGCGCACATCCTGCCCGTGCTGGCCGCGCCCGCCAACCTGCACCGCTCCGTCGGCGGTATAGGCGATGGAATCGATGGTCAGCGCCGGGGCAAAGCCCGGCGTCGGGGCAGCCCCCGATTGCAACACCTTGATGCCGCTGCCCGTCACCAGCAGTGCCGCGGGCGGAGAGGTGAAGCTGGGTTGGGGCGATGCGGTCTCTGCCGCGCCAGAGGCTTCTGCAGTGACCTCGGGCGCTGTATCGCCCGGCGCGACCGCCGGAGTGGCAGGCTGGGCCGCGGCGTCAGCCACCTTCGGCACCTCGATCGGGGCAACCGCGACCATTTCTTTCGCGGAGATGTCCACGCCATCCACGGTCATGACCAGTTGCATCAGCCGCGGAACCGCAGCGGGAGGCATGGTGAACAGCAAGGCAAACTTGCCTTGCCCATCCGCCTTGCCCCCTGCAACCTCGGCCCCATCGATCCGCAGCGATATGGCGGCATCGGGCGCGGCAATGCCGGCCACGGTGGCAGCGCCATCTGGGGCGACGCGCACCACATCGAACGCGGGCAGCACGGCAGCGGGGGCCTCTGGGGCCGGCGGTTCTGTCGCGGGCTGTCCGGTGGCGGCCTGTTCGGTGGCAGTCTGATCCGGCGCGGTCGAAGCGGGACCAGAAGTCGTCGCGGCATCGGCGGCAGGTTGCGTTGCGGGAACAGCGCCCGCCCCCTCGGCTGCCGGTTGCGAAACAGGTTCAGCCGCCTTGTCCTGCGCAGCCCCTTGCGGTGCATCTGGCGGGCCACTCAACCCCAGCCACGCCACCAGAACGACAACCGCCGCCGCCCCTACCCCCGCCACAGCGCCCAACGCGCCGCTTTTTCCGCCTTCGCCAGCCATGTTTCCCCCTGATCGCGCGGCCTGTTCCCGGCCGCTGCTTTCCTTTGCCTCAGGAACCCCTATAGATGCCGGGAAAGCAACTGGATTCCACCGGGGGATTGCGATGTCCGACATGCTGCGCTCGATCTGTGTCTTCTGTGGCGCGCGCTCCGGTGCCAACCCCGCCCACGCCGCCGCCGCGCGTGACTTTGGCCAGGCCCTTGCGCGCAATGGCTGGCGGCTGGTCTATGGCGCAGGCGACATCGGCCTTATGGGAGAGGTGGCACGCGCGGCCCAAGCCGCGGGGGCGCAAGCCATGGGCATCATCCCCACCCATCTGATCGGGCTGGAAAAAGGCCGCAGGCAGGTCAGCCAGTTCGTCATCACCGAAGACATGCACGAGCGCAAGAAGGTGATGTTCATGAACTCCGATGCCGTGGTCGTCCTGCCCGGCGGCGCGGGCAGCCTTGACGAATTTTTCGAGGTGCTGACCTGGGCGCAGATCGGCCTGCACCGCAAACCCATCCTGCTGCTGGACGTACAGGGCTATTGGCAACCGCTGGTATCGCTGTTGCGGCACATCGTGGCCGAGGGCTTCGCCGATCCGTCGATGCTGGGGCTGTTTCAGGTTGTGCCAGACGTTGCGCAGGCCGAAGCCAGACTGCAATCTGCCTTCGCAGACTGATTATCGGATTGCACCTTTCCAAGCCGATTTGGCTGGGCTAGCGTTCTGGAAATAGAAACAATAGCCCAGATATTTCATGACCGAGACCCTTTCCGCATCTGCCGCCCTGTTGCGAAAGGCTCTGTCCCTGCCCCGGCTGACCACGATCACCGATGTCGGCGCCAATCCGGTCAATCCCGCGCCCTATTCGGCCCTCCTGGCGGCGGGCGGCTGCCGGATCGTCGGGTTCGAACCGCAGCCCTCGGCCTTTGCGGCCTTGCAGGAAAAACCCTCGCCGAACGAAACCTATTTTCCGGTGGCGGTGGGCGATGGCAGCCCTGTCACCCTGCATGTGATGCGCTCTTCGGGGATGACCTCTACCTTGCCTCCTTATGAACCGGGACTGTCGGTCATCGGCCGGTCCCGCTGGGGGCAAGTGGTCGAGCGGCTTGCGATGCAGACCGCCGCGCTCGACCACCTGCCCGACCTGCCCGAATTCGACATGCTGAAGATCGACATCCAGGGCGGCGAAGGGGCCGTGCTGGCCGCCGCAAGCCGGGTGATGCAGCCTTGCGTCGTGGTCATCATCGAACTGCGTTATCACCGGCTTTATCAGGGCGAGCCGATGCTGGGTGGCATCGACACACAGTTGCGCGCCATGGGGTTTGAACTGCACAAGTTCCTGTTCAACAAATCGCTGATGCTTCCCAACTCCCAGGCAACGCGGCTTCGTCCCCGGCGCGTCGCCGATCAGCTGATCGACGGGGATGCAATCTATGTGCGCGACCTGACGCGCATTGCAGACTGGACAGCCGCACAGATCGGCCATCTGGCCCTGCTGGCCTCTGCCACCTTCGACAGCCATTCGCTTGCACTTCTGTGCCTTGATGAACTCGTGCGGCGTGGCGATGTCGATCCGGGTCTTCCGGCAAGTTATGTGGACGCCCTGCCTGCGCATCTGCGGACGGACTGAGCCGTCGCACTGCGAAACAAAAAGGCCCGCCGGAACCGGCGGGCCTTGGGTCTTCGGTCGCGTGGCGCTTACAGCTTGGCGGCAACCGCTTCCCAGTTGACCAGCTTTTCCAGGAAGTTGGTCAGATAGGCCGGGCGCTTGTTGCGGAAGTCGATGTAGTAGGAATGCTCCCACACGTCACAACCCAGCAGCGCGGTCTGGCCAAAGCACAGCGGGTTCACGCCGTTCTCGGTCTTGGTGACCTTCAGGCTGCCGTCCTTGTCCTTGACCAGCCAGGCCCAGCCCGAACCGAACTGACCGGCCCCGGCAGCGGCGAAATCTTCCTTGAACCTGGCGACCGAACCAAAGCTCTCTGCAAGCGCCAGCTCCAGCTCGCCCGGCATCTTCTTGGCTTCGCCCGGTCCCATCACTTCCCAGAACAGCGTATGGTTCCAGTGCTGCGACGCGTTGTTGAACAGGCCGCCCTGCGCCACCGCGCCGGCCTGATAGGTGCCGGTGATGATGTCTTCCAGGCTCATCGCCTCGTATTCCGATGCGATCAGAAGCTTGTTGCCGTTATCGACATAGGCCTTGTGGTGAATGTCGTGGTGATACTCCAGCGTCTCCTTCGACATGCCAAGGGGCGCAAGCGCATCATGGGCATAGGGCAGATCGGGAAGGGTGAAAGCCATCTGACGTCTCCTGTTCGTCGCGGATTTGGACTAAGGGGAATAAGGGCCTCCGCGCCCGGAAGGTCAAGGGCGGATGGTGCTTTCACTTCTGGGTGCAGCCACCCTTCGCGCGAAAGCTGTTCTCATACCGTGCCGGTGTCGCCCGCATCGAGGCATCCATCGTCGCCCGCTCGATCGTCAGGCCATAATCCATCTGCGCCCGCTGGTTGCTGGCGGAAACCACCAGAATTGACCAGGCAACCGTCAGCTTCTTGCCGTTGTCCACAACGACCCTGGCTTTTGTGGCCCCGTTCAGGAACCTTTCCGTTATACGGTCATCCACCTTTGCCGTTCGAGAGCCCGGTTCGTGCCAGATCTTGATCGTGCCCGGCAACCAACCACCATCGCTTTCACCGATCCAGCATTCATAGACGGCTGGCTTGGCCGCAACCACCTGCGGCAGAAAACCGCCACACAGCAACAAGCTGCCCACCAGCAATGATTTCATCCCGCTCCCCTTTCGCAAAGCCGCCCTGAACGCCGTGGCAAGACCTGTGGCCTTACCGGCGCCTGCACTGCCCGCGCCCGTTGAAGGAATTGTCGTATCCGGCCGGAACCGCACGCATCGAAGCATGCAGATCGGCAGTGCCGATGGTGATGCTATAGGCCATCTTGGTGCGGTCGCCATTCGACGCAACCGTCGTGAGCGTCCAAGAGACGCTCAATCGTTGGCTGGTCTCATTGGTAACCTTTCCATTGACCGGCTGGCCGACGTAGGCGTTGATGATCGGATCATTCACGATCGCCGTGGACGAGCCTGCCTCATGCTGAAGGACAACCTGCTTCGGAATCCAGCTCCGGTCACGGTTCGTCTTCATATCGCATATATAGGTTTCGGGCTTGGCAAAGGCCGGAGCGGACAGCGCGATCAGCGCGGCAAGCGAAACACGCAGAATCTGGAACATGGGCACTCTCTTCATGTCAGAACAGGAAACTGGGAAGAATCAGGCGATGGGCTTGCAACTGCCTTTCTGGGTGATGTCCGGGTTGTCATATCCCAACATGCTTTCCGTCACGCTCATCTTCATGGTCTTTTTTACGACCGTCAGGCGATAGCGCAATGAGTAGGATTGCGCATTGCGGCTGTATAGCCCGTTAAGCACCCATGAGAATGTAATGCGGTCGCCAAGATCCTTGACGGTTGCGGGGATCGGTTCTTTCTTGATCGACTTGATACGGCCGTCAAAAACCAAAGTCTGACCCGCCGCATCATAATTAAATATATATGTCGGCGGAATTTTATATGGTGCCTTCGCACCTGCAACATCACAGCGCCAGATAACGGGCTTTGCGGCGGCGGATAAAGCGGTTGCGGCACAAAGAACTGCGCATCCCAAAAGCGTAACCAGTTTCACAACAAGCCCCCGACTATATTGCGGCCAGCGTCGCTTTCGCGGTGTAGGCTGTCAACTCCTATTCCAACCGCGCCGGGAACCCTTCGGCCCGCAGATCAGTGCCAAGCGCCTCTTCCAGCAGTTTCACGATCTGGGTCGATTGCGCCGCGCCGCCATAGGCCGCCTTACCCTTGACGAAGGTCTGGTTCGTCATTCCCGCCAGATCCAGCGGCACACCGAATTCACGGCCGAACCCCATGGCAAAGCCCAGGTCTTTCAACGCAAGGTCCATGGTAAAGGCAATGTCATAGCTGCCGTTCAGGATCAGTTGGCCTTCCGTCTCATGCACGAAAGACGTGCCGGACGAGGCCGCAATCGCCTCCCACGCGGTTTTCAGGTCAAGGCCCCCGCGCTTGGCCAGCATCAGCGCCTCGCCATCGGCGACCAGATGGATGAAGGCCAGCATGTTGGTGATGACCTTGATCACCGCCGCCGACCCCAGGGGGCCCATGTGGAAAATGCGGTTGCCAATGGCCTTCAGCGCCGGTTCATGCAGCGCGAACAGGTCGGCATCCCCCCCCACCAGCACGGTAATCTCGCCCCGTGCCGCCAGATGAACGCCCCCGGTAACGGGCGCCTCCAGCAGGCGGATGCCCGCCCCCTTGGCCAGCCCGCCCAACCGGATGATGTCATCGCGCCCGATGGTGGAATTCTCGATCCACGTCGCGCCGGGTTTCAGCGTGATCAGCATCTCCGCCAGCACCAGTTCGCTGACCGCAGGTGACGGCAGGCAGGTAAAGACATGATCCACCTGCCCCGCCAGATCGCTGACCGAGGTTGCCAGAACCGCCCCCGCCGCCACATGCCGTTCGGCCAGCGCGGGGTTGCGATCATAGACCACCACCTGATGGCCCGCCTTGATCAAGGACATGGCAATATGGCCGCCCAGATTGCCCAGGCCGACGTATCCGTATTTCATGGCTTTTCCCTGTTGTGGCAGGCGCCCCCTTCTGCCGGGGGACGCCTGAAATTCTGGCCGAAATGGGGGTTTAGGCGCCCCAGCCGACGATGCCCTTGACCTCGCAGAAATCATGGATGCCCCAGTCGGCATATTCACGCCCGTTGCCCGACTGCTTATAGCCGCCGAAGGGGGCGAAGGTGTCCCAATCGGGGTAGTTCAGGTTCACGGTGCCAGCGCGCAGGCGGCGCGCGACGGGTTTGGCATCTTCGACCGGCCCGGCGATATAGGCGGCAAGGCCATAGGGCGTGTCATTGGCCATGCGCACGGCATCATCCAGCGTGTCATAGGGCAGGATCGACAGCACCGGGCCAAAGATTTCCTCGCGAGAGATGGTCATCTCATTGGTCACATCGCCAAAGATCGTCGGACGCACGAACCAGCCGCGGTTCACGCCCACCGGGCGGCCAATACCGCCTGTGACCAGCGTGGCGCCCTCATCAATCCCCGCCTGAATCAGTCGCTGCACCTTGTCGAATTGCAGCTTCGACACCAGCGGCCCCATCGTGGTAGCGGTGTCGCGCGGATCGCCCACCACCACCTCGTCCGCCGCTTCCTTGGCATAGCCAAGCGCCTCGTCATGCTTGTCGCGCGGCACGAACATGCGGGTCGGCGCGTCGCAGCTTTGCCCGGTGTTGCCAAAGCAGCCCGCGACACCCGCCTTGACCGCCTCGGCCAGATCGGCCGAGGGCAGGATGATGTTGGGCGACTTGCCGCCCAGCTCCTGCGCCACGCGCTTCACGGTCGGGGCCGCCGCCGCCGCAATCGCCGTGCCCGCGCGGGTCGAGCCGGTAAAGCTGACCATATCCACCTCGGGGTGGCTGGACATCCGCGCGCCCACCTCTGGCCCGTTGCCGTTGACCATGTTGTAAACGCCCGCCGGAACCCCCGCCTCATGGCAGACCTCGGTGAACAGCAGGCCCGACAGCGGCGCGATTTCCGATGGTTTCAGCACCATGGTGCAACCGGCGATCAGCGCGGGCGCCACCTTGCAGGCAATCTGGTTCATCGGCCAGTTCCACGGGGTGATCAGCGCGCAAACCCCGATGCCCTCCAGCACGATCCGGGTCGAACCGCGCATGTATTCCCACTGCATCTCTTCGGCGGCCTTGATCGTGCTTTCAATATGCACCTGCCCCGCCCAGGCCTGCGCGCCCCGCGCCCATTCGATCGGCGCGCCCATCTCGGTGGACATGGCTTGCGCGAAATCCTCATAGCGCGCGTTGTAAACCTCCAGAATGCGCCGCACCAAGGCGATGCGCTCTTTCACCGGCACCACCGTCCAGCCGTCAAAGGCGGCGCGGGCCGCCGCAATCGCGCGGTCAGCATCGGCGGCGGTGCCCAGCGCCACCTCGCCCACGATCTCTTCGGTTGCGGGGTTCTCAACGCCGAACTTCGTGGCACCGGGCAGCGGATCGACCCAGCCACCGTTGATGTAGAACTGGCCGATATGCTTGGAAATGGTCATGGCATCCTCCTGTCGGACTGGCGGCGCGGAGCCGCTCTCATTTACCGGGTCAGCCTAGTCCGGCTGACCCGTCCGGCGCAATCCGGCCTATTGGAAATAGATGTTGAACCGCGCCCGGATCGCGCGGTCAATCTCGGGGTCCACCACGCAGCCCGCCTTGGACAGGATGTCGTTCTTGCGCGCCATGGCGGTATCCAGCAGCAAGGGCTTGCCCGCTTCGTTCCATTCCTTGGGGCTCATCCGGTTGCCAACCTTGGGATAGATGTATTCGGTCTGCATCAGCTTCAGCGTCTGATCGCTGCCCAGGTAATGCCCCGGCCCGCCCAGACAGACCTCTTTCATCGCGTCCAGACTGGTCGAGTCGGGCGTCACATCGATCCCCCGCACCAGCCGCATCGCCTGCCCCAAAAGGTCATCGCCCAGAACCAGGCTTTCCAGACAAAAACCCAGCAGGCTGGCGTGCATCCCCACCGCCTCATAGCACATGTTCAGGCCCGCAAGACCGGCCAGCGAGTTGGTGATGCCCTGCTCCCATCCCGCCTGCATGTCGGGCAGCTTCGAGTCGGAAATCCCCGAGGCAGCCCCCCCCGGCAGGTCATAAAAGCGGTGCATCTGCGCGCAACCGGCGGTCAACAGCGCCTGTTCGGCACTGCCACCACTCATCGCCCCGGTCCGCAGGTCGGAAACGAAGGGCCAGGTGCCAAAGATACAGGGCGCGCCCTTTTTCACCGCATTGGCATACACCACGCCCGCCAGACATTCCGCCACCGCCTGCACAATGGTCAGCGCAATCGGTGCCGGGCTGGTCGCCCCCGCCTGCCCCGCGCTCAGCAGCAGCATGGGCATCCCGCGACGGATGCAATCCTCCATGGTGATGCAGCTTTCCTCGGCGAATTTCATCGGCGGCACGACGAAGCAGTTGGAGTTCGACACAAACGGCCGCTCCAGCCATTTCTCCTCGCCCCCCGCCACCATATACAGCATCTCGAAGCAGTCGGCGACATGCGACGGATCGCTGAAACTGGTCCCCACATGCTTCCGGGTGCCCGCAAGGCAACCATAAAGCGTGTTCAGGTCCATCTCCTTGTTGTCCACCACATCGCGGCAGACCATGGTGCGCTGGTAAAAGTGGATGTTGTCCAGGTTATCGACCAGCCGCGCCGCATCATACAAATCCTGCGCCGTAGAATCCCGATACTCCAGCGTCACCGGATCGACGATATGCACCGCCGCCCCTGCCGTGCCGTAATGCACATTGGTGCCGCTCAGATGCAGGTCATGTTTGGGGTCGCGCGCGTGCAATGTGATGTTCCGCGCCGCCACCGCCAGCATATCCTCTACCAACGCGCGCGGAAACCGCAGCCGCCCGTCGTCGCCCTGAATGGCTCCGGCGGCGGTCATCACCTCCACCCCCGATTTCGGCGCCTGAGACAGCCCGATCTGCTCCAGCGCATCCAGCGCCGCAGCATGGATCTGGCTTACTCCGGCTTCAGTCAGGGGTTTGTATTGCCCGCCCGGCAACCCGCCGCGCACGGGCCGCAGATCCTCTGCCAAGGGTGCTGCCCGCAAGGCCACCCGCGCTGCCCGACCGCCGGGCCGACCTGCCTCACGCCGCGCCCGCACCGGCTCGCACATTTCGCCGATATCGCTCCCTGTCCCGCTCATCGCCCGCTCCCCTTCTCCAAATATCCTCGGGGGGTGCGGGGGGCAGACGGCCCCCCGCTCCGCCGCCGTCACATCCGCACCCGTTCCGATTTCGGGTCATACATCGGCACAAGGCTGGCCTCGGCCGCATGGCGCACGCCCGCCACCTCGATCTCATAGGTCGAACCCAGCACCTCGGCCTCGCTTTGTCCCTCGCATGGCACATAGCCCATGCCGATGGCCCCGCCGAGATGATGCCCATAATTCGCCGATGTCACCGGCCCGACGATCTTGCCATCGCGCACCACCGCCTCATTGTGGAACAACAAAGGCTCGGGGTCTTTCAGGCGGAACTGCACCAGACGGCGGGCCAGCCCCGCCTCCTGCTTTCGCAACACCGCCTCGCGGCCAATGAAGGCGGGCTTTTTCTTCGACACGGCAAAGCCAAGCCCCGCCTCGACCACATGGTCCTCATCGGTGATGTCATGGCCCCAGTGGCGATAGGTCTTTTCGATCCGGCAAGAATCCAGCGCGTGCAGCCCGCACAGCTTCAGCCCATGGGCTTCGCCCGCCTCCAGAAGGGTTTCCAGCACATGCGCCGCCTGATCCGCGCTGGGGTAGATCTCCCAGCCGAGTTCCCCCACATAAGTCACCCGATGGGCGCGGGCGAGGCCATAACCGATTTCAATCTCCCGCGCCGTGCCAAAGGGATGCGCCGCGTTGGAAAAGTCGTTGGGCGACACCGCCTGCATCAGGTCGCGCGCCTTCGGCCCCATGACGCACAACACCGCCTCGCCCGCCGTCACATCGGTGATCACGGCGAAATCCTCGCCCACATGGGCCCTCAGCCACGCCAGGTTGCGCTGCAAGGTCGCCCCCGGCACCACCAGCAGATAGCTGCGCTCTGACAGGCGGGTCACGGTCAGGTCGGCCTCAACCCCGCCACGTTCATTCAGGAACATGGTATAGACGATCTTGCCCGGCTCCACATCCATCTGGGCGCTGCACACCCGGTTCAGGAAGGCACAGGCATCGCGCCCCTCGACCCGGATCTTGCCGAAGCTGGTCATGTCGAACAGGCCCACGCCGCCCCGCACCGCCAGATGCTCGGCCTTCTGGTTGTCGAACCAGTTCTGCCGGCCCCAAGAATAGCGATACTCCCGCTCCTGCCCCGGGTTCGCAAACCAGTTCGCGCGTTCCCAGCCCGCCACCTCGCCGAACACCGCACCGCGCGCCTTCAAATGTTCATGCAGCGGCGTCCGCCGCACCCCGCGGCTGGTTTCCACCTGCCGGTAGGGGTAATGGTCGGCATAAAGCAGGCCCAGCGTCTCGCTGACCCGTTCCTTCAGATACTTGCGGTTCTTCTGGAACGGCTGCGCGCGGCGGATGTCCACATCCCACAGGTCGAACGGCGGCTCGCCATTGACGATCCATTCCGCCAACGCCATCCCAGCCCCACCCGAAGAAATGATCCCGATCGAGTTATAGCCCGCCGCCACCCAATACCCCCCCAGCTCCGGCGCCGGGCCAAGGTAATAGCGGTCATCGGGCGTGAAACTTTCCGGCCCGTTGAAGAAGGTATGAATGCCGGTGGTCTGGAACATCGGCATCCGGTTCATCGCCATTTCCAGAATGGGCATGAAATGGTCCCAGTCCTCGGGCAGCGTGTCGAACTCGAAATCCTCACGAATGCCGCCCATTCCCCAGGGCTTGGCCTTGGGTTCAAACGCCCCCAGCATCATCTTGCCCGCGTCCGACTTGTAATAGGCGCATTCATCAACCACGCGCAGCACCGGCATGTCGCCCAGCCCCTGCACAGGTTCGGTCACCAGATAGAAATGCTCGGCCGCGTGCAGCGGCACGGTCACGCCGTTCTGCGCCGCAAGGTCACGCCCCCACATGCCGCCGCAGTTCACCACCACATCGGCGTCGATATGTCCCGGCCCCTCGGCCCCGACATAATCCACCCCCGTCACCCTGCGGTTTCCGCCCGGCGCCGCGCCTTCGGTCACGCCCGTCACCTTGACGTTCTCGAAAATCTTCGCCCCCGCCATCCGCGCGCCCTTGGCCAGCGCCATGGCAATATTGGCAGGATCGCACTGACCATCGTTGGGCAGATGCACCCCGCCCACGACGCCCTCGATGTTCAGATGCGGATAAAGCGCCTTCACCTCTTTCGGGGTGATCCGATGCACCTCAACCCCGAAAATCTTGGCGATGGTGGCCTGGCGCTGAATCTCCTCCATCCGCGCCTCGGTCAGCGCGACGGTCATCGACCCCACCCGCTTCATGCCGGTTGCAACGCCGGTCTCGGCCTCCAGCTTGTAATACAGCTCTGCCGAATACTTGGCCAACCGCGTCATGTTCTGGTTGGCGCGCAACTGGCCGATCAGCCCCGCCGCGTGCCATGTGGTGCCAGAGGTCAGGCGCTTCCTCTCCAGCAGCACCACATCCCACCCGGCCTTGGCCAGATGATAGGCCACCGAACAGCCCGACACCCCGCCGCCAATCACCACCGCTCGCGCCTTCGCCGGAATCCCGCTCATCTCTCTGCCCATTTTCTGTCTGTAAATATCCCGGGGGTCCGGGGGCTGGCCCCCGGTCCGCTGCATGTCACGCGCGGATGCGTTCGTTCTTCGCATCCCACAGCGGCTGATCGGCTTGCACCGTGGCCGGGTAAAGCGTGCCGAAAATCTCGACCTCTACCTTTTGTCCCGGCTGATTCAGATCGGCCCGCAACATCCCCAGGCCAATCACCGCCCCAACCCGGTGGCCGTAATAGCCCGAGGTCAGCTCGCCCACGACCTTGCCGCCTTGCCAGATGGTGGACATATAGGGCGGGTCTTGCTCTCCCGCCTCAATCACCAGCGTGCAGAAGCGTTTCGTCACGCCGCGCTGCTTTTCCGCCTCCAGCGCCGCCTTGCCGCGGAAGGCCGGTTTCGACCAATCCACGAACCGCTCCAGCCCGCCTTGCAGGATGGTATAATCGGTCGAAAGATCGCCCTTCCAGGCGCGATAGCCCTTTTCCACCCGCAAGCTGTTCAGTGCGAACATGCCGAACGGCTTCAGCCCCAAAGGCGCCCCGGCGGCCATCACCGCATCCCAGACCTTTGCCGTATCGGCGACCTTTGAGTGGATTTCCCAGCCCAGTTCCCCGGCAAAAGACACCCGCATCAACACCACGTCGGCCCCGGCAATCTTTGCCGCCTGATGGGTCAGCCAGCCTTTCGAAAGGTCGCCGTCCGTCACCTTGGCCAGAACGGCGCGGGATGCAGGGCCGGTCAGGATCTGGGTTGACCAGTCGTTCGTCTCCTCGGCCAGCACCAGCCCCGGCGCCAGATGCTTCCTCAGCCATTCGCCATCATGCAGTTGCGCGGTGGCTGCGGTGATCAGCCAGAACTCGTTTTCGGCAAACCTGGCCACCGACATTTCGGTGACGATCCGCCCCTTGTCATCGGCAAAATAGGCCAGCCCCAAGCGGCCGACGCTGGGCAACTTCCCGGTGATCTGCTGGCTCAGCCACTCTGCCGCGCCCACGCCCGACAGACGGAACCGGCTGAACCCCGGCAGGTCCAGAATACCGGCAGCATCCCTCACCGCCTCGGCCTCGGTCTTCACGGCACCGAACCACGGCCCCTCGCGGTCCCAGGTCTGGGTGCCCGCCTCGGATGTGTCATCGCCGGGGCGCGCATACCACAAAGCCCGCTCCCAGCCATTATAGGCGCCATAAACCGCGCCCAAAGCCTTGGTCCGGTCATGCACCGCCGACAGCTTTTTGTCGCGTGCGGCGGGCCAGGAATGGTGCGGGAAGTGGATGCCGTATTCGTGGCCGTAAACCTCCATCCCCTTCTTGATGCAGTAATCCTCATCTTCAAACCCGGTGAAGCGGCGCGGGTCGCAAGACCACATATCCCATTCCGTCGCGCCCTCGGTCACCCATTCGGCCAGCACCTTGCCCGCGCCCCCGGCCTGACAGATGCCAAAGGTGAACACGCAAGCCTCAAACGCATTGGGCACGCCCGGCATTGGCCCGATCAGCGGGTTGCCATCGGGGGCATAGGGAATGGGGCCGTTGATCACCTTGGTCAGCGGCGCCTTTTCCAGCAGCGGCACGCGCGCCATGGCATCGGCGATGTGCCACTCCAACCGCTCCAGATCGTCGGGGAAAAGCTGGAAGCTGAAGTCCTGCGGGAAGGGGTCGTCCTTGGATATCCAGTGCGCCTTGCAGTTGCCCTCATAGGGGCCAAGGTTGAAGCCGTTCTTTTCCTGCCGCAGATAGTAGCTCGAATCCACATCGCGCAGCAGCGGCAGCTTGTGGCCCACATCCTTGGACCATGCCTCCAGTTCAGGGATAGTGTCGAACAGCATGTATTGATGGCTCATCACCATCATCGGCACCTCGCGCCCGAACATGCGGCCTACCTCGCGGGCATAATACCCGGCGGCGTTCACCACATATTCGGCCCGCACATCGCCCTTGGGGGTCGAGATGATCCACTCCTTGCCGGTCCATTTCACCCCATCCACCGGGCAGAACCGCTCGATCCGCGCACCCATCTGGCGGGCGCCCTTGGCCAGGGCCTGCGTCAGTTGCGCGGGGTCGATGTCGCCGTCATAGGGATCGTGCAGCGCGCCCGAAAGGTCATGGGTTTCCAGGAAGGGATAAACCTTCTTCACCTCGTCGGGCGACAGGATGTTCAGGTCCATCCCCTGATAGCGCCCCATGCCGACAACGCGCTTGAACTCCTGCAACCGCTCTTTCGTGTGCCCCAGACGCACCGATCCGGTGACGTGATAGTTCATCGGGTAATCGACCTCGGCCCCCAGACCGCGATACAGTTCCGCCGAATACCTTTGCATGTTCATGATCGACCAGCTTGACGAGAAGGTCGGCACGTTCCCCGCCGCGTGCCAAGTGCTGCCCGCCGTAAGCTCGTTCTTTTCCAGAAGTAAGCAGTCCGTCCACCCCGCCTTGGCCAGATGGTAAAGCGACGAGACGCCGACGGCACCGCCCCCGATGATCACCACACGCGCCGTCGTTGGAAAATCGCTCATCTTACCCCCCGCCTTTCCGGCAAATATCCTCTGGCGGATTCCACCTTTCAATCCGGCGCGGAACCGGCTTATGATCGGGAAAGCCGATCAGATTGCCGGAACATCATGCAGATCGAACTTCTCGACACCTTCCTTGACCTCGTGGAAACCCGCAGCTTTCACCGCACCGCCGAACGGCTGCGCGTGACGCAATCCACCGTTTCGGCAAGGGTGCAGACGTTGGAACAATCGGTTGGCGTGCGGCTGTTCACCCGGTCGCGTGCAGGCACGGACCTCACGACCGAGGGCACGCGGTTTGAAACCCACGCCCGCATGTTGCGCCACGAATGGAACGAAGCCAAGCGCCGCATCGTCGTGCCGCAACAGGCCGCCCATCTGGTGCGCGTTGGCATCCAGAACGATCTTTCGGCGCAATATCTTGGCGACTGGGTGGCTGGCTTTCGCCGCAACTTTCCCGACACCTCATTCTATATCGAACCCGATTACTCCAACCAGATGTGCGCCGACCTTCTGACCGGCACACTGGATTTTGCCGTGATGTTCGCCCCGAAGCCCCACCCTGACCTGCATTTCGACAATGTGGGCGAGGTCGCCTATCAGATGATTTCCACCGAGGTGGACAAGCTGGCCGAGGTCACGCCCGCCCGCTTTGTCTTTGCCCATTTCTCGCCCGCGTTCGAGGAGATGCACCGCCAGGTGACACCCGAGCTTGCCGCCTCGCCCATCTCGGTCGGCCAAAGCACGGCGGTGGTGTCGATGCTGCAAGCGACCGGCGGATCGGGCTATGTGCTGGAAAAAGCCGCCGCCCAACTGATTGAAAGCGGTCGCTTCCGCTCGGTAGAGGATGCGCCCGTGCTGCGCCAGCCAGTTTATTGCGCCACCCATCTGCGCCACCGCATCACGCCGATGCACCGCCGCCTACGCCGCATCGTCTATCGGCGGCTGGGCAAAAGCGTGGAGACGGACGAGGCGTAAGCCCCTTAGATCATCGTCTGCAACCGATAGCCCGGCGCATGGGCCAGCCTCACCAGCGTGATCGCGGCCTCTGCTGTCCAGGTCGTCCGCTCGGTCACGAACAGCGCAGCCCCTTCTGCCACACCCAGCACGGCGGCCTCGCGCGTGCCCGCGCCTTCGGCGGTAAAGGCGATGTCGCCCGTCTCATAGGCGACATGGGCCACCAGCCATTCATTCGCGCTGACCACGGCGAAATCTGGCAAGGGTGCGGGCAGCACCGCCGGGTTCAGCCAGCGGGTTTCAAAGACAAAAGGCCGCCCGTCGGCCAGATGCAGCGTTTCCAGATAGATCGCCCGCGCCGACGGCCCCAGCCCCAGGCGGGACGCCACCGGCACCGGCGGCGCGCCCTCGGTGCGGGTCAGCAGGGTAAAGCCATGCGCCTGCCCCCGCGCCTCAACCTCTTGCCGGA
This sequence comes from Rhodobacteraceae bacterium UBA1943, assembly GCA_002336845.1. GTDB lineage: Bacteria > Pseudomonadota > Alphaproteobacteria > Rhodobacterales > Rhodobacteraceae > Fuscibacter. The sequence goes on from DDEX01000063.1 coordinate 33,448, forward strand.
TCACAGGAATATCCAGCGTGGCCTTCCTGACCGGCAGCAGCGCCACCCGCGTGCCAGCCTTGCGCCGCCGCTCCAGCACACCCGCTCCGGCCAGTTCGCGCAAGGCGCGGTTCACCGTGGCCCGCGCCACACCAAACTCGACCGCAAGTTCCTCTTCGGTCGGGATCGTCACACCCGGCGGCCAGTCGCGCACACGGATGCGGCGCAGCACCTCTTCGCGGATGCCCTCCCAGCCGGAAATCACAGCGCGCCCCGCAGGCCCGCCATCGCCGCCCGATAGCGCGCCACGATGCCGTCGCGCGCCACATGCCGCCCGCCGGTCACGATATGCCGCCCGGCCGACCAGACCTCGGCCACCATCCGGTCGTCACCGGCAAAGATGAACGTATCCAGCAGCGTATCCCCCGCCGCAAAGGCCATGTCCGGCCCCGAACAATCCAAGGCCACAAGGTCGGCCCACATCCCCGGCGCAATCGCCCCCGCGCTGCGCCCGCCCGCAAGCGCCCCACCACGCGCAGCCTCCTCATACAGCACCCGGCCCGTCGAACGCCCCTCCTCGGCCAGCATCGCCCGGCCCTTGCCGGCCAGCCGCTGCGAATACTCCAGCGTGCGCAACTCCTCGCTGAGAGAGATCCGCACGTTGGAATCGGACCCCACGCCGAAAGCGCCGCCCGCGGTGCGATAGCGGATACCGTCAAATATCCCGTCGCCCAGATTGCTTTCAGTGATCGGGCACAACCCCGCCACGGCGCCCGATTTCGCCATGCCCACCGTCTCCTCTGGCGTCATCTGGGTGGCGTGGATCAGGCACCAGCGATGGGTCAGCTCCACATGCCGCAGCAGCCAGTCCACCGGGCGCAAGCCGGTCGCGGCCTGAACCTCGGCCACCTCTGCCATTTGCTCGGCCACATGAATATGCACCGGCATCCGGGGGCACAGGCTCGTTGCGATGCGTATGCCCTGCGGGCTTGCCGCGCGCAAAGAATGGGGGGCGACCCCCATGTTGGTATCGGCGGGCAAGGCCTTCAGATGCGCCGCCGCCCCCTGCCAAAGCCGCACATAACGGTCAGGATCATTGCCGAACCGCCGCTGTCCTTCGTTCAGCGCCCGCCCGTCGCATCCGCCCCGCTCATACAGAACCGGCAGAAGGGTCAGCCCCAGCCCGGTTTCATGGGCCGCCGCCGCGATCCGTCCCGACATTTCGGCCAGATCGTCATAGGGGCCGGTCGGCGCATGGTGCAGATAGTGGAATTCGGCCACCGCGGCATAGCCCGCCTCGGCCATTTCCATCATCACCATGGCAGCGATGGCTTGGGCATCCTCGGGCGAAATCTGACCCAGAAAGCGATACATCAGCTCGCGCCAGGTCCAGAAGCTGTCATTGGTCTGCCCGCGCCGCTCGGTCAGACCCGCCATCGCACGTTGAAAGGCATGGGAATGCAGGTTCACCATGGCGGGCAACAGGCAATCAACACCGACGCCCGGCACCCCGGCTTCGACCGAGGCGATGCGCCCCGCCTCTACCACCACCATCACATCCTTCGCCCAGCCTTCGGGCAACAAGGCGGTTTTCGCATAGATCACGGTCATGACGGCCTCGGCTTGACATCGGATATTATGTGCAGACATATTAGCGCCAACTCCAGACATAAGGCAAGCGGAATGGCGATTCTTCTGACCAATGCCACAGTGGCGACGATGATCGGTGGCTATGGGCTGATCGAGAACGGCGCGGTGGTGGCCGAGGGCGACAGGATTGCGTGGGTTGGACAGATGTGCGACCTGCCCGAAGCCCACGCCTCCCTGCCCAGCCATGACTGCACTGGCCATCTGCTGACCCCCGGCCTGATCGACTGCCACAGCCACATCGTCTTTGGCGGCAACCGGGCGGTGGAATTCGAAATGCGTCTGAACGGCGCGAGTTACGAAGAGGTCGCCCGCGCCGGGGGTGGCATCCTTTCGACCGTGCGCGCCACCCGTGCGGCCAGCAAGGAGGCGTTGCTGGAACAGGCCCTGGCCCGCGCCGATCTGATGATGGCTGCGGGGGCGACAACGATCGAGGTCAAGTCCGGCTATGGCCTGACCGTTGAAGACGAGCTGAAAATGCTGCGCGTGGCGCGACAGATCGCCCGCCACCGCCCGCTGCGGGTGCAGACCACGCATCTTGCCGCCCACGCCATTCCGCCGGAATTTTCCGGCCGCGCAATGGATTACATCGAACAGGTCGCCATCCCCTCGCTGCGCGCCGCCCATGCCGAAGGGCTGGTCGATGCGGTCGATGCCTTTTGCGAGGGCATCGCCTTTCTGCCCGATCAGGTCGAGCGCCTGTTCATTGCGGCGCGCGCATTGGGTCTGCCGGTGAAACTTCATGCCGAGCAACTGTCGGACCTGAAAGGCACCATCCTCGCCGCCCGCTTCGGCGCGCTGTCGGCGGACCATATCGAGTACCTTGAGGCGGACGGCATCGCCGCCATGGCCGCCGCTGGCACCGTTGCCGTCATCCTGCCCGGCGCCTTCTATACTTTGCGCGAGACGCAGAAACCACCGATTCAAGCCTTGCGCGAGGCCGGGGTGCCGATGGCGGTGGCCACCGATTTCAACCCCGGAACCGCCCCCGTCGCCTCCTTGCCGCTGACCATGAACATGGCCTGCACGCTGTTCCGCATGACCCCGGTCGAGGCGCTGCTGGGCACCACCGCCCATGCCGCCCGCGCGCTGGGGTTGACCGACCGGGGCACAATCGCGCCCGGCCAGCTTGCCGATCTGTGCCTGTGGGATGCAACCCACCCCGCCCAGCTTTCCTATACCATCGGGGCCACGCCCCTTCTTGCCCGCATTTTCGGAGGCCAAATTGACGCCTGAAATCCTTGCTCCCGGCCAGACCACACTGGCGCAACTGGAACGCATCTGGCGGACCGAAGCACCCGCCAGACTGGCCGACAGTGCCCGCGCAGGGGTTGAGGCTGCTGCCGCCCATATCGCCACCGCTGCGGCGGGGGATGTTCCGGTCTATGGCGTGAACACCGGTTTCGGCAAGCTGGCCAACCTGAAGATTGCCGCGCAAGATACTGCAAAGCTGCAAGAAAACCTGATCATGTCGCATTCCTGCGGCGTGGGCGAGGCGATGCCCCGCGCCACCGCCCGGCTGATGATGACGCTCAAGCTCTTGTCGCTGGGGCGTGGCGCGTCAGGCGTGCGCTGGCTGGTTGTCGAGATGCTGCAACAGATGCTGGCGCGCGGTGTAACGCCGGTCATTCCGGCCCAAGGCTCGGTCGGCGCCTCGGGCGATCTTGCACCTTTGGCCCACATGACCGCCGTGATGCTTGGGCATGGCGAGGCAGAGTTCGCAGGTCAGATTAAATCCGCGCGGCAGGCTCTTGAAGAAGCTGGTCTTTCCCCGATCACCCTTGGCCCCAAGGATGGACTGGCACTGATCAACGGCACCCAGTTTTCCACCGCCTATGCCTTGGCGGGCCTGTTCGGTGCCTGGCGTGCGGCGCAGGGTGCATTGGTGACTTCGGCGCTTTCGACCGATGCCATCATGGGCTCCACCGCCCCCCTGGAACCCGAGATTCACAGCCTGCGCGGTCAGCCCGGCCAGATCGAGGCAGCCGCTACCTTACGCGCCCTTCTCGACGGCTCGGTCATCCGTGAAAGCCACCGTGAGGGCGACAGCCGCGTGCAAGACCCCTACTGCATCCGCTGCCAACCGCAGGTGACTGGGGCCGCGATGGATGTGCTTCGCATGGCCGCCCGCACGCTGGAGGTTGAGGCGAATGCGGCAACCGACAACCCCTTGGTGCTGTCGGATGGCCGCATCGTTTCGGGCGGCAACTTCCATGCCGAGCCGGTGGGCTTTGCCGCCGACATGATCGCCATGGCGATCAGCGAGATCGGGGCGATTGCCCAGCGGCGCGTGGCGCTGATGGTTGACCCGACCCTCAGCTTCGACCTGCCTGCCTTCCTCACGCCGCGGCCCGGCCTGAACTCTGGCCTGATGATCGCCGAGGTCACAACGGCGGCCTTGATGAGCGAGAACAAGCACCTCGCCCATCCGACGGTGATCGACAGCACGCCGACCAGCGCCAACCAAGAGGACCATGTCTCGATGGCCGCCCACGGCGCGCGCCGTCTGGGGCGGATGGTCGAGAACCTGAACCACATTCTGGGGGTCGAGGCGATCTGCGCCGCGCAAGGCATTGATTTCCGTGCCCCTCTGCCCACCTCGGTGCCCTTGCAAAAGGCTGTCGCCGCCCTGCGCACTCGCGTCGCCACCCTTGGCGATGACCGCTATCTTGCCCCCGATCTGGCTGCTGCCGCTGCGCTGATCGGCGATGGCACAATCGTACAATCCACCGCTTTGACCTTCCCCACCCTGTGAGGCCCGCCATGACCAACCCGCGCCACAACGCCCGCGACATCTATCCGCCGACCGGCCCCGAGAAAACCGCCAAGACCTGGGGGGCCGAGGCCGCGATGCGGATGCTGATGAACAACCTGCATCCCGATGTTGCCGAAAACCCGCATGAGCTGGTGGTTTATGGCGGCATCGGCCGCGCCGCCCGCACCTGGAATGATTTTGACCGCATCGTCGCCAGCCTGAAAGACCTAGGTCCAGAGGAAACCCTGCTGGTCCAGTCGGGCAAGCCCATCGCCGTCATCCGCACCCATGCCGATGCGCCGCGCGTGCTGATTGCCAACTCCAACCTCGTGCCGCATTGGGCCACCTGGGCCCATTTCAACGAATTGGATCGCAAGGGCCTGATGATGTANNTCGTGCAGGGCACCTATGAAACCTTCGCCGAGGCGGGGCGCCAGCATTATGGCGGCGACCTCAAGGGCAAGTGGATTCTCACCGGCGGTCTGGGTGGCATGGGCGGCGCGCAGCCCTTGGCAGCCGTCTTCGCCGGGGCCTGCTGCCTGGCCGTCGAAGTGGATGAGACGCGGATCGATTTTCGCATTCGCACCAGATACCTGGACGCCAAAGCGAAGACTCTGGATGAAGCCATTGCCCTGATTTCCGACTGGACGGCGAAGGGTGAGGCGAAGTCGGTCGGCCTTCTGGGCAATGCCGCCGAAGTCTTCCCCGAGATCTACGCCCGGATGAAGGCGGGCGGAATGCGCCCCGATATCGTGACCGACCAGACCTCGGCCCACGACCCCCTGCACGGCTATTGCCCGGCGGGCTGGACGGTCGGCGACTGGCGCGCCAAGCAGGAAACCGATCCGGCGGCGGTCGAAAAAGCCGCCCGCGCCAGCATGAAAACCCATGTTGCCGCGATGGTCGATTTCTGGAATGCGGGCGTGCCCACCCTCGACTATGGCAACAACATCCGGCAGGTCGCACAGGACGAAGGCCTTGAAAACGCCTTCGCGTTCCCCGGCTTTGTCCCCGCCTATATCCGGCCACTGTTCTGCAAGGGCATCGGCCCCTTCCGCTGGTGCGCCCTGTCGGGTGACCCGGAAGACATCGCCAAGACCGATGCTGCGATGAAAAAGCTGTTCCCCGAAAACCACCACCTGCACCGCTGGCTTGACATGGCGGGCGAGCGCATCGCCTTTCAGGGCCTGCCCGCCCGCATCTGCTGGATCGGGCTGGGCGACCGGCACCGCGCGGGCCTGATGTTCAATGAAATGGTGGCGAGCGGAGAGCTGAAAGCCCCCATCGTGATCGGCCGCGACCACCTCGACTCTGGCTCGGTCGCCTCGCCCAACCGCGAGACCGAGGCGATGAAGGACGGCTCGGATGCCGTTTCCGACTGGCCGCTGCTCAATGCGCTGATGAACACCGCCAGCGGCGCCACCTGGGTCAGCCTGCACCACGGCGGCGGCGTCGGCATGGGGTTCAGCCAGCATTCCGGCGTGGTCATCGTCGCCGACGGCACGCCCGAAGCGGCAAAGCGGCTGGAGCGCGTGTTGTGGAACGACCCGGCCTCGGGCGTCTGGCGCCATGCTGACGCGGGCTATGACATCGCCATCCAATGCGCCAAAGACCATGGCCTGCGCCTGCCGGGCATTCTGGGGAACTAGGAAAGGTGCGTGGAAACCACGCCCCTACCCCCATCATCTGTTCATAAATATCCCACGGGGGTGCGGGGGTGTGAAACCCCCGCCGCCACATCAACCCTGGCGCGGGTTTGCCCCCGCCTCGCGCCAGATCGGGTTCGACCAGGCGCGCTTGCCTGCGGCATCGATCACCGCCACGCGCACCCAAGGCGATCCGTTCAGCCGGTCCAGCGGTACTTCAGTGCGGGTCATGGAGTGACCATGCACACCCTTGGCCCCGGTTCCCCAACCAATCGCCACGACTGACGCCACGGCCGAGGATTCCACCACAACCTTGTTTCCCTCGATCCGCACATCGCGCAGTTCGGGGCCTTGCGACGAATAGAAATGCCCGGCCTTCAGCGCCGCCAGCAGCGCATCGGGCGTATTCTCCTGCGCCTTGACCATGACCCAGCCGCCAAAGAAGTCCGGCTCGCTGAAATGGGCATCGTCGGTTGCCACCATGGTCAGGCGGCGACCCTCGGTCAGCAACAAATCGGCAATGGCAAAACCGTCGGGCCGGTCGCAGCCCGCCGCACAGCCGTGGTTATAGATTTCAACCGCATGGGCCGCCGTCACCCCCCGCGCATCCTCCAGCGTCAGGCCAGACCATTGCGGATGGGCAATCGCCACGAAAGCCCCGGCCTCGACGGCGCGCTGCGCCACCTCTGCCGCCGTCTCCTGCCCGGCGACGGGCGTGAAATGAGGTGAGTTCGAGGGTTTGAAATCCGGCGGCAGACCTACGGCCAGAATGTGCCACAACTCGCCATTCGCCATGGCGCCGGAATGCAGTTCGGCCCCAAGGATCGTGGTGAAATCATTGGTCCGATAGCCGGTGGTATCGGTGATCGGATACCCCCAGAGGCCGACGAAATGATCGGTCAGCGCCAGAAAGTCATACCCCTCGGCGCGGTAGCGGCGGCAGACCTCTTCGGGCGACAGAACGCCGTCGGAATTGGTGGAATGGGTATGCAGGTTACCGCGCCAAAAGCGGCCGGGGGCGGTGAAGGCAGGGTCGCGCAGGGTCATGGGAATCTCCTTTTGCCGCCAAGCTAGGGGCGGAATGTGGCAGGCGCTAGCCTGTCTGCGTCACGTTAACCGCGCCCGAGATAGGGCATGTCGCGCGCCATGATGGTCAGGAAGGGGATGTTCACCGACAGCGGCAGCCCCGCCATGTGCAGCACCGCATCCGAGACATGGGCCACATCCATCACCGGCTCTGCCCGTATCGACCCGTCGGCCTGCGGCACGCCGCCGGGAAAGGCAGCCGCCATCTTGGTCAGCGCATTGCCGATGTCGATCTGCCCGCAGGCGATGTTGAAGGCCCGCCCGTCAAGGCCAAGCGTCCGCGTCAGCCCCGTCACCGCATGTTTCGACATGGTATAGGGCGCCGAGCCGGGGCGCGGAACATGGGCCGAAATCGAGCCATTGTTGATGATCCGCCCCCCCTGCGGGTCTTGCCGCCGCATCAGGCCAAAGGCCGCGCGCGCCACCAGAAACATGCCGTTGATGTTGGCATTCATCACCGAAAGCCAGCTTTCCACCGGAATTTCGTCAATCGGGGCGGCCTTGGCCGCCTGTCCCGCATTGTTGAACAAAACATCCAGCCGCCCCCATTCCCCCTCCAGCCGCGTAAACGCCGCCTCAACCTGCGCAGGCTCGCCCACATCGGCGGGCAGGATCAGCCCATGCGCCAAGGTCTCGCGCAGGGCTGCCTCGCGCCGCCCCATCAGCGCCACGCGCCAGCCCGCCGCATCAAAGGCCCGCGCCGTGGCCCGCCCGATGCCAGACCCGGCCCCGGTGATCAGAATGGTCTTCCCGCCCGTCACTCGACTTCCCCTTCTCTAAATATCCTCGGGGGTAGTTCACTGGTTTCGCCATTGGTTCAAGAAACCAATGGACTGGGGGGCGAAGCGCCCCCGCCGCCGACATCTACCCCTTCGCGCCACGCCGGATCGGGTCAGCCAGCAGCCGCAATCCGTTCAGCACCACCAGAACCGTTCCCCCCTCATGCCCCACAACGGCCAGCGGCAAGGGCAGTTCGCCCCACAAGGCGCCGACGACCAGAATCACCATCATCCCCAGCGCAAAGGTCAGGTTCTGCCGGATGATCGCAGCCGTCCGCCGCGCCAGCCGATGCGCGGCGGCAAGCTGCGTCATCTCTTCCGAAAGCAGCGCCACATCGGCCGCCTGCAAGGCCACCTCGCTGCCAGCGGCCCCCATGGCAATGCCCACATCGGCCCGCGCCAGCGCCGCAGCATCGTTCACGCCATCGCCGACAAAGGCCACCTTGCCGTGCTTGGCCAGCCCCGCCACCAGCGCCACCTTGTCCTGCGGCAGAAGGTCGGCATGAATCTCATCCGGGCGCAGGCCCAGCTCGGTGCCGATCCGCTCTGCCACCGCCCGCCTGTCGCCCGTCATCATGGCGATGCCTGTCACGCCATTATCCCGCAGGGCCGAAAGACTCGCGGCAGAGGAGGCGCGCGCCGTATCGGCCACGGCCACCGCACCCAAAAGCCGGTCGCCCTCACCATAATAGATCGTCGTCGCGGTTCCTGCGGCCAGAGCCTGCACCTCGGGGCGGTCGATCTTCGCCCCCATCCGGGCGACAAGGCGCGGGTTTCCTGCCCAGGCCTCGCCGTCACCCGCCATGATCCCTTCCGAGGGCAGGCTGCGCACATCGGCCCGCTCGGCCACTGTCAACCCGCGCTCCACTGCCGCGCGGCGCAGGGCACCCGCCACGGGGTGTTCCGATTGCGCCTCCAGCGCGACCAGACGCGACAGGAATTCGTCCTCACCCATCCCCGGCGCCGCAATCGCCACCAGATCGGCGCGGCCCGTGGTCAGCGTGCCAGTCTTGTCAAAGGCATAGGCGCGCACCGCCGCCAGCGTCTCCAACGCAGCCCCACCCTTGAACAGCACGCCCCCCCGCGCCGCCGCCGACAGCGCCGACAGGATCGCTGCGGGAACCGAGATCACCACCGCGCAGGGGCTGGCCGCAACCAGCAACGTCGCCGCCCGGTACATCGCATCGCCATGCGCCAGCCCAAACAGCCGCATGACGACATAGGCAAGGATCGAGCCGACCAGCACCGCCACGGTATAGCGTTGCCCGAACCATTCCGAGAACCGTTCAGACGGCGAACGCGCCGCCTGCGCCTCTGTCACCAGGCGGATCATGCGGGCCACGGTGCTGTCTGCCAGCGCCTTTGACACCCGCATATCCAGAATGCCGTCCAGGTTCACCGTCGCCTCGAACAGTTGCGCGCCGGGCCCCTTGGCCAGCGGCATCGATTCGCCGGTGATCGTGCTTTCGTCCAGTGAGCCGTGACCTTCGACCACCACCCCATCCACCGGCACCCGCGCGCCGGGGCGCAAGACCACGATGTCCCCGGCCACCAGCGTTTCCGCCGGCACCTCCTCAATCCCGCTCGCCGTCCGGCGCAGGGCCGTGTCGGGGCGCAAGGCCATCAACGCCTCCACCGCGCGGCGGGCGCGGCCCATCGCGCGGCCTTCCAGCGTTGACGACAAGCTGAACAGCGCCAGCAAGATCGCCCCTTCGGTCGGCGCCCCGACCGAAGCCGCCGCCAGTGCCGCCGCCACCATCAACAGGTCGATGTCCAGCACATGGTCGTGCCACAATTCTTCCAGCGCGCCGCGCAAGGCTGGCAGGCCGCCCGCCAGATAGGCCAGCCCATAGCCGAACCACTGTGCGAAAGGCGGCGCGCCGCCGTATTCCGCAGCCAATCCGGCCAGAAGGCCAAAGACCGTCAGCAGGGTCAGCGCCGGGGCGGACGGATCATCGGCATCATGTTCGTGACTGTGCGCCATGGGAATCTCCTTGGCCTCACCATCCCGCTTTGGGTGGCAGAGGCAAGGGGGCGCGTCAGTCAGCCGCTGCTTCCAACCGAGGCATTCCATTGCCCGGTATAGACCGCAGCGCGCGGATCGACCCAGGCGGACAGACCTTCGGCAAGGTCGGCCGTCACGCTCATACGCGCGAATTGCTCGGCCTCCACATGCAGCCCTTCGGCGATGGGCAGGTTGATGCCGCGCGTGACAGCAACCATCACCGCCTCGACCGCCAGGGGCGAATGGCACAGGATCCTGTCCAGCAGATGTCGCGCCGCGGGCATCAGCCGGTCATGCGCCACGACGGCATTGACCAGCCTCATGTCCAACGCCTCGATCCGCGCGGTCATTCCTGATGGTGTCAGAGGTCTCGAACTGGATCGAGGGAAAGGAAATAGCTTCCGAATGACCTGTGGGGCTGGCTGTGTGGCCGGGAAGTATTGAAAAGAAAAAGCCCCAGAAAAACTGGGGCTTATTTCTTAAAATGGTGCGGGTGGTCGGACTCGAACCGACACTCCTTGCGGAAACAGAGTTTGAGTCTGTCGCGTCTACCATTCCGCCACACCCGCACGCGGGCCCCTCTTACAGGGTCCGCGCGGCAGGCTCAATGGGGTTTCACAACTGTTGGGCCGCGAAGGTGTCGCAAACTGACATCTGGCCGGATTTCAGCCCTTTGGCGAACCAGCCCGATCTTTGGGCCGAGGTGCCATGGGTGAAACTTTCCGGCATCGGCACCCGGCCCGCGTTGCGTTGCAATGTATCATCGCCGATCTGCTTGGCGGCGTTGAACGCCTCTTCGAAATCGCCCTGCTGGATTGCGCCGAACCGGTCCTGCACGGCCCGCGCCCAGACGCCCGACAGGCAATCGGCCTGCAATTCGATACGGACCGAGATTTCGTTGCTTTCCGCCTCGCTCACGCGCTGGCGGTAATCGTTGGCCTTGCCCAGAATGCCCAGTTCGTCCTGGACATGGTGGGCGACCTCGTGCGCGACGACATAGGCCATGGCGAAATCGCCGCCCGCGCCCAGTTGCTGCTGCATCGTGGTGAAGAAGTCGGTATCGAGATACACCTTCTTGTCGCCCGGGCAGTAGAACGGCCCCGTCGCCCCCGAGGCGGCACCGCAAGCCGACTGCGTGACGCCCTTGTACAGCACCAGCGTCACCGGCTGATAGGGTTGGCCGATCTGTTCCTTGAACAACTGGTCCCATATCTTTTCGGTATAGCGCAGGTTGACCGAGACGAATTCTTCCGCCGCCTTGTCTTCCGCCGTCAGTTCGCCCTGCTGGCTTTGCCCGCTTCCGCCGGTAAGCGAGGTGTCATTCAGAAGGGGCGTCACGTCGATGCCAAGAAAATAGCCGATCACGACCACGGCGATAACACCAACTCCACCGATCCCCCCGGCCCGCACACCGCCGCCGCCCATCCGGCGCCGGTCTTCGATATTCCGGCTTTGCTCGCGTCCACGCCATTCCATTGTCACACTCCCCGCACCTAATGGCCCGATCATACCGGGATCACGCCAAGGTGCAAATCGTCCGACTTGACCTCGGCGGCACGGCATGGCCATAGGACACCGAACCAAGGGGGCGCTGCATGTTCCGCAGGCTATACAACTGGACACTCGCCTGGGCCGGATCGCGCCACGCGCCCAAGGCGCTGGGGGTGGTCAGTTTCACCGAAAGCTCTTTCTTCCCGGTCCCGGCCGATGTGCTGTTCATCCCGATGTGCCTGTCACGGCCGGAACGTGCGATGCGCTATGCGCTGATCGCCTCGGTCATGTCAGTTCTGGGGGGCATTTTTGGCTGGGTGATCGGGCATTATTTCTTCGACATGGTGGCGCGGCCAATGCTGGAAGCCGCCGGAAAGATCGACGAATTCAACGCCATGAAGGGCGGAACGGGCGATGCGGCCATCCTTTTGATGCTGGTCGCCTCGGGCTTTTCCCACATTCCGCCGATGAAGGTGGTGACGATCCTGTCGGGTGTGATCGGGTTCGATCTGAAATGGTTCATCCTGTCGGCGATCATCGCGCGCGGCGGGCGGTTCTATCTGCTGGCCTGGCTGTTGCAGAAATACGGTGTCGCCATGGCCGCCTTTGTCGAGCGGCGCTTTGCCTGGATCGCGGGCGGTTTGACGGCGGCATTGGCCATCGGCTGGGTGATCTGGCGATTTGCATGAGGGTATGATGACGCGCAACCAACTGATCCTTGTCGCGGCAGGCGGCTCGCTGGCTCTGCTGCTGGGGGCATTCGGCTTTCAGTATATCGGCGGGCTGGTGCCGTGCGTGCTGTGCTGGTATCAGCGTTACCCCCATATGGCGGCGGTGGTGATCGGGGCCTTGGCCTTGGTTGTGCGCGGCCGGGCCCTGCCCCTGCTGGGCCTGCTGGCGGCCGTGGCCACGGCCGGAATCGGCGGCTTTCACGTTGGCGTGGAAAACGGCTGGTGGGAGGGGCTTGCGACCTGCAGCGTCAACACCCTGCAAGGCGTTTCGGCGGCTGACCTGCTGAATACCGATGTGACGGTGGGCGCCCCTGCCGGATGCGGCACCATAGCCTGGTCCCTGTTCGGGATTTCGATGGCAGGATGGAATGTCATCGCGTCGCTGGGCCTGGCAGTGGTCTGGCTGGCAGCGGTGCGCAAATCGTAAGGGGCGCCACCCTTAGCCCAGCAGCCGCGCCCCCTCTTGCAGCGCAAAGCGGTCGGTCATGCCTGCCACATAATCGGAGATGATCCGGGCCAGCGCGGTTTCATCCCGCGCATGTTCCACATCTTGCCGCCATTCTTCGGGCAGACGCTCGGGGTGAGCCATATAGAGGGTGAACAACCCGTTGAACACGCTTGTCACCTCGGCCCGCATCGCCACCACCGATGGCGCGCGATACATGCGGGTGAACAGGAAGCTGCGGATGGCCTTCAGCTCTTGATACAGCGGCTTGGAAAACCGGATGATGGTGGTGCCCATATGGCGGATTTCATCAACCGATTTCGGCTGCGCGGCATCAAGGCGGCCCTGCGCCACGGCAATCACATCCTCGACCATGCGGCCGAAAACCCGGCGCAGCGCCTCGTGCCGGCGGCGGGTATTGTCCAGTCCGGGGTAAAGGCGGTCCACCTCTTCGAACGCGGGGCCGGTGACGGGCAGTTCCATCAGGTCGTCTTCGGTGAACAGGCCTGACCGCAAGCCGTCGTGCAGGTCATGGTGCGAATAGGCCACGTCATCGGCAATCGCGGCCACCTGCGCCTCGGCAGAGGCGTGGGTATCCAGTTCCAGATCCCACATCGCATTCACCTCGGCCAGCGCATAGGGCAGCGGACCTTCGTGTTTTTTATCGGCATTCGGCCCCGTCACCGGACCATTGTGCTTGGCAATGCCTTCCAGCGTCTCCCATGTCAGGTTCAGCCCGTCGAAATCAGCGTAATGCTTTTCCAGCTTGGTCACGATGCGCAGCGCCTGGGCGTTGTGGTCGAACCCGCCATAGGGCTGCATCAGCAACTCCAGCGCATCCTCGCCCGTATGGCCAAAGGGGGTGTGGCCAAGGTCATGGGCCAGCGCGATGGCTTCGGCCAGATCGGTGTTCAGGCCCAGAACGCCCGAGATGGTGCGCGCCACCTGCGCCACCTCGATGCTGTGCGTAAGGCGGGTGCGGTAATAATCGCCCTCATGTTCCACAAATACCTGCGTCTTGTGCTTCAAGCGCCGGAAGGCGCTGGAATGGATGATCCGGTCGCGGTCGCGCTGAAACGGGCTGCGGAACGACGACATCTTTTCTTCGAAAAGCCGGCCACGAGAGGCTTCGGGCTGACAGGCAAAAGGCGCAAGCATGGGCCGTCCTTGTTCGGGGCGTTGCGCCGCCTTATATTCAAGGCATCCGGCCCTGAACACGCGAACAAACCATGACCCTGACCTTGCCCCCCCGTGTGACCGACCGCGCCTTTGCGCGGCTGGCCGAGATTGCAGACCTGACCGGCGATGCCAAACCCCTGCGCGTGGGCGTCCTGGGCGGTGGCTGTTCCGGCTTTCAGTATGATATTCGGCTGGACGATGCCACGGCGGACGATCTGGTGCTGGAAAAGAACGGCGCACGCGTATTGGTGGATTCTGTGTCGCTGCCCTTCCTGCAAAACGCGGTGATCGACTTTACCGAAGAACTGATCGGCGCGCGCTTTGTGGTGGAAAACCCCAATGCCACCGCCTCTTGCGGCTGCGGCACCAGTTTCTCGATCTAAACCGGGTCTTCCGCCAGAACGAAGTCATAATAGCTGCGCCCCGCCCCGCGCGCGACATAGGCCGCGTTCAGCGCGCGCTTGCGGTCAAACAGCGCCAGCGCCTTGGGCAGGTCGGCAGCATCGCGATAGCGGCGCGCCAGAAACGCCTGATGGCGCAAATAGGCATCCTCGACCCGTTCCGCGAAATCCGCGCCTGCCGTCACCGTCTGCGCCCCCAGATGCAGGTGATACCGCGTGTCGGCAATGGGCAACTCCCCCTGCCGCAACATCACTTCGGCCAGATGCAGGATATCCTGCGACAGATCATTCACGAAGGCCGGGCACAGATCGCGCCGCAAGATCCCGCGCCACGAGGCGCCGTGCCGCCCCGCCTCCTCCCAGGTCAGCCGGTTTCCTCCCAGCACAGCCAGACAGCGCCCGCCCTGCCAAACCGCCGTGCGGGCAAAGGCCCCGGCGCCCTGCCCCGCAGTGGCCAGCAAGCCGGGCAAATAGCCGTCATCCACCGCATCATCGGCATCGACATAGGCGACCCAAGCCCCGCGCGCCCGTGCCAGCGCCCGGTTTCTCGCCGCCCCCACGCCCGACCGTACCATGCCCGTGCGCTGCACCTTCACACCCGGCAGGGCCGCCGCAGCGTCATAGGCGTTGTCGTCATCGGCCTCGACCAGTATCTCTGTGGGAACCGTGCCATTCTCGCCCGCCAGCAAGGGACGGATGGCGCGCAAGATCGTCTCCTCGGCCCGATAGGCCGGGATCAGGACGGAAACCAGCGGATCGGGTGCGGCTGTCATGCGCCCGAGCATAGGGCCAGGCATAGGAAACGCCATGAAGATCGCCACCTTCAACATCAACGGCATCAAGGCGCGCATTGACGCCGTTCCCGAATGGCTGGAGCAGGCCCGCCCCGATGTGGTCTGCCTGCAAGAGATCAAATCGGTGGACGAAAACTTCCCGCGAGAGGTGTTCGAGGCACTGGGCTATGCCGTGGAAACCCATGGCCAAAAGGGCTTCAACGGCGTGGCGATCCTGTCAAAGCTGCCGATGACGGACGTTGTGCGCGGCCTGCCCGGCGATGACAGCGACGAACAGGCCCGCTGGATCGAGGCGACGGTGGAGGGCGCGCGCAAGGTGCGGGTCTGCGGGCTGTACCTGCCCAACGGCAACCCCGCGCCGGGGCCGAAGTATGACTATAAACTGGCGTGGATGGCGCGGATGGAGGCGCGGGTGCGCACTCTGCTGGCCGATGAGATGCCGGTGATTTTCCTCGGCGATTACAACGTAATCCCCGAAGCACAGGACGCGGCGAAGCCCGAATCCTGGGTAACGGATGCGCTGTTCCTGCCCGCCAGCCGCGCGGCCTTCCGGCGGCTGGAATGGCTGGGCCTGACCGATGCCTTCCGTATCCAGCACCCCGGCCCCGGCCACTATTCCTTTTGGGACTTTCAGGCTGGTGCCTGGGAGCGGAACAACGGCATCCGCATCGACCACCTGATGTGCAGCCCGCAGGCCGCCGACCTGCTCTTGTCCTCCGGCATCGACAAGGCGGTGCGCGGTGGGGTGAAACCCTCCGACCATGTGCCGGTCTGGGTCGAGATCGACGCCTGATTTCATCTCGGCCCAAATATCCCCGCCGGAGGCACCTGTGGCCAACCAAGGGTCGCTCCGCGGGGGATATTTATGCCAAGATGAAGGGATCAGAGGCCAAGGGCGCGGAACACCTTTGGCAGTTCTTCCGGCAAGTCTTCGGCGATCAGGCCGGGGCCGAAACTGCGGGCACATTCGACATGCAGCCAGGCGCCGGTGCAAGCAGCATCAAACGGGCTGAACCCGCGCGCCAGAAGCCCGGTGATGAACCCCGCCAACACATCGCCCGACCCAGCGGTGGCCAGCCAGGGCGCCGCGCGGTCATAGACGGCGGCGTTGACCGCACAGCGGCCCGTGGGGTCGGCGATCACCGTATCGGGGCCTTTATACAGCACCACACAGCCCGCCCGCGCGGCGGCCTCTCGGGTGGCATCGACCTTGGAATAGGCCGGGCCTTTGGTGGCGGGGGCGGCGAGCTTGGCCGCGATGTCGGGGAACAGGCGGGCGAACTCGCCTGCGTGGGGGGTGAGGATGCAGTTTGCGTGCAGGGCCGAAAACAGCACCGGGTCGCGGGACAGATGGGTCAGGGCGTCGGCGTCCAGCACGGTCGGCCGCTGCGCCGCCACCCTTCCCACGAGGGGGAGGGGAAGCACCTTACCTTTCGATGATACGCCCAAAGCATGCGGGTCGCGGCCCCCCTCCCCCTCGTGGGAAGGGGATGGGGGTGGGGGAAGACCCAGAGCAACGGCAACCAACCCCGCCTCTCGCGGGCCAAGGCCAAGGCCCGGCCCGATGCAAAGGGCGCTGATGCGGGTATATTGCAGCACCCCGGCCAACGCTGCCGCATCCGCGACAGGTTTCAGCATCACCGCATCCAGCCGCGCAGCATTCTCGGCCAGCGCCTCGGGCGCGCAAGCCACCGTCACCAGCCCCGCGCCAATCCGCAGCGCCCCACGGGCGGACAGGCGGGCGGCTCCAGTATGGCCGGGCGGGCCGGAGAGGATGAGGGCGTGGCCGTGGGTGTATTTGTGGCCCTGTTCTTTGCCGACGTTGGTCGGAGCGTTCAGGAGACACACCAACGCCTCATGCTGACTTGCAGACCGATGTTGCGGCAATCCGATGTCTATGACCCGGATTAGACCAGATTCAAGCGGACCGTCGTTGAGGAAATGTCCGACCTTAGCCCTGTGGAATGTAACACAAAGCGACGCATCAAGTACCACGCAAGGCGCGAATTTTTGCCATCTCTTGCCTTCTTTTGGTCCCTCATCGACTGGCAGAATACGCCCTGTGTCTGAAGACACTCCGCTTGGCAGATCGACTGCAACAACCCTAACGCCGTCGAGAAAGGTGGTCGCATAAAGTTGGACGGCATTTGCGAGGTCCCAAGGAATCGGACGCGAAAGTCCTGTCCCGAAAATTGCATCAATGACTAGGTCAGGCACATATTCCGCAGAATCGACCATTGGTGCGGTCAGCTCTCCGACCTCCCCCACCTGCCCCCACCGCTCATAGTTCACCCGCGCATCGGGCGGCAGCTTGTCGGGATCACCGTAAAGGTAAGCCTCCACCTCCCACCCCAGCCCCTTCAGCAACCGCGCCACGACAAACCCGTCGCCGCCGTTGTTGCCCGGCCCGCACAGTACCACGGCGCGGCCCGGCGACGTGGCCAGCTCCGGCCATTCCTCAAATATCGCCTGCACCACGCCCTGGCCTGCGCGCTCCATCAGTTCCAGCCCCGTCACCTGACCCGAGGCAATCGCCGCCTGTTCGATGGCGCGCATTTGGGCGGCGGTAAGGAGTTCTGTCATCTTGATCCTTTGGCAGTTTTCAAACCGCCCCATTTCACGGCTTATCGCCTAATTTTTAATCACATCGCACGGATTCCCGCGGCCGGATGCCCTGCCCAAACCCTAGCCAATTGTGGCCCCCCAAAGGAAGTGGTCAGTGGGATCGTGTGCAAATACGGGGGGAGTCGGCCCATGAAGAAAATCGAGGCGATCATCAAGCCGTTCAAGCTGGATGAGGTGAAGGAAGCCCTTCAGGAAGCCGGGATTCAGGGCCTGTCAGTGACCGAGGTGAAGGGGTTCGGCCGTCAGAAAGGCCATACCGAGCTTTACCGGGGCGCGGAATACGTTGTCGATTTCCTGCCCAAGGTGAAAATCGAGGTGGTGCTGTCCGACGACATGGTGGACACCGCCATCGAGGCGATCGTCGGCGCCGCGCGCACCGACAAGATCGGCGATGGCAAGATCTTCATCTCTCCCGTTGAACAGGCCATCCGCATCCGCACCGGCGAAACCGGCGACGATGCTGTGTGACAACCCAGGCCCAACCGCCTGAATTTCAACCCTGAAACCCGAAAGGCAGTATGATGAGCGCAGTTGCGAAAGCTCTGAAACTGATCAAGGACGAGGAAATCGAATACGTCGATATTCGGTTCACCGACCCCAAAGGCAAGCTCCAGCACGTCACGCTGGTGTCGGATCTGGTCGATGAGGACTTCTTTGAAGAAGGCTTCATGTTCGACGGTTCCTCCATCGCCGGCTGGAAGTCGATCGATCAGTCCGACATGAAGCTGATCCCCGATGCGGCCTCGGTCTATCTGGACCCGTTCTACGCCGAAAAAACCCTGTGCGTGCATTGCGACGTGGTCGAGCCGGACACCGGCGAAGCCTATGACCGCTGCCCCCGCCAGATTGCCAAGAAGGCCGAAGCCTACCTGAAATCTTCGGGCGTGGGCGATGCGTTCTACTGCGGCCCGGAAGCTGAATTCTTCATCTTCGACGACGTGCGCTACTCGGTCACCCCCCGCAAGGTGGCGTACGAGATCGACGCCCACGCTGCCGCATGGAACACCGACACCGAATACGAGTCGGGCAACCAGGCGCATCGCGCGGCCCACAAGGGCGGCTATTTCCCGGTGAACCCGGTGGATGAGGCGCAGGATCTGCGCGGCGAAATGCTGTCCACCATGAAGCGCATCGGCATCAAGGTGGACAAGCACCACCACGAAGTCGCCACCTGCCAGCACGAGTTGGGGATGATCTTCGGCGGTCTGGTCGAACAGGCCGACAACATCCAGAAGTACAAGTACGTCATCCACAACGTCGCCGCCGCCTATGGCAAGTCGGTGACCTTCATGCCCAAGCCCATGAAGGGCGACAACGGGTCGGGGATGCACGTCAACATGTCGATCTGGAAAGACGGCAAGCCGCTGTTCGCCGGTGACAAATATGCTGATCTGAGCCAGGAAGCCCTGTACTTCATCGGCGGCATCCTGAAGCACGCCAAGGCGCTGAACGCGATCACCAACCCCTCGACCAACAGCTACAAGCGCCTGATCCCCGGCTTTGAAGCCCCGGTTCTGCGCGCCTATTCGGCCCGCAACCGGTCGGGTTGCGTTCGTATTCCGTGGACGGAATCGCCCAAGGCCAAGCGCGTTGAGGCCCGTTTCCCCGATCCGGCGGCGAACCCCTATCTGGCCTTTGCAGCCCTGCTGATGGCCGGCCTTGACGGCATCAAGAACAAGATCGATCCGGGCCCGGCCTCGGACAAAGACCTGTACGACCTGCCGCCCGAAGAACTGGCGGAAATCCCGACCGTCTGCGGTTCCCTGCGCGAGGCGCTGGAGGAACTGGAGAAGGACATGGACTTCCTGCTGGCAGGCGGCGTGTTCTCGAAAGAGCAGCTTGACGCCTATATCGGCCTGAAGTGGGAAGAAGTGTACGCCTATGAGCATACGCCCCACCCGGTCGAATATGCGATGTATTACTCGGTCTGATCCGGGCAACAATGTGTTGGAAAGGCCGCCCCGAACCGGGCGGCCTTTCGCTTTGGTGATTCGCAAAACCTGCCCTGCAAGACATGTCTTTTCGGACAGGTGCCGCCCGGAAGGACATGTCTTTTCGGATAGGTCGCCCGCAGAACACCCAACAATCGCTCAACCTGCGGGTCATGACCCAAAAAAACGAAACGAATCCATCAAACTGGTTAATTGCCCCTTAATTGCCACATTCGAACCAGTATCCGGGCACAATCCGCCTACACGGTCAGGTTGTCGAAGATCGGAGGATGCTATGGGCCAGTCCATGCTAGGTACGATTTGTCAGCTTGTGTGTGCCGCTGAAACCCAAGTGAACTTTGCGCGTCTGGTCAGCGACCTCGATTCCGTGCTGCACCGGTTTGCCACTTGCCCCGTCAATCTGACCTGGGATTGCGAGGATATCGCCCTGTTCGACATGCCGGGCACGCGTATCCTTTTGGGTTGGAGCGAGGGCATCGGGCTGAATGGCGTGTCCTGCCTGACCATCTCGGTCGGCCCGTCGCCCGTAGCTGCAATGCCCGGACAATTCCCCGCTCATGACGCCATGTGCGTGCAACTGGTCGAGCGCATTCAGCGCCGGATACCGCACGAGGCGGTTCTGTGGCATCACATCCCCGGTATCGCCACGTCGGAAACGCTGGATGAACTGGTCGATGCACTGCCCCGACTGACAACCCCGGACATCGGCGAAATGCTGAACGAAGAGGCCGCCCTGGCAGATCTGGCCCCGATTGAGATGGAGTTGGGCGATCTGCGCGCCCCGGACGAAGGCCGGATGCTGCCGCGCTGGCATGATCCGGAACTGGGCCGTCTGCGTCACGCCCTTTATCCCCCGACCGAGGAAACCCTGGCCGAAAAGCCATCGCGCCCAATGCGGCTTGCGGCCCATGCCATGAATGCCGCCCTGCTGGCCGTCAGCGCACCTATCGGTGCCGCCGCAATGACCTATGGCCTGCTGAAAGGTGGCGACATGCGGTTCTCGGCCAGAGCCATGACCCTGGCCGGCGTCGCCATGGCCTTTTCCAAAACGCCGCTGGCAACCAGCCTGACGGCCCTTGCCGGCGCCTAAAGCCGGGCCTCCTCAAGGCCTGCCAGTTCGGCTGCACTTAGGCTCTCGATCCGCACGACGTAAGTGTGGATCGAGAAAATCACCGCCCCGGACTGCGGCAACCGGAGCAACACCTGCCTTTCGGATCTGACATACGACCCGCCACGGCGATCGCTGCGCGGGTCGTTTTCGCGTCTGGGCTGGTGCAGCGTGGGGTCGCGGTAAACCAGGGCATTGGCGCGCCACAGCGGCTGGCCCACCCGGATCGCATCGAACAGCCGCTGCACCCTCTTGGCCACGTCACCGTCATAACTGGGCACCGGCACATGAATGCCGATCAGCGGCCGACCCAGCTTTTCGGTCAGCCACCAGCTTGCCGGAAAACACAGGGCGGCGGCGGTCAGAACATGCTCGTCCCCCTGCTTTTGCATGATGCACAGGTCTTCCTGCACCAGACGACCCAGGGTTTGCATCGGCTGTGCGGGGTCCAGCGGAACCGCAACCCCGTCGGGGCGCACCACATCGGTCGGCCCAAGGCGATAACCGGGCGTCCGGGCAAGCCGGGCCAGCACCGTGGCATAAAGCTCTTCGGCGGCAGGGCGCGCACTTTCCAGAAGGCCCAGAACCCTTTCGGGTTTGGCCGCGATCAGCCGGTCGCGTTCGGCCATCTGGGCGGCGAAGGCATCATCGACGCGCAGCCAGTCATCGCCCTCGACCGGCAGGATGCCGGGCAGGCGCGCGGTGCGCGGGTCCATCCAGGGGGCGAACGGCAGTCGGGTTTGCAGGATAGGTTCGGTCATGCGCGTTCATCGCCCATGGCAGACGCCGGTGCAAGGGGAGAGGTCGGCAGCCTCCGGCGGGGATATTTGGGCCAAGATGAAGATGCTTGCGACAGGAATTGTCGGGAACGGGCAAGCGATGGAGGGCATTAGCCCCCGACACTTCCTTCAGGTTCGCCGGAGAATGCCATGCAACCCTATGCCCAGACCCGCCGCAAGATCGACCCCAGCCGCGAGGACCGTCTGGCCGACGGCAGCCCGAATGACAACGATCGGGTGGAGATCGGGCCGACCCAACTGGCCTTTGGCGAATGGCAGACGGCGGGCTTGACCCCACCCGATCTGGCACGAATGCGCGAATACCGCTGGCGGCGGCTGGTGCAGCAACTGGTCGCCCGTGACGTGGGCGGCGTCTTGATGTTCGACCCGCTGAACATCCGCTATGCGACCGACACCACCAACATGCAGCTTTGGAACAGCCACAACCCTTTCCGCGCCTGCCTGCTCTGCGCCGACGGGCATATGGTGGTCTGGGAATACAAGCAGGCGCCGTTTCTGGTGACCTTTAACCCGCTGGTCGCCGAACTGCGGCATGGCGCGAGCTTTTTCTATAACGTCTGCGGCGATGCGACAGCGGGCGATGCCAGGGCCTTTGCCGGGCAAGTGGATGAGGTGATGCGCGCCCATGCCGGCACCAACCGCCGCATCGCGGTGGACAAGATCATGGTCCACGGCCTGCGCGCGCTGGAACGCGCGGGGTTTGAGGTGCTGGAAGGCGAGGTAATCACCGAGCACGCCCGATCGGTGAAAGGCCCCGATGAAATTCTGGCGATGCGCTGCGCCGCCCACGCCTGCGAAAGCGCGATTGCGGAAATGGAGGCCTTCACCCGCGAAAACGTGCCCAAGGGCGGCGTTTCGGAAGATGACATCTGGGCCGAGCTGCACAAGGGCAACATCCGGCGCGGCGGCGAGTGGATCGAGACGCGCCTTCTGGCATCCGGCCCGCGCACCAACCCGTGGTTTCAGGAATGCGGCCCGCGGATCGTGCAGAATAACGAGATCGTGGCCTTCGATACCGACCTGATCGGCAGCTATGGGATCTGCATCGACATCTCGCGGACCTGGTGGGTGGGCGACGGGCGGCCGACCAATGCGATGATTTCAGCAATGAATCACGGGATGGACCACATCCGGCAGAACATGTCGATGCTGCGCCCCGGCGTGACGATCCGCGAGTTGACGCATAACGGCCACCAGTTGGATGACCAGTACTGGAAGCAGAAATATTCCTGCAAGATGCACGGCGTTGGGCTGTGCGACGAATGGCCGTTCGTGCCCTACCCGGATGCCTGGGTGGATGGCGCGTTCGAGGTGGCGCTGGAACCGGGCATGGTGCTGTGCGTCGAGGCGCTGGTTTCGCCCGAAGGCGGCGATTTCTCGATCAAGCTGGAGGATCAGGTGCTGATCACCGAAACGGGGTTCGAGAACCTGACGAAATATCCGTTCGACCCGCGTCTTCTGGGTTAGGCCACAGTCTGGTTCCATGGCCCCCCCCTGCCAGGCGGGGGGCCATGGCCGGGCATCATGCCTTCCTGGCAAGCCCCTTGACCGACTGGCGGACGCCGAACCAGAAACCAAGGCGAACCAGCAGCGTATTCACGACCAACAGCGCCACCGTCATGACAAGAATGATCAGCGGGCCATCGCCCCCGATCTCGCGCACCAGTTGCTCATCGGCCTGCACGCTCACATAGCCAAGCGCCCCCATGATAAGGCTTGCAACCACGCCGCAGGCAAAGGTGGCGTTCCATTGGCGCTTGCCCGACGGGGCGGATTTTTCGCGGTTGACCCAGATCTGCGCCGTGGTCATTGCCGCGACATAGGTGACGATCAGGCCCATCGCAGGGTTCTCGAATGGAATGAAATAGGTCAGGACAATCAGAAGAACGACCATCGCCGCGAACAGCGCAAAATAAATCCCGGCAAGCGCAAGCAGCGACATCGGGCGAATTGTGGACTCGGGCACATCAACCTCATGAACAGTTTGGCAATATTGCGTTCGGACAACTTCGGTCCGGACGCAGGCGCCCGTATCACGAGGCCGGGAAGGTTTGGAACCCCTGACGACACCGGCTAAGCCGTGCTGCTATTCGTCCTCCTCTCGGATCAGGGCAAGCTCTCCTGCCCCTTCCAACTGCCGGATCGCAGTGACAACCGTGGCCATCGCCTCCTCCGCCTCTTTCTCGCGCACCTTGCCGCGCCCGGCGATTTCTTCGCGCAAGGCCTGGGCCATGCGCTGCGAGACATTGGCAAGAATGAATTCGGCAGCCGTCGCATCCGCCGCACCGCTGGCACCGGCCAGGGCGCTGATCAAAGCGGACTGATCGACGACGCGAATGACCTTTGGCACATCGCGCGGCAACAGGCGCGACGGAATATGGGCAAAGGTGAAAATAGCCTTGCGGACCTGTTCGGCAAAGCTGCGGTCTTCCTCCTCCAGCCCTTTCAGCACATCTTCCCGCGTCAGCGCGGGCGAGATGTTCAGGATCGCGCCCACCCGCTCCACCGGCCCCGCCTCGAAAGCACGGGGGGGTTGGGCATCAAGCTGGGTGGCCAGCGACAAGCCGATCCGGCGCACGGTTTCAGGATCGACATTGCCGGTCATCGAGACGGCAAAGGCCACGCGCCGCGCCCGCTCGCCCGGCAGCATCCCCAAAAGTTCGGCCGACCGCGCCACAGGCAGCTTTGACAACATAACCGCCGCCACCTCGGCGCTTTCCTCTTCCAAAACGGGCAACAGGCGATCGGTTGGCAGTTGGGTCAGCCGGTCCCATGGATCGGCCTTGGCAGAGGCCCCGGCCAGACGGCGCAACCGACTGGCGGCATTGGGCGAAATATGCCCCCCCATGACCGACAGGGCATCTTCGATGCCGCCGGGAAAGGCCATGCCCACCTGCTCCAGCTCTGCCAGAAACTCCTCAACCACACTGGCCAGCGTCGTGCGATCCACCAGCCGCATCTGGCCCATCTGCTCGGTCAACGCCGACTGCATGTGGTCGGGCAGCCGCGACAGCGGAATTTCCGCGCCCTCGGCCAGCAGGAAGCGAACGATGATGGCTGCTTTTTCGCGTGGGCTGGGAACCCTTGCCTTTGGCGCAGACGGAACCGCCACCGCCCGCTTCACAGGTTCAATTCGTGCCAAAGCCTGCCGTTCCGACATATCTGCCTCTCTTGCCCGGTCAGGGCCAGACTGGCAGGCGCAGGTTAACGCAGGCTTAGCTCGAGACCGCCTCGCAGGTTTTCGTGCCGGGATTCCACAGCGTCCCCTCGGCGCAGCTTGGCGGGCTGTCGCAGTCACGCCCGCCCGGCGGCACCGATTGCTGCTGGCCAAGCGCGGCCCCGGCCCCCAGACACAGCGCAAGAATCAGCAGGGATTTCATGCCGTCCCCTTTTTTCCAAGGTCAGTAGGTATAGGTCGTCCCGGTCTCGATGGCACGGGCCAGCGAGGTTTCGGCCCAGGTGCCCTGCCCGCCATTGCTGCGGATCGCGGCAAGATGCGCGCGCGCTGCATCCATCTCGTTCATCTCGACCAGCAACTGACCAAAATAGCTGTGCGTCAGGATGTTGCCGGGGTTCACCTTCAGCGCCGCCTCATAGGCCACGATGCCCTGTTCAAGATTGCCCGATTTGCGCAGGATGAAGCCGCGATAGGTCAGCACGCGGTCGGTATCGCCTTCGGTCATTGACGACAGGACCAGCATGGCATCGTCATAGCGCCCGGCCCAGGCCAGTTCGCGCACCGCGCGGAACCGTTGATCGTTGTTCAGGCCGTGGTATTGCGGCGGAACGCATTTCTGCTGTGCCTCATCCCAAACCTCCCCGTCCTTGCACTGGGTTGTGGTCTGGGTGGGCTTTGGCGGTTCGCTGTCGTCCGACCCGGCGGCAAAAGCGGCAAAAGGCAAGGTCACGAACAGCGCGATGGCGGGCAAAAGGCGCATGGGGCTTCTCCGGTTGCTTTGAAAAAGCTAACACGGAATCCGCAATCGTGGATGCACGTTTTTCTGATCATGCCCCGGCCAGCGCGACCGGGGCACGAAAGGCAGAAACTCAGCCGAAGACCCGGGCGAAAATGGTATCGACATGCTTGGTGTGATAGCCAAGGTCGAACTTTTCCTCGATCTCGGCGGGCGACAGGGCCGCCGTAACCTCGGGGTCGGCCAGCAGCTCGGTCTTGAAATCGGCACCCTTTTCCCAGACCTTCATCGCGTTGCGCTGCACCAGCCGATAGCTGTCCTCACGGCTGACACCCGCTTGCGTCAGCGCCAGAAGCACCCGCTGCGACATGACCAGACCTTTGAACTTGTTCATGTTCTTCAGCATGTTCTCGGGGTAAACCACCAGCTTTTCCACCACGCCAGCCAAGCGGTGCAGGGCGAAATCCAGTGTGATCGTGGTATCGGGGCCGATGGCCCGCTCGACACTGGAATGGCTGATGTCACGTTCGTGCCAGAGGGCGACATTCTCCAGTGCCGGCACCACCGACATGCGGACAAGGCGCGCAAGGCCGGTCAGGTTTTCGGTCAGCACGGGGTTGCGTTTATGCGGCATGGCCGACGAGCCCTTTTGACCGGGGCTGAAGAATTCCTCGGCCTCCAGCACCTCGGTGCGCTGCATGTGACGGATTTCGATGGCGATGTTCTCGATGCTGCTGGCGATGACGCCAAGGGTGGCGAAGAACATGGCGTGGCGGTCGCGGGGAATGACCTGCGTGCTGATGGTTTCCGGGATCAGCCCCAGCTTGTCGCAAACGTATTCCTCGACACGCGGGTCGATATTGGCAAAGGTGCCCACCGCACCCGAAATCGCGCCGGTGCGGATTTCTTCGCGGGCGGCAATCAGGCGACGCTTGGCGCGGCTCATCTCGGCATAGAAGCGGGCGAAGGTCAGGCCCATGGTGATGGGTTCGGCATGAATGCCGTGGCTGCGGCCAATACGCACTGTGTCCTTATACTCATAGGCGCGGGTTTTCAGCGCGGCCAGAACACGGTCAACGCCTGCCAGCAGCAGGTCACTGGCGCGGACAAGCTGAATGTTCAGCGTGGTGTCCAGCACGTCGGAACTGGTCATGCCCTGATGAACGAACCGCGCCTCATCGTTGCCGATGATCTCGGCCAGATGGGTCAAAAAGGCGATCACGTCATGCTTGGTCACCGCCTCGATCTCATCGATGCGGGCGACGTTGAATTCCACGTCCTTGGCTTTCCACACCGCCTCGGCATTGGCCTTGGGGATCACACCCAACGCGGCCTGGGCGTCGCAGGCATGGGCCTCGATCTCATACCAGATACGGAAACGGGTCTGGGGATCCCAGATGGCAACCATGTCGGGGCGGGAATAGCGCGGGATCATCGGGCAGCCTTTCTTTGCGGGGTCGGGCGTGGATTAGACCGCAGGGGGAATGGGTGCAAGGGGTTGCCCTTCCCCCAAAGGGGGAGAGGGGCCTATCGCCCCTGCGGCACCCCCGGCAGGACGCACAGCATCTCATAAAGCAGGTTCGCCCCCACCAGTGCGGTATTGCCACTGGGGTCATAGGGGGGCGACACCTCGACCAGATCGCCGCCCACAAGGTTCAGCCCCGCACAGCCGCGCACGATCTCCAGCCCCTGCCAGATGGTCAGCCCGCCCGGTTCTACCGTTCCCGTCCCCGGCGCAAAGGCGGGGTCAAGGCTGTCGATGTCATAGCTCAGATATACCGGCGCATCGCCGATCTTGGCCCGGATCTCGGCCATCAAGGGCACCAGCGATTTGTGCCAGCACGCCTCGGCCTGCACGACCGTCCAACCGTTCTTGCGGCCCAAGTCGAAATCTTCCGGGGAATAGCCAGTTCCGCGCAGCCCGATCTGGAACACCTTGTCGTTGATCAGGCAGCCATCCTCGAACGCGCGGCGGAAGGGGCAGCCATGGGCGACCTTTTCGCCAAACATGGTATCGTTGATGTCGGCATGGGCATCGACATGGATCAGCGCCACCGGCCCGTGTTTCTTTTTGACCGCGCGCAAGATAGGCCAGGTCAGCGTATGGTCGCCCCCCAGCGTCAGCGGCAGTGCGCCCTTGGCCAGCACATCGTCATAAAACGCCGTGATGATATCGACCGACTTTTTCAGATCGAAGGTGTTGATCGGCACATCGCCGATATCGGCCACCTGCAAATGCTCGAACGGCGCCGCGCCGGTCGCCATGTTATAGGGCCGCAGCATCCTGCTTTCGTCGCGGATCTGGCGCGGCCCCAGCCGCGTGCCGGGCCGGTTCGAGGTGCCAATGTCCATCGGAATGCCGACAAAGGCCACATCCAGCCCGGAGGCATCGGCCTGCGAAGGCAGCCGCATCATGGTGGCCGGGCCGCCGAAGCGCGGCATGTCATTACCGCCAAGCGGTTGGTTGAACTTGCTCATTTCCCTACCTGTCCTGCAAGAATGCCCAAAACGCCCGCCAGCAACTGCGCCGCCACCAGCGCCCCCTGCCCGTCGATATCCCGCTCGGCCATGAATTCCACCATGTCGAAGCTGACGATCCGCCCGCGCGCCGCCGCCCCGGCAATCAACTCGAACACCTGCCAATAGGTCAGGCCCCCCGCCGCCCGGCCGATCACGGCGGGCATGATCGCCGGGTCCAGTGCGTCCACATCCAGACAGATGGCGATATTCGCGCCCTGCGGGATCAGCGACAGCGCGCGGCCAATGCCTTCTGCCGCCACCTCACGCGCGGGAACAAAGGTCACGCCCCATTCCTGGGCCGCAACCGCATCGCCGGGCCGGGCAGAGCCGATGCCACGCTGGCCAACCTGGATGATCTGGCGCACATGCGCCATCTCTGACGCCCGCCGCATGGTGGATGAGAGGCCCCAACGCTCGCCGCCCACATCCTCGCGCCAGTCGATATGGGCGTCGATTTGCAGGATGGTCAGCGGCCCCTGCGCCTCCAGCGCCTGCAACAGCGGGATGGGCAACGAATCGTCGCCCCCCAGCAGCACCGGCACGGCACCGGCGACCAGCACCTTGCCGACCGCCTCGCGCAGCAAGGCCCGGTTCGCCGCCCCGTCGCCCGAAACCGCCAGATCGCCCGCATCGACGATCCGCACCCCTTCTGGGATCACCGCCTGCCCCAGATCAAAGTTCATCGCCTGTTGCGAGGCCGCCCATTGTGCCCCGCCCGCCCGGATTGCCGCAGCCCCCCCGGCACAATAATGGCCAACGCTGGGATACGGCGTACAGCCATCGGCCCCCAGAATCACCACATCCGCCGCAAGACGCCCAAGGTCAGGCGCCTCTGGCAGACCAAGAAAGCCGCGCGCCGCCCCTGCCCCGAACATCGTTCCCAGTGTCGCCATGCCTCACCTCCTTGTTACCGGCATCTTGCGCACAGCACAGGTGAGGTTCAAGGGCGCGAAACCCGCCACAGGGGCGAAAGGCCGCAACGCCAAAGTGAAGGGCGTCGCTTCTCGCCCCACTTCGGGCAAAATCCCCGACGGGCAAACGGCCGCCCACGACCGACAGGCCCATAAGCGCCCCGGGCCTTCCCGGTGATCGCGGTCTCGAACACCGGAACCTGCCGCCTGGCGACCGCAGATCCACGCCCTGCCCATGCGTGGGGACAAGACAAGGCCGCCTTGGCCAAAAGAAAAGGCGGCCCAAGGGCCGCCCTTTCCGTAATCCTGCGAAAGGTCTCAGACAGCGCCCGAGATGAACTTTACCGCATCGCCGAAGGTCTGGATGGTTTCGGCGGCGTCATCGGGGATCTCGATGCCAAACTCTTCTTCGAAGGCCATCACCAGTTCGACGGTATCAAGGCTGTCTGCGCCCAGATCGTCGATGAACGAGGCATTCTCGGTCACCTTGTCGGCATCCGCGCCGAGATGCTCGACGACGATCTTCTTAACGCGCTCGGCGATGTCGCTCATGTCACTTCCTCATCAAGGGGGCAGATGGCCCCGGCTGTCTTTGGCGCGGCTGATAGCAAAGCCACGCGGGCATGGCAAGAAGATTGGCCGCGACCTGGGGCCTAGGTCAACCCGCTACGCCATGTTGCCGCCGCCATTCACATGCAGCGTGGCCCCTGTCACATAGGCAGCCTCGGACGAGGCCAGATACAGCACCGCCGCCGCAATCTCTTCCGGCTTGCCCATGCGCCCCGCCGGAACGTCGGCCAGGATACGCGCGCGCTGCTCATCGTTCAGCTTTTCGGTCATCGCGGTTTCCACCAGTCCCGGCGCCACGCAGTTCACCGTGATGCCCCGGCTCGCCACCTCTTGTGCAAGCGACTTCGACAGGCCCTGAAGGCCGGCCTTGGCGGCGGCATAATTGGCCTGGCCGGGGTTGCCCGCCGTGCCGACCACAGAGGTGATGTTGATGATGCGCCCCCAGCGGGCCTTCATCATGCCGCGCAAGGCCGCCCGGCACAGACGGAAGGATGAGGTGAGGTTCACCTCGATCACCTGTGCCCAGTCGTCATCCGACATTCGCATCATCAGCCCGTCGCGGGTGATCCCGGCATTGTTGACCAGAATATCCACCTGCCCCATCGCCTCGGCCGCCTGCTTCATCAGCGCCTCGACCTCTTCGGCAACCGAAAGGTTGCAGGGCAGAACATGGGCCCGCCCCGCCAATTCCGCCGCCAGCGCCTCCAACGGCTCGACCCGCGTGCCCGAAAGGCCAACGGTTGCCCCGGCGGCATGCAGGGCTCGTGCCACCGCGCCACCGATCCCACCCGATGCGCCGGTGACCAGTGCCGTTTTCCCAGTCAGATCAAACATCGCAAATTTCCCCACCCCGAAGATCATTTTCTGTCCATAAATATCCCGTGGGGGTCCGGGGGCGCGAAGCCCCCGGGCTTGGCCACGGGCGCAAGCCTCATGCCTTCAATGCCACCACATCCTCTGGCGTCCCCACGGCTTTCAGCACCACATCACCGCCCAGGATTCGCTTGATCATGCCAGAAAGCGCCTTGCCCGCACCGATTTCCCAGTATTCGGCCACGCCCGCGCCCGCCATCCACAGCACCGATTCCCGCCAGCGGACCGAACCGGTGACCTGCGCCACCAGAAGCTGGCGGATGCGGTCAGGCTCGGTCACCGCCTCGGCCCGGACGTTGGCGACCAGCGGGACCTTCGGGGCATGGATCACCACGCCCGCCAGCGCCTCGGCCATCACGGCTGCGGCGGGCTGCATCAGCGCGCAGTGGAAAGGGGCAGAGACCGGCAACATCAGCGCGCGCTTGGCGCCTTTGGCCTTGGCAATCTCGACCGCCCGCTCCACTGCCGCCTTGTGGCCCGAAACCACCACCTGCGCGGGGTCGTTGTCGTTCGCGGCCTGGCACACCTCGCCCTGCGCCGCCTCGGCCGCCACTTCGGTTGCGGTCGCGAAATCAAGGCCCAGCAGGGCGGCCATGGCGCCCACACCCACCGGAACCGCCTCTTGCATCGCCTTGCCGCGAATGCGCAGCAGGCGCGCGGTGTCAGAAAGGCTCAGGGAGCCGGCCGCGCAAAGGGCGGAGTATTCGCCAAGCGAATGCCCGGCCACGAAATCGCCCTGCTGGATGCCCAGACCTTCGGCCCCCAACGCCGCCATCGCCGCCATCGAGGTCGCCATCAGCGCCGGCTGCGCGTTCTGGGTCAGCGTCAGTTCCGCAATGTCGCCGCCCCAGATCAGGGCCGACAGCTTTTCTTGCAGCGCGTCATCGACCTCGTCGAACACGGCTTTCGCGGCCGGATAGGCCTCGGCCAAAGCCTTGCCCATGCCGATGGCTTGCGCCCCTTGCCCCGGAAATACGAATGCGCGGCTCATGCCTGTCCCCCTCACGATCTTTTTCCCCGATTAACCTTTCCCGCCTCATCCTGCAATCGGCGCGAACCATTGACGCCGGACAGCGGCGGCTTCAGGGTCGCGCCTCATGAGCCAGATATCCCCTGTCCTGCGCCGCGTGATCTACGCCGTCCTGTTCGAGGCGATCGGCCTGATCATCTCGACCCTCGGCCTCTTGGCCTTTTCCGATCAGGATGCCCAGACCGCCGGGGGTGCCGCCCTTGGCTCGATGATCATCGCGCTTCTGTTCAACTATGTCTTCAACGCAGGCTTCGAGGCGTGGGAGCGACGGCAGACCGTCAAGGGCCGCTCGTTCCGCCGCCGCATTGTGCATGGCGCGTTGTTCGAGGGGGGCCTGCTGATCCTGATGGTGCCGTTCCTGGCCTGGTGGATGGGCGTGACGCTGTTGCAGGCGCTGATCTATGATGCGGGGCTGCTGGTGTTCTTTGCGGTTTATACGTTCGCCTTCACCTGGGCTTTTGACCGGATGTTCGGCCTGCCCGCCTCGGCGCGCTAGGCCACGATACCCCGCCCGTGTGTGCGGCTTCAACAAAAGTCCTGTCCACCAGAACCCCCGAGAGGCCAGTGCCTGCCCCCGGTGGGCGCTGGCCGGGCCTCAGGGGCCCGGCGGTGCCACTTGCCACCGTCATCGCGTGCCGAAGGCGATGGCCTTCGCCATGGCAACGAGGAATTCCCCCTGTGCCCCAAGGCTTGCATCCCAAGCGTTCTTCTGTATAAGGCCCCATCCTTTGCTGCATTTTCCATGAACCGGCGCAGCCTCTCGTGGACGGGCCGCAGCAAGGGGTTTGCCCGTCCTATGAAATGCGCCTGACAGAACCGGAGTGCACATGCCGCTGTACGAGCATGTCTTTATTTCGCGTCAGGACCTGTCCAACGCGCAGGCCGAAGGCCTGGTGGAACACTTCTCGACCGTCCTTTCGGACAACGGCGGCAAGGTCGTCGAATCCGAATACTGGGGCGTCAAGACGATGGCCTACAAGATCAACAAGAACCGCAAGGGCCACTATGCCCTGCTCAAGTCGGACGCGCCCGCGGCCGCCGTGCAGGAAATGGAACGCCTGATGCGTCTGCATGACGATGTCATGCGCGTTCTGACGATCAAGGTCGATACCCATGCCGAGGGCCCCTCGGTTCAGATGCAAAAGCGCGACGAGCGTGAGCGCGGCGACCGCGGTGACCGTCCTGAAGGCGGTTTCGGCGGTGGTGAACGTCGTGAGCGTCCCTCGTTCGGCGATCGTCCCGAGCGTTCGGGCGGTTTCCGTCGCTGATCTGAAAACAGGAGCATAAACCATGGCGAACAAACCGTTTTTCCGCCGCCGCAAGGTCTGCCCCTTCTCGGGCGACAATGCACCGGCGATCGATTTCAAGGACACGCGTCTGCTGCAACGCTACATCAGCGAGCGCGGCAAGATCGTTCCGTCCCGCATCACCGCAGTCTCGGCCAAGAAGCAGCGTGAACTGGCACAAGCCATCAAGCGCGCCCGCTTCCTGGCCCTGCTGCCCTATGCCGTGAAGTAAGGGAGACAGGCACATGCAAGTTATCCTGCTTCAGCGCGTGGCCAAGCTTGGCCAGATGGGCGAAGTCGTCAACGTCAAGGACGGCTACGCGCGCAACTTCCTTCTGCCGCAGGGCAAGGCCCTTCGCGCGAACGACGCCAACATCAAGTCGTTCGAGGTGAAGAAGGCCCAGCTTGAGGCCCATAACCTTGAAACCAAGAAAGAAGCCGAAGCCGTGGCTGAAAAGCTGGACGGTCAGGTCTTCGTGGTGATTCGCTCGGCCTCGGACGCCGGTGCGCTTTACGGGTCGGTTTCGCCCCGTGACGCCGCCGAAGCCGCGACCGCCGCGGGCTTTACCGTCAAGCGCGACCAGGTCGAGCTGGACAAGCCGATCAAGGATCTGGGCATCCACACCGTGACCGTGGTCCTGCACCCCGAAGTATCGGCCTCGATCAAGCTGAACGTCGCCCGTTCGACCGAAGAAGCCGAACTGCAAGCCTCGGGCAAGTCGATCCAGGAACTGGCAGCCGAGGCGGAAGCCGCGGCCGAGTTCGAGATCGCCGAGCTGTTCGACGAAGTCGGCGCCGCCGCCAACGACGAATAATCTTCCCGTCAGGGATTATCAGCCGCGCCCCGCGCAATCGGGGCGCGGTTTTCGTTTGCAAGACAATGACGGGTGCCCGACAACGCGCGTCGGGAACAGGACAGCGCGCGCCCTGCCCAAGGCTAGCCTGCCCGTCATGCGCGCCTCATCCACCACCATCGGTATCCTGTGCCTGATTGCAGGCATCGCGATCTTTTCGGTTCAGGACCTGATCCTGAAGCTGATCTCCGGCAGCTATCCGCTGCATCAGGCGATGGTGCTGCGCAGCCTGACGGCCTTTCCCTGCCTGCTGCTGATCACAAAAGCGATGGATGGCAACCTGCGCGGGCTGATCAGCCCGACCTGGCCCGCGATGCTGGCGCGTGGCCTGCTGAACTTTCTGGCCTATACCGCCTATTACCTCGCGCTGGCCGCCCTGCCGATGGCGACGACCGTGGCCTTGTATTTCACCGCGCCGCTGATGATCACCCTGCTGTCGGCGCTGGTCCTGAAGGAACGCGTCAGTTCGCGCCGCTGGCTGGCGGTGGGCGCCGGATTCGCGGGTGTTCTGATTATGGTGCGGCCGGGGGGCGATGTGTTCGACTGGGCAGCCCTGTTGCCGGTGTTCTGTGGCGCAGCCTATGCCGGTTCGATGGTGATGGCGCGGATCATGGGCACGCGCGACAGTGCGGCGGCTTTGGCCTTCTGGGGCAACATCGCCTTTCTTCTGTGTGCTGCGGTGCTGGCGCTGATCTATGGCGGTGGTGCGCATGAAGGCACAGGCCACGCGAGCCTTGCTTTCCTGACGCGCGGCTGGGTCTGGCCCACCATGAAGGATGCGGCCCTGATGTGCGCCTGTGGTGTCATCGCCGCCATCGGCCTGACGCTGCTGACGCAGGCCTATCGCATCGCCGCCAATTCCGTGGTGGCCCCGTTCGAGTTCACCTTCGCCTTCTGGGGCATCCTGTGGGGCTGGCTGTTCTGGGGCGATTTGCCGGACGATTTGGGGTGGCTGGGCATCGCCATCATCATCGGCGCGGGGATTTATGTGGTGCGGGCGGATGGGCCAACAAAAAAGGCCGCACCCGAAGGCGCGGCCTGATCTTTTGCCTGCAAGGGGCGCTTAGAACTCGTCCAGCGCCTCGACGGCCTTTTGCAGGTCGTCCTTGCCGATTTCCTTGTCGGTCACCTTGGCACCGGCCACGATGTGATCGACCACCTTGTCTTCATACAAGGGCGCACGCAGTTGCTGCTGCATCTGGGCGTTCTTCTGCACGAATTCAAAGAAGGCGCGTTCCTGGCCCGGATACTGGCGGGCAGCGGCCAGAACGGCCTGGGTCATCTCGGCATCGGACACTTCGACATCGGCCTTGCGACCGATTTCAGCCAGCAGAAGACCCAGACGCACGCGGCGTTCGGCCAGCTTCTTGTGCTCGTCGGTGGTTTCGATCGAGCCGTGATCGTGGCCGTGGTGGTCGGGGTTTTCCTCGTGCCACAGTTGATGGGCGATCTGCGAGGCTTCGGCATCGACCAGCTTCGCGGGCAGGTCGAACTTGACCAGACCGTCCAGTTGATCCAGCAGCGACCGCTTCATCACGGCGCGCGAGGCGCCCTTGTATTCTTCTTCCAGACGCGAGGAGATTTGGCCCTTCAGCGCGGCCAGATCCTCGGCACCGAATTTCTTGGCCAGCTCGTCATCGATCTCGGCGGCCTTCGGCTCGCGCACTTCCTTGACGGTGGTTTCGAACACGGCGGCCTTGCCAGCCAGATGCGCCGCACCATAGGCCTCGGGGAAGGTGACCTCGACCTTGACTTCCTCACCCGCCTTGGCGCCGACCAGCTGATCCTCGAAGCCGGGGATGAAGCTGTTCGAACCCAGAACCAGCGGGTAATCCTCGCCTGAGCCGCCCTCGAAATAGTCGCCGTCGACCGAGCCCTTGAAGTCGATCACGACCTGATCGCCCGACTTGGCCTTGGAGCCTTTCTTGCGCGCCTCGAAGTTCTTGGCGTTGTCGGCCAGGTTCTTCAGCGCCTCGTCCACGGCGGCGTCATCGGCCTTCACGACCAGACGCTCCAGCGTGATCTTGCCGGTGTCCAGTTCGGGAATCGGCGGCAGGGCTTCGTAGGCCATTTCGACCACGACATCCTGGCCCTCTTTCCACTCTTCGCCGCCCACCATCTTGACTTCGGGCTGCAGCGCCGGGCGGTCGCCGGTCGCCTCGAAATGGTCTTTCATCGCGCCGTCGATGGCATCTTGCATCGCATCGCCCATCAGGCGCTGGCCGAACTGCTTTTTCAGGATCGCCAGAGGAACCTTACCCTTGCGGAAGCCCTTGATTTCAATGTCGGGCTGGGCCTCAAGCAGCTTTTCCTGCACTTTCGCTTCCAGCTCGGCCGCCGACACCGTGATGGTGTAGGCGCGCTTCAGGCCGTCTTTCAGGGTCTCGGTGACCTGCATCTGTTCGTCCTTCTCAATCCATGCCTGGTGCGGGTGAAGGGAGTCGAACCCCCACGCCTTGCGGCGCCGGAACCTAAATCCGGTGCGTCTGCCAGTTCCGCCACACCCGCGAATTGCCACAGAGCGGGCCGGATGGCCCACCCCGCAAATCCGCGCCCTTCTAACAAAGCCCGCTAAAGGATGCGAGAGGAAAAAGCGTGTCGTTTCCCCCACGCCCGTCCATCGAAATGACCGCACCGCGCCACATTCGCACCGCATTTGACGGGAAAGTTTAGCAGGTCTTCTTCCCGAGGTTGCAATGTCCACGCTTGCCCTTGCCCGATTGATCGAAGTCGCCCCGACCGGGGTAACCTTGGAAGAGGCCGGCGAAGCAATCGGCTTTCTGGCGGGGACGCTGGTGATGACCGCAGAGGGCGAATTGCCGGCAGAGCTGCTTGGGCCGGGTGACCGGGTGATCACGCGGCGCGGCATGGCAAAGGTGGTTTCGGCGGACCTGCGCAGCCAGAAGGACGCGCTGGTCGTCGTGGTCAGCCCCGATACCCTTGGTATTGGCCGTCCGGGTGTCGAAGTGCGCCTTGCCCCCGATCAGCGCGTTCTGCTGCGTGACTGGCGCGCCAAGGCGCTGTGGGGCGTGGCAGAGGCGGCGGTGCCGGTCGCGCAACTGGCGGATGGAGAGTTCATCCGGCAAGAGCGTGTGCCGCTTGCCCATTTCGTCAGCCTGCGGCTTTCACGAGAGGCCGTGGTGATGGCGGGCGGGCTGGATCTGTGCTGCCCTGCCGCCGATCAGACCGTTTCGGCCTGATCCCTGGTCACGTCAAAGCCGTAAAGCCAGTCGAACCGTTTCAACGCCAGATCGGGTGCTATCGCATTGCCGATGCGCAGCACGCTATGGCCGATGAACCGGGGCAACCCCGACAGATGATAGGCGCGGGCATTGCTGTTCGCGGCCTGCACGATCCGGGCGCAGCGTGGCGCGCGCGTGGCCTGCCAGGCGGGAAGCGCCTGCCCCCCCCGTGCCAGCGCCTTCGCCAGCGTCCAGGCATCTTCCAGCGCCATACCCGCCCCTTGCGCCAGAAATGGCAGCGTCGGATGCGCCGCATCGCCCAGGATGGCCACGGCGCCTTCCGCCATCACCCGTTGCCAGACCGGGGCGACCGGATGGCGGAACAGACCCCACAGCCAGACATCCTGTGCCTGTTCCAGCCAGCCCTGCACCCGGGGGTTAAAGCCCTGAAAGGCCAGCCGCAGCTCCATCGCGTCATCGCGCAGCGACCAGCTTTCCTGAACCCAGGTCTTGCGCTCTTCCACCGCGACGATGTTGCGCCAGCGACCGCCGCGCAAAGGATAGCTGACCAGATGGCGCCCCGGCCCCATATGCACCTCGGCCACCGGCTCGGCTCCGGGCGTCTCGGGCACCACCGCCCGCCAGGCAACTTGCCCGGTAAAGAACGGCGCGCCAGCCCCGTTTAACGTGGCGCGGGTCAGCGAATGCAGCCCGTCGGCCCCGATCAGCACGCCGGGCAGAAACTCTGCCCCCTGCGCCGTCACCACACGCGGGCGCGGGCCGGACAGGTCAACCCGGTCAATCTTGTGCAGCAGGCGGATCTGGGCGCCCGCCTCGCGCGCGCCATTGGCCAGAATGTCGATCAGATCGGCACGGTGCAGGAAATGCCAGCCAAGCGCAGGATAGGGCGTCTCCATTCCCATCCGCAGCACGGTCGTGCCGGTCAGGCCATCTTTCAGGGCAACCGCACGAGCCCGCACCGAAGCGGCCCGCAACTCTTCCCCCAGCCCCAGCGCGTCCATCACGGCGGCGCCGTTCGGTCCGATCTGAAGGCCAGCCCCCACCTCTCGGACGGCATCGGCCTGCTCCAGCACCAATACCTGCCAGCCCTGCCGCGCAAGGGCCCGCGCCAAGGCAAGGCCCGCCACCCCTGCCCCGAGGATCGTCACCTCTTGCGCCATGCAGTCCCCCCGGAAAAGAAAAAGCCGGGCAAAATGCCCGGCATATCCTTGGGTCATCGGGTTCAGGGCCGCAAGCCCCGCAGCAGGCGGTCAATCGTCGCGGTGCACCTTCTCGCGCCGCTCGTGCCGCTCTTGCGCCTCCAGTGTCATGGTCGCGATGGGCCGCGCATCCAGCCGTTTCAGGCTGATCGGCTCTCCGGTCATCTCGCAATAGCCGTATTCACCGTTGTCGATCCGCCGCAGCGCAGAATCAATCTTGGCGATCAGCTTCCTTTGCCGGTCGCGTGTGCGCAGCTCCAGCGCGCGGTCGGTCTCTTCACTGGCGCGGTCGGCCAGATCGGGCACATTGCGCGCACTTTCGGTCAGATTGTCCAGCGTCTCTGCCGACTGGTCCAAAAGCTCTTGCTTCCAGATCAGAAGTTTACGGCGGAAATATTCCAACTGCCGGTCATTCATGAAGGGCTCGTCTTCGGCCGGCCGGTAGTCGTCAGGCAAGAACACTTCGGGCTTCATCACAGCACACTCCAGTCGTGTCGGCGCGCCTTGGTCAGGTGGCAACTGACGTGGCGCGGTCCTGTTGGCGCGGCATGTAGCCTATCGCCAGACCATTGTCACTAGCAGTTGCGACATTTTGACGGCCCCTCTAGGGTCGCGCCAAAGACAGAGGGTCAGCGAGGCTGCCATGAAGTTCGACACCACCGACAGCTATGTCGCCACCGACGACCTGAAGGTCGCGGTCAATGCCGCCGTAACGCTGGAACGCCCCCTGCTGGTCAAGGGAGAGCCGGGCACCGGCAAGACCGAGCTGGCGCGCCAGGTGGCGGCAAGCCTGGGCCTGCCGCTGATCGAATGGCATGTGAAATCGACCACGCGCGCGCAGCAGGGTCTTTATGAATACGATGCCGTCAGCCGCCTGCGCGACAGCCAGTTGGGCGATGCGCGGGTGCATGACCTTGCGAACTACATCCGGCAGGGCAAGTTGTGGCAGGCTTTCGCCGCGCCGGGCCGGGTGGTGCTGTTGATCGACGAGATCGACAAGGCCGATATCGAGTTTCCGAACGACCTGTTGCAGGAACTCGACCGGATGGAGTTTCACGTCTATGAAACCGGCGAAACCGTCCGCGCCCACCAGCGGCCCGTGGTCATTATCACCTCGAACAACGAGAAAGAACTGCCCGAGGCTTTCCTGCGCCGCTGCTTCTTTCACTACATCCGCTTTCCCGACCCCGAGGTTCTGGCCGCGATCGTCCGGCTGCACTACCCCGGCATCAAAGAGGCGCTGCTGGCCACCGCCCTGACCCAGTTTTTCGAGATTCGCGAAACACCGGGGCTGAAAAAGAAGCCCTCCACCTCCGAGGCACTGGACTGGCTCAAGCTGTTGCTGGCAGAAGATTTGTCGCCCGAAGACCTGCGGCGCGAGGGCAAACACGCCTTGCCGCGGCTGTATGGCGCGCTGCTGAAGAACGAGCAGGATGTGCAACTGTTCGAGCGTCTGGCCTTCATGGCGCGCGGGCAGCGGTAGGCGCGGCCTGTGGATAACCCCGATTCGGGGGGTGTGGCCGGAACCTGGCCGCGTCTTGGCAGCAAACTCCCCAAGGGCGGCCCGGAACTTGAATTGGTTTGAAATATTCCGCGATTCCGCATCGGCACATCTGGTGCCTCACCGGACCTGAACCGCCAAGGCTAGTTGCCAGCGCCACCGAACATCCAAAGATTGACACCGGACCACCAGGAATCAGACATTGCCGGCATGTTGCCTCATCACCGGATCAACTGGCTGCCGCACCGGCCATTTTGGCCGTCGTATCTGGTTAACCTCAACAAAATCATTGCCTTGCTGAACTTTCTTCTAGAACATCTGGCAGGCACGGAGTTATGGTGGCAAACAAGGTAAGGTGGACCGGCGGCACAAGCCGCAACGGGCCGGTGGCGCGAGGGGAGTGGGGGCTTCCCTCGCAAAAGCCATACCGGGAACTGGCCTGCCACGACGCCTTGAACCTCCTGCGCCCTTCTTTGCAAGCGAGACGTCCCTGATGCGCCGTGCCCTTATTCTTCCGGTCCTGCTCTTGGCCGCCTGCGCCGCGCGTCCGGCAGCCGAGGTGACGATGCAGGCCCGCTCTTCGGCGATGGGATCGGTCGCCCTGCCACCGATGGCCGACCAACAGCCGACGCTGACAGCCCCGCTGCATGGCAATGCCGATCTGGCGCGCAACTTTCTGGATCTGGAATTCCAGATGGAAAGCGGGCGGCGGTTAAGCGTGCTCACACGGTTTGAAACGCCGGTCACGGTGGCGCTGGCAGGCGCGGCCCCGCCACAGGCGGCAGCGGAATTGCAGCGCGTTGTCGCGCGGATGCGGGCCGAGGCCGGATTGGACATCCATACCGCCGCCGCCGGATCGCAGGCCAACATCACCATCGAATTCATTCCACGCCGCACGCTGACCCGCGCGGCCCCCACCGCTGCCTGCTTTGTTGTGCCCAACGTCAGTTCGTTCGCCGAATATCGCAGCCACCGGAACGACATGCTGACCGACTGGTCGCGCCTGACCCGACGCGAGCGGGCGGCGATTTTCGTGCCCACTGACACCAGCCCGCAAGAGGTGCGCGACTGCTTTCACGAAGAGCTGGCCCAGGCCCTCGGCCCGCTGAACGATCTTTATCGTCTGACCGATTCCGTCTTCAACGACGACAATTTCAACGCGGTTCTGACCCCCTTCGACATGCTGATGCTTCGCATACACTATGCGCCCGACCTGCATTCGGGGATGACCGAGGCCGAAGTGGCCGCCCGCCTGCCCGCGATACTGGCCCGGCTGAACCCCGCCGGTATCGGCCAGCCGCCCACGGTCGCGGCCATCGGCCCGCATGAATGGACCGAAGCGGTCGAGGCGACCTTTGGCCCGAAGGGCGGAAAACACCGGGCGGTTGCGGCACAGCGA
This sequence comes from Rhodobacteraceae bacterium UBA1943, assembly GCA_002336845.1. Taxonomy (GTDB): domain Bacteria; phylum Pseudomonadota; class Alphaproteobacteria; order Rhodobacterales; family Rhodobacteraceae; genus Fuscibacter. The sequence continues at coordinate 74,131 of DDEX01000063.1, forward strand.
ATGCTGGCCATCGCGCGCGCTCAGGGCTGGCATGACGTCCGGCTGGGACTGGCGCTTTACGCGGTGGGGCGCTCTCAGCTTGGCCATGATCCGCAGGCCGCCGTGCTTGCGCTGACAGAGGCGCGGCGCGTTTATGACACCCTGCCCGGCGCCGAGGTGCATGTGGCCCATGTGGACATGCAGCTTGCCGCCATCGCGCTGAAATCCGGCCAGCCACAGCAGGCCATCGCCTTTGCGGATCACGCGATTCCCGTGGCACGGCAATCGCAGAACGCGGCCCTTGCCGCGACGCTGATGCTGATCAAGGCCCGCGCGCTGGAAAGCATGGGGCAGACCGAAGCCGCCCGCGCCCTGCATCTGGACGCCGCCCCCCTTGCGCGCTATGGCTTCGGCTCGGACAAACAGATGCGCGAACGGATTGCGGAAATCGCCGCCCTCGACGCGCGCGACGGGGCCTAGGCGCCCACAGCAAGGGCAGGAAACCGCGATGATCGTACTGGCAGGGCTTGTGATCGGCGCGGGTCTTGGCGGGATGACCGCCAAACGGCGGGGCGGCAAGCGGCTCGACATCCTGCAATATGCCACGATCTATGCCATTATCTTCATGCTTTTGGGCATGTTCGTCAGCATCTTCATCGACCGCATGGCGCGCTGAACGATGTTTCTGCCCTTTTTCCAATCCTTGCGGAAAGAGGGGGTGCCGGTTTCCCTGCGCGAGTTTCTGGCCTTTCATCAGGCCATGGCCGCCGATCTGGTGACTTTTGACATCGAGGGCTTTTACCACCTTGCCCGGGTCATCATGGTCAAGGACGAACGCCATTTCGACCGTTTTGACCGCGCCTTTGCCGCCGCCTTCAAGGGGCTTGAGACGATCACCCCCGCAGCGGTGATCGAGGCGCTGGACTTGCCCGGCGAATGGCTGGAAAAACTGGCCGAGAAATACCTGACAGCCGAGGAAAAGGCGGAAATTCAGGCGCTTGGCGGGTTCGACAAGCTGATGGAGACCCTTAAGCAGCGTTTGGCCGAGCAGAAGGGCCGCCATCAGGGCGGCAACAAATGGGTGGGCACCGCCGGCACCTCGCCCTTTGGTGCCTATGGCTACAATCCCGAAGGCGTGCGCATCGGGCAGGACCAAAGCCGCCACCAGCGCGCGGTCAAGGTCTGGGACCGGCGAGAGTTCCAGAACCTTGATGATCAGGTCGAACTGGGCACCCGCAACATCAAGGTCGCCCTGCGGCGGCTGCGAAAATGGGCGCGCGACGGGGCGGCAGAGGAATTCGATCTGGACGGCACGATTTCGGCCACCGCCAGGCAGGGCTGGCTGGATGTCAAAACCCGGCCGGAACGGCGCAACGCCGTAAAGGTGCTGCTGTTTCTGGACGTGGGCGGCAGCATGGACCCCTATGTCAAGGTGATGGAGGAACTGTTTTCGGCCGCCCGCGCCGAGTTCAAGCACCTCATCCCCTTCTACTTCCATAACTGCCTTTATGAAGGTGTGTGGCGCGACAATGCCCGCCGCTGGAACGCGCAGACCCCCACCTGGGACGTGCTGCGCAGCTATGGAGGCGACTACAAGGCGATCTTCGTCGGCGATGCGGCGATGTCGCCCTATGAAATCCTGCATCCCGGCGGCGCCAACGAACACTGGAACCCGGAGTCCGGCCGGGTCTGGCTACAGCGTGCCTGCGACCATTGGCCGAACCATTTGTGGATCAACCCGGTGGCTGAGGCGCATTGGGCCCATACCCAATCCACCCGCCTGATCCGCGACATTTTTGGCGGCCAGATGGTGCCGATGACGCTGGAAGGCCTGTCGCGCGGCATCAAGGCGTTGCGCTAGCGCCTGTTTCGCAGGCACCGCCTTGCGGGCCTGGCGAAAATCGACACCCCTGTCGCCCCTGCGCAAGACCGCCGCCGCATCCGCCCGCAGGCTGCCCCCATCAACGAGGTGCCCGCCATGACGCTAGATGCCCCGCCCGTTCAATATCTGAACCTCGACCCCGGATTGTACATCCGTCCCGAAGTGTTCCAGCAGGAGCGGCAGGCGATCTTTGCCCGGACGTGGCAGTTCATGGGCCCGGTTTCGGCGCTGGCCGAGGCCGGGCAATATATGGCCATCGACATTGCGGGTACGCCGGTCTTTGCCATCCGGGCACGCGACGGGGCCCTGCGCGGGTTCAAGAACGTCTGCCGCCACCGGGGCGCCAAGTTGCTGGCCGATGGCAGCGGCAAATGCGGGCTGATCGTCTGCCCCTATCACAAATGGAGTTTTGCCGATACCGGGCGACTGGTGCAGGCGCCGTGGTATGGCAAAGACCCTGCCATCATCCCCGAGGATTGGCCGCTGGAAGAGGTGCATATGGCCGAGTGGCGGGGGCTGCTGTTTGCCGCGCTGGACCCGGCGACAAGCCTGCTGGAGCAGTTGGGCGACCTGCCCGCCGAACTGGCGGACGAGCCGATGGAAACCTATACCGCGACCGATCAGGCCACTGTAACTTTCGACGCCAACTGGAAGATTTACACCGATAATTTCGTCGAGGGCTACCATATCCCCGGCACCCATCCGTCCTTTTACGCCGCGATTGATTTCGAGGCGTTCCAGACCACCGCGCACCCCGGTTTCGTCAAGATGACGGCGCCGCCAAAGGACGGGCTGTTCTATCGCGGCAAATGGCTGTGGATGTGGCCGAACTGGACGCTTTCCTTGTTCGACGGCGGCATGAACGTCAGCCGCATCAACCCGACCCGCCCCGATCATACCGACCAGCATTACCACTTCTTCTTCGCCAACACGTCGGACGCGGCGGCAGAAGCGCGGGCGAAATCGGTCAACGGAACGCTGGCGGTGGTGAAGGAAGATTATACCGTCTGTGTCGAAACCCATCGCAACTATGCCGCGGGGGCCTACAGCCCCGGCCCGCTGTCGGGGCGGCATGAAAAGGGTGTGCAATATTTCCAGATGCGCGTGGCCGAGGCTTTGGGCCTCTAGCTTTCGCGTCCCCCATGCCCATATCTGGCGCATGGTTGCCCTGCTGATCCCCATTGCCCTTGCGGTTGTCTATGCGCTGGTCTCGCTGCTCATGTCGGTCAGCCAGACCAAGCGGGCGCTTGCCGCCAAATCCCGCCCCCTGCACGACCCGCAGATCGAGGCCGCTGCCGCCCATCTGGCCCGTGCGCTGGACCTGCCGCGCATTGCGGTGAATGTCTATGAGGTTGAGGCGGTCAACGGCCTTGCCGCCCCCGATGGCCAGATTTACCTGACGCGCGGCTTTCTGGCCCGCAAGGCGCGCGGCGAGGTTTCGGCCGAGGAGCTGGCCTCGGTGATCGCGCATGAACTGGGGCATGTGGCTTTGGGCCATGTGCGGCGGCGGATGATCGACTTTACCGGACAGAATGTGGTCTTTGTCGTGCTGTCGGCGGCGCTGGCGCGGGTTTTGCCATTCGTGGGCGTGGGATTGGCGCGACTGGTTTCCATGGCGGTGATGGCGCGGCTGTCACGTCGCGACGAGTTCGAGGCGGACGCCTGGGCCGCAGCCCTCTTGACCAAGGCAGGCATCGGCACCGCGCCGCAAAAATCGCTGCTGCGCAAGCTGGAAAGGCTGGTCGGTGCCAGTTCGGGGCAACCGGCCTGGCTGTTGAGCCATCCGGCGATTGAAGAGCGGATTGCCGCGATTGATGCGATGGAGCGGCGCTGGCAGAGGGCATGACCCGCCGGAGTTTTCAAAAACTCCGGGCCGATTTCTTCAAAGAAACCGGGGCTCAGACCGACAGCGCCTTGCCCAGCTTGGGCAGTTGCGCCTTTTTCAGCAACCTGCGCACCGGCCAGTCCTCGCCCGACAGTCGTTCCGCAGTGGCGCGCACGCCTTCAATCACGGCCGCCACCTCGGCCGGATTGCGCGACCACAGTTCCCACAGGAACCCGTCGGGGTCGCGCCGCTCAATCCCGAATTCGGCCAGCACGGATCGGGGAAAATCCTTGGCGTTAAAGGTGACGATGGCATCGGCATGGCAGGCCACAGCCACCGCCAGAACGTGTTCGTCATTGGGGTCTGGCAGCGTCACCCGCGCCTCGATATTGGGTTGCTCGCGCACACTGGCGCGGGGAAAGGCTGCCTTGACCACCAGCGCCTCGCCCTCGGCCTGCGCCATGGCACCGGGGCCGATCTTGTCGGTGGCGCGGGTCCATTCGCGAAGGATGCGGTCGGACCACATCGGCTCATAAAGCCCCCTTGCGGCGACGCCTAGCAGGATCTCGCGCAGGACAGTCGGGTAAAGGACGCAGGCATCCAGAACGGCGCGCATCAATCCAGCCGGAAGAAGATCGACTTGAGGTAGCTCGATTCCGCCAGTTGCGGCAGCACCGGATGATCCGGCCCGGCAAAGCCTGTGTGCAAGATCTGCCCGCGCCGCCCGCCGCGCCCGATACCGCGGGCCGATGCGTTGCGAAAGGCCGAAAGGTCCGCCGCATGGCTGCATGAACACAGAACCAGATAGCCCCCCGGCGCAACCAGCGGCGCGGCCAGCCGGGCGATGCGTTCATAGGCGCGCAGGCCCGCCTCCAGCGCCGGTTTGGCGGGGGCAAAGGCGGGCGGATCGCAGATCACAAGGTCGAACCGCGCGCCCTCGGCGCCCAAGCTCTCCAGTACGTCAAAGGCATCGCCCTGCCGGGTGGCAAAGCGGTCGGCCACACCCATGGCCTCTGCCCCCTGCCCCGCCAGCCCCAGTGCCGCCGCGCTGGCATCGACCGCCAGCGCCGTCTCGGCCCCGCCAGCCAGCGCGGCCAAGGCAAAACCGCCGACATGGGCAAACACGTCCAGCACCTTTGCCCCCTTGGCCAGCCGGGCGGCAAAGGCGTGGTTCGGGCGCTGGTCATAGAACAGCCCCGTCTTCTGCCCGCCGGTAAGGTCGGCCATATAGGTGGCGCCATTCATCGGCACCGCAATCGGCCCTTCCACCGCGCCGCACAGAGGATGCGTTTCCTCGGGCAGCCCTTCCAGCCCGCGCGCCCGGCCAGAGCCGTTCTTGATGACAGTCGCAACACCCGTCACCTGAACCAGCGCGGCCACAAGGTCATCCAGATGCGCCTCGGCCCAGGCGGCATTGGGCTGGATCACCGCCGCATCGCCAAAACGGTCGATCACCACGCCGGGCAGGCCATCGGCCTCGGCATGGATCAGGCGGTAGAAGGGGGCGTCGAACAGCCGCTCGCGCAGGGCCAGCGCACGGGCAAGACGTTCGGCGAACCAGGCCCGGTCAATCACCGCTTCGGGGTCACGGTCCAGCATCCGGGCGACGATCTTGGATTTCACGTTGACGGTGACAAGGCCCATCGGGCGGCGCAACTCGTCCTCCAGCACCGCCAGCGTGCCGGGCGGCAGACCGCTGGTGCGCCGATCCAGCGCCAGTTCGTCGGCATAGACCCAAGGGAAGCCGTGGCGAATGGCACGCGCCTCGGCCTTGGGGCGCAGGCGAACTACGGGGCGACCGCGCGGAGCGGCATCGTCTTGAAGCGAATGAGGGGCTGTCATGCCCCTCCTCTATCCGTTTCCTGCCGGTTGGGAAAGTCTTAGCCCGCAGTTTCCGGCGCGGCTGGTGGCAGCGCCATAAGTGCGCGGCCGACCACTTCTGGATCGGTCACCACCACCGACAATTCACGCCGCAGCACTTCGGTCAGATGCTCGGTCACCACCACGCGCTGGGTACGTCCTGCGCGGTCCTCGGCTATGGCGGCGCTCCCGCCCGCGGCGCGGACATCAGCCCTTACCAGCCGGGGGCCGTCAATCACCTGGCCGGTCGCGGCATCGGTCACGGTCAGCATGAAGTGCATCGAATGAACGCCGCCAAACGTCGAGCGGGTCTTGTCGGTCACGGCGTGAAAGCGGACAACCTCAATTCCGACGTTGACGACGCGTCCGTGGCGCATCGGGCCGGTCGCCGCCGTTGCGGCATTGCGGAAGATGTCGGCCACCTGCTGATAGCGGTCGCCATAGGGGTCGCCGTGCCAGACGATATCGGCGTTGGGATGGAACGTATTCGCCTCTGACACCCGCAGGCTTTGGGGCACGTTCACACTGATCCCCACAACATCATAGGCCGATTCCATGACAACGGGGCCATGCCCGCCGGTCCGATATGCCGTTGCGGCTGGGTCAGCCGTGTTGCGGCTTGCCGGTTCGGAGCTGACGCAGGCTGACAGCAACAAGGCGGCGGAAAGGGCGAAAACCAGACGGGACAGGGCCATGATCTGAACCTTGGAACACAAAGCGCACCATGCGCTTCGGTCAAATGGCCACCAGATTGTGGCCAGATTTGGAAAAATTAACAGCAATTGCTGGGGTTTTTCAGCTTGAGCGGCAAAACTGGAAACAGTCAGTCCGGGTTCCCCACCAGGACAAAGGGCGCCCAATAGGCCGGGTGCGACCAGCGCGGATCAGCCGGATGGTCGATCATGTCCAGAATGGCAAGCTGTTGGGCGCGGGCTGCGCCAACCGACGGATCGGCAGCGCGGTGACGAAACAGGCCGGTCATCAAGGCGACGGCAGAGCGGCTTTCAACCGGCCAGTGGCTGACCAGCAAGCCGCGCGCACCGGCATAAAGAAAGGACTGAACCAGACCCGACAGCGCCTCGCCCCCCGGTCGGGTGCCAGCGGCGGTGTTGCAGGCCGACAGGACGACAAACCGCGCATTGAGATGCAGTTCGGCAATTTCCGAGGCCTTAAGAAAGCCGTCCTCCCCCCCTCCGGCGGTCAGGGCCAGCGCCGGTTCATCCAGCGCGCCCTGACCTGCATCCTCCCCCGACATCAGGCCGTGGGTCGCGAAGTACAACAGATCCACCCGCGACAGGTCGGCCTGCTTCACCGCCCGCTCTGATGCGGCGGCGGCAAGGTGCAGCGCCTCTGGCCCTGCCCCCAGCGCCCTGCCAACCTCGCGCACCTCGCCCGCGGTTTCGGGCAAGGGGGCAAGACGGCCTTGCGCCGCAAGCGATGAAAACCCGGGCGCGGCAAAGGCGGCGAACCGCAGCGCGGCCTGCAGGGGGGCAGCGGCATGCCGCCGCAGGGCCGAAATCGCCGGCAGGATGGTGATTGCATGGTGGCGTATCAGCCAATCGGCCTTGGCCGGATCGTCGGCGGATGCGGGGCTGACCAGCAACAATTGGGGTGGCAGCGTCGCCATCACGCCACGCAGATCCAGCAGCAGATGCGCCTTGCCGCGGGTCACGCCCTCTACCTGCCCCAGCGTCTGGGTATAAAGCCAGTGGGCTGCGTCATAATCGAAATCGGCTACCTTTCCGGTTCCGCCTTCGTCCTCTGACAGGGCGGCGGCGCTGCGCAGGCCAAGGCGCAGATCTATCCCGCCCCGCAGCGCCGCGACGGCCTGATCGACCTCGGGCTCTTCGGCCTGAAAAGTGTGCCAGTCCAGGGCATCCCGGCTTATCGCCACCACCAGCCCGGCATCAAAGATGCCTTCGGGTGGGGCAATCACCACCAGCGCCTGATCCGGGGCAAGCAGGCTGCGAATCTGGGCCAGAGGCAGGGGCAACCGCCCGGTCGCGGCGGCAAGGGCGGGAAATTCAAGGCCGATCCGCGCAGAGGAGGCGTCAACCTGCGTCTGCGCGGCGGTGATCGCCTGCCGCAGCAGGGCGGCGGCGTCGGGCGCCCGTTCGGCAACGGGCAAGCCGACCAGTTCGACCATCTGGCCGCGCAGGCTATCCAGCCTGCCCTTGGCATCGGTCAGATCACGCAAGGCCGCAGCCCCGGCATCGCTGCCCGCTGCCAGACGCTCGGCCAGCAGGCGCTGAGCGCCCCCTGCGCCCGTGCTCTGGCTGTCCTGCATCTGGCCCAGAATGGCATCAACCGCCTGATCACGCGTGATTTCCCCGGCCAGTTCGGCTTCGTGCAGCACATAGGTCAACTGCATCCGCGCGCCTGGCACCCGATTGGTGCGCACCTTGCCGATCTCGGCCAACGCCAGATCCACCCGCCCGCTTGCGGCAAGCAACTGCGCCAGATTCAGCCGGGCGCGGGCCATATCCTCTACATCCTCGCCATAGACCGGCTCCCACACGGCGATAATGCGGGTCAGCAGGGCAACCGCCTCGGCCGCGCGGGGCGCGCCCGGTTCGGGGCCGCCCAGAACGATCGCAAGGGCAAAGGCCAGATCGCCCCATTGCGGCGCGTCGGGGCCATAGACCTGCACCACCTCGTCCATCAGGGGGCGGACCAGCGGTTCCACCTCATCCCGCCGTCCCGCCGTGATCAGCGCCTCGGCCAGTTGACGCACGGCGGCCAGCCGCGCGGGCATCAGGCGCGGGTGTTTTAGATCCGCAAACTGCGCATCCATCGCGGCAATCGCCGCCTGATAAATCGCGATGCCACGGTCCAGATCGCCGGTCCGCACCACGAACCCGGCCCAGCCGATCATGGCCATGGCGCGCATCGCCCGCGCTTCAGGGTCATCACGCCCCGCCAGACGGTCTGCCAGCCGGGCATAGGCGGCATCGGCCAGCGCCGGGTCGTCCATCGCCGCCGCGAGGGTGGCTTGTGTCAGCCACAACTCATCGCCCGCCGTGTCGTTGGCTGGCAAACGGGTCTCTGCCTCGGCCAGCGCCTCGGATGTCAGGGCGAGAGCCGCGTCGAGATCGCCGGCAACGCGCAAGGCAAGGGCGCGGCTGGCAATCACCCGGTAAAGCAGCGGATCATCCGGCGACAACAGGCGCCGCGCCTTGGCAAGCAGCCGGGCCGAAAGCTCTGCGGCCTGATCCGCCCGGCCTTGCAAGATGGCCGCCACCAGCATGGGACGTTCCAGCAGGATCGCCTCGCGACTCTCCTCGCCAAAGTCCCGCACGACATAGGTCATGGCCTGCCGCGCCTGCTGTTCGGCAAGACCATAGCGCGCCGAGCCCCCGATCAGGCTATCCAGAGCACCCGCGATTTCAGCAACATCGCCCGCAGTCAGCCGATCTTCGGCGCAAAGGGACGAGGGCCCTGACACCAGCGCGATGACCAGGACAAGGGGATGAAATAATCTCACCGGGCGCATAAGTTCGGCCCGCCTGAAATGCCGAACCTTCGGCGCCTGCCACCTTGCGCCCATTTGTCCGCCATGCCCCGGCAAGGCCGAATGCGCCGGGCCCAAACGCGCCGGTTATGCAAGAAGGATCGTGACGACACGCAAAACCTTTGCCAAACTCTGCAGCAATGCCCACAGGACGATTGCCGCCACGCTAGCAGCCCCGCCCATCCGCGTGCATCATAAATTGCGGTTCTGGCCGGTTCACGCGGGTTGTTAGCGCTAACGCAATCTGTTAAAACCACGCAGAACCCGCCAGAGGAGGCCAAAATGACGCTTCACCCCGTCATCGCCCGCGTGACCGACCGGATCCGCGAACGATCCGCCGCAACGCGCAGCGCCTATCTGGCGCGGATCGCTGCGGCCGGAACGGCGGGGCCGACGCGGGCGCATCTGGCTTGCGGCAATCAGGCCCATGCCTATGCCGCGATGGGCGCCGACAAGGACACGCTGGCGGCAGGGCGCGCGCCCAATATCGGCGTGGTGACCGCCTATAACGATATGCTGTCCGCCCATCAGCCCTATGAGGATTATCCCCGCCTGATCCGAGAGGCCGCGCGCAAGGCCGGGGCCACAGCGCAAGTCGCCGGGGGTGTTCCGGCGATGTGTGACGGCGTGACCCAAGGCCAGCCGGGAATGGAGCTGTCGCTGTTTTCCCGCGACGTGATCGCCCTGGCGGCGGGCGTGGCGATGAGCCACAACACCTTCGACTCCTCGCTCTACCTTGGCGTCTGCGACAAGATCGTGCCCGGCCTGACGATTGCGGCCCTCACCTTCGGGCACCTGCCCGCCATCTTCATTCCCGCCGGCCCCATGACCTCGGGCCTGCCGAACGACGAAAAGGCGCGCGTGCGCCAGCTCTATGCCGAGGGTAAGGTCGGCCGCGCCGAACTGCTGGACGCCGAATCGAAGTCCTATCACGGCCCCGGCACCTGCACCTTCTACGGTACCGCCAATTCCAACCAGATGCTGATGGAGATCATGGGCTTCCACATGCCCGGCGCCTCCTTCATCAATCCCGGCACGCCGCTGCGCGACGCACTGACCAAGGAAGCCGCCAAGCGCGCCCTCGCCATCACCGCGCAGGGCAATGAATTCACCCCGGCCGGCGAGATGATCGACGAGCGCTCCATCGTCAACGGCGTCGTCGGCCTGCATGCCACGGGTGGTTCGACCAACCACACGCTGCACCTCCTCGCCATGGCGCGCGCCGCCGGCATCGTTCTGACCTGGAAGGACATTTCCGACCTTTCGGATGTGGTGCCGCTGCTCGCCCGCGTCTATCCGAACGGTCTTGCCGACGTGAACCATTTCCACGCCGCCGGCGGCATGGGCTTCCTCATCCAGGAATTGCTCAAGACCGGCATGCTGCATGACGACGTGCGCACCGTCTATGGTCAGGGCCTCAAGGCCTATACGATCGATGCCAAGCTCGGTGCCAACGGCACGGTGGTGCGTGAACCGTCGCCGAAGGTCAGCCATGACCCGAAGGTGCTCGCCAGTATCGAAACACCCTTCCAGCCGACCGGCGGCCTGAAGATGCTGGCCGGCGATATCGGCAGCGCCGTCATCAAGATCTCGGCCGTCAAGCCGGAGCGCCACGTCATCGAGGCGCCGGCAAAAGTGTTTCACGACCAGCTGGAGCTCAACGCGGCCTTCAAGGCCGGCGAACTGACGGGTGATTTCATCGCCGTCGTGCGCTTCCAGGGGCCGAAGGCCAACGGCATGCCGGAACTGCACAAGCTGACCACCGTGCTCGGCATCCTGCAGGATCGCGGCCAGAAGGTCGCGCTCCTCACCGACGGGCGCATGTCCGGCGCGTCCGGCAAGGTGCCGGCTGCCATCCATGTGACGCCCGAAGCCGTCGACAACGGCCCCATCGGCCGCATCCGCAACGGCGATATCATTCGCCTGGATGCCACGCACGGCGTCATCGAGATTCTCGTAGATAAGGCCGAATTCGCCGCCCGCCCGCAGGCGACGGCCGATCTCTCCGGCAACGAATTCGGCATGGGCCGCGAACTCTTCGCGCCCTTCCGCGCCATTGCCGGGCCGGCCGATCACGGGGCGAGCGTGCTGTTCGCCTGAGCGGCTTCGCTTTAGGCAGTACCGCACCACACATTCAACGTCATCCTCGGCCTTGAGCCGAGGATCCACCGCCGCGGATGCCGCATGGATGCTCGGGTCAAGCTCGAGCATGATGAAGGAGAGGTGGTGCCGCGCAGCAGCTGGCGGACATGAAATAAGGGGCGTTTCGCCCCTCTTTTTACATCAGCTATAAATGTCCAGCGTCCGGCCCTGATGGTTCCGGTGCGTCGAATAGACGAAGATGCGCTGCAGGTCCTTGTCGGAGAGCAGGCGCAGGAAACGCGCTTCAACGATGTCGTTGGGATAAACGCGCTGCGTCAGGCAACCGATCATCGGCAGGCGGGCGCTGACGATATCGAGATAGAAATTACGCGGCAGCTGGAACTTCGATGTCATATTGATGACGGCACCGCTGCGTGAGAGCTTGATGATCAAGCCGCGGCGGGAAACGAGATTGACGAGACCGCCGTTTTCCGTGAACTCGATGCGCGCCTCGTTGCATGTGTCCTCCATCGGGAAAGACTTTTCCCGATCGTACATGAAGGACTCTTCCTTGTTCAGGTAACTGCCTCGCGGCATTTGCCCCATACCCATATCCGCCTGCCCCCGGCACTGTCGATTTCTCGAAAAAGCCTAGGGAGCAAGGCTTAACATCGGGTTGAGCGGCAGGGCAAAATCCTGCCGCTCACGACCCGAAATCAGGCAGTGCGGTAGCTTTTTCCGGCAGCGTCGAAAAGGTGCAGTTTCGTCCGGTCGGCGGTGAAGCGGACCTTGTCGCCGCGCTTGACCGAGAGAATGCCCGGGATCTTGGCGATGATCGGCTCGCCCTGCACCAGACCGTCGATATAGAGCAGCGTCACCTCGCCCAGCGCCTCGACGATGGAGACGGTGCCCTCGAAGAGGAAATCCTCGCCGGTGGTGATCTGCAGGTCCTCGGGACGCACGCCGAAGCTTGCCGTCTTGCCGACCTCGGAAGCCGCCGTCGGGATATCGACGGTGGAAACGCGGCCGCCCGTCAGCTCCAGCGCGGTGGAGGCGCCGGCTGCGGTGATCTTCGCCGGAATGATGTTCATGGCCGGCGAGCCGATGAAGCGGGCGACGAAGAGATTGGCCGGGCGCTCGTAAAGCTCCAGCGGCGGCCCGACCTGCTCGATATGGCCGGCCGAGAGCACGACGATGCGGTCGGCAAGTGTCATCGCCTCGACCTGGTCGTGCGTCACGTAGATCATGGTCGTATCGGCCATCTGCTCGTTGAGCTTGGCGATCTCGATGCGGGTGGCGACGCGCAGCGCCGCGTCGAGGTTCGACAGCGGTTCGTCGAACAGGAAGACCTTCGGGTTACGGCAGATGGCGCGGCCGATGGCGACGCGCTGGCGCTGGCCGCCCGAGAGCGCCTTGGGCAGGCGGTCGAGATATTTGGTGAGCTGGAGGATATCGGCGGCCGAGCGTACCCGGCGGTCGATCTCCTCCTTGCTCTCGCCGGCGATCCGCATGCCGAAGGCCATGTTGTCGTAGACGGTCATGTGGGGGTAGAGCGCGTAGGACTGGAAGACCATGGCGATGCCGCGCTTGGAGGGCGGCACGTTGTTGACGCGCTCGCCGTCGATCGTCATGTCGCCGCCGGTGATCTCCTCGAGACCCGCGATCATGCGCAGCAGCGTCGACTTCCCGCAACCCGACGGGCCGACGAAGACGATGAACTCGCCCTGCTTGATATCGAGATCGATGCCGTGGATCACATCCACCGCGCCGTAGGATTTGCGGATATCCTTGAGCACCAGCCCTGTCATGTCTCTACCTCCCCTATGTTCGTGACCGACTACGCGAAGCGGGCGAAGAACCCGCTCCAGGCCGGAAGTTCAATATTGTCCTCGTGCATCAAGCTGCCGAAGCCGTGGCCTTCCAGCACCTCCAGCGTCCCGGCCGGCAGGTCGGCAAGGCGCGGGACCGGGCTCATGTTGAAGGCGCAGAAGACCTTCTCGTTGCCGTGCGTACGCACGAAGGAAAGGATCGCGCCCTCTGCAACATGGAACTCGATCTCACCCTTCACCAATGCCACATGCTCTTTGCGGAAGGCAAGGAAGCGCCGATAGTGTGCGAGCACCGAGGCCTCGTCGCCCTCCTGCACATTGACGGCGCGCTCCAGATGGGCGGCCGGCACGGGAAGCCAGGGCTTGCCGAGGCTGAAGCCGCCGGACTGCCTGCCGCCATCCCAGACCATCGGCGTACGGCAACCGTCACGGCCCTTGAAATCCGGCCAGAACTGGATGCCGTAGGGATCCTGCAGATCCTCATAGGCAAGCTCGGCCTCCGGCAAAGCAAGCTCTTCGCCCTGATAGATGCAGACCGAACCGCGCAGCGACATGAGAAGGCTGGCGAGCAGTTTCGCATGCGCATCGTGGTCGGTCACGCCGGCGCCCCAGCGGCTGACATGGCGCATCACGTCATGGTTGGAGAAAGCCCAGCAGACCCAGCCCTCGGGCGCGGCCTTTTCCAGAGCGTATTGCGTCTCGGCGACGAAGGCCGGGGTCAGCGGCTCGGGAGCAAGAAACTCGAAGGCGTAGCACATATGCATCTTGTCGCCGCCGGAGGTATATTCGCCCGCGATCTCAAGACCGCGCTGGCTATCGCCCACCTCGCCGACGGCGGCGATGGCCGGAAACTCTTCCATGACGGCGCGGAAGCGCTTCAGGAACTCCAGGTTCTCCGGCTGGTTCTTGTCGTAGAGATGTTCCTGGTAGTTGTAGGGGTTCACGGCCGGCGCGGTCTGCGCATTGCGGCGCTCGGGCGCGAGCGACGGGTTGTCGCGCAGTTCCTTGTCGTGGAAGTAGAAGTTGATCGTGTCGAGGCGGAAGCCGTCGACGCCGCGCTCCAGCCAGAAGCGCGCGACCGAGAGCAGCGCGTCCTGAACTTCCGGATTATGCAGGTTGAGGTCCGGCTGCGAGGTCAGGAAGTTGTGCATGTAATATTGCAGGCGTGTCGGATCCCACTGCCAGGCCGAGCCGCCGAAGATCGACAACCAGTTGTTCGGCGGCGTGCCATCGGGCTTCGAGTCCGACCAGACATACCAGTCGGCCTTGGGGTTGGTGCGGCGCGAGCGGCTTTCGACGAACCAGGGATGTTTGTCCGACGTATGCGACAGGACGAGGTCGATCATCACACGGATGTTGAGGCGATGCGCCTCCGCGATCAGGGCGTCGAAATCGGCAAGCGCGCCGAAGATCGGATCGACGTCCTGATAATCGGAGACGTCATAACCGAAATCCTTCATCGGCGAGGTGAAGAACGGCGAAATCCAGATCGCATCCGCGCCCAGCGAGGCGACATGGCCCAACCGCTCGGTGATGCCCTTGAGGTCGCCGATCCCGTCGCCATTGGTGTCCTGGAAGGAGCGCGGATAGATCTGGTAGATCACCGCGCCACGCCACCAGTCCTTGTCCGGGATGAGAAGGGTGGAATCCGACGTCGTCGTCATTCTTGCATGTCCTGTTAGCTTGAAAGGCGTCAGCCGCCCTTGACCGACCCCGACAGCAGGCCGCGCACGAGGTAGCGTTGCAGGCTGAAGAAGACAATCAGGGGTACGATGATGGTGATGAAGGCGGAAGCCGTGAGGATTTCCCAGTTGCCGCCGCGCGAACCAAGCAGGTTCACCAGGCGCCCCGTCAGCACAAGCTCGTCGTTGCCCGTGCCGAGGAACACCATGGCGACAAGCAGGTCGTTCCAGGTCCACAGGAACTGGAAGATGGAGAACGAGGCGAGCGCCGGGAAGGACAGCGGCAGGATGATCTTCACGAAGATATCGAAATCGGAGGCGCCGTCGACGCGCGCCGATTCCATGATCTCGCGCGGCAGGCCGGCCATGTAGTTGCGCAGGAGATAGACGGCGAGCGGCAGGCCGAAGCCCATATGGGCGAGCCAGATGCCGACATAAGTCTTGGCCGGCACGCCGAAGAAGGCGCCGACGCCGTTATAGAGCCGGAGCAGCGGGATCAGCGACATCTGCAGCGGCACGACGAGCAGGCCGACGACGACGGCGATGAGGATCGCCCGACCAGGGAACGGCATCCAGGCCAGCGCATAGGCGCAGAAGGCGGCAACGAGGATCGGGATGATCGTCGAGGGAATGGCCACCGTCAGCGAATTGATGAAGGACGAGCCGATGCCGGCGGCGCTCAGTACTTCACGGTAATTGTCGAGCGTGAAGCGCGGCGGCACGGAGGCGGTGTAGAAGATACGCTGGCCGCGCGTGCCTTCCATCTTCGTCGGAGAGACGATCTCGTAGCTGCCGTCGGCATTGACCGTCAGCATCTGGCCGTCGCCGATATCGGCAGCCGTACCGGCCTCGAAAGCGGCGGGCTGCATGGGCCGGAAGCCGAAGGCGGAAACCTTGGCATCGCCGCCTTCGAGCAGGTTGCCCGAAATGACGAACTTGCCGTCCTTCTCGACCTGCGCTTCAGGAGACGCAGCGCGACCGGTGAGGTTCTGCGAGGAGGTGGACAGCGCCGTCCACCAGCCGGAGACCGCGAGCTGATCCTTGTCGCGCAGCGACGAGATAAGGAGGCCCGCCGTCGGCAGCGTCCAGAGTGCGACGAGCAGGAGGACCGAGAGATGGACGACGAAGATGAGGGGCGAACGGGCGGAAGCAATCATCTCAGCGCTCCATTTCCTTGGTGGCGTTGCGGATGTTCCAGATCATGATCGGGACTACGAGGATCATGATGACCACGGCGATGGACGCGCCGCGCCCGAAATCGCCGCCACCGCGGAACATCCAGTCGAACATCAGGTTCGCCAGAACCTGCGTCTGCCATTGCCCGTTCGTCATCGCGAGCACGATGTCGAAGACCTTGAGGACGAGGATGGTGATGGTCGTCCACACCACGGCGATCGTGCCCCAGATTTGCGGTACCATGATCTTGAAGAAGATCTGCATACCGCTTGCACCGTCGATGACGGCCGCCTCGATCGTTTCCTCGGGGATCCCGCGCAAGGCCGCGGAAAGGATGACCATGGCGAAGCCGGTCTGGATCCAGATAAGGATGACCATCAGGAAGAAATTGTTCCAGAAGGGAATGGTCATCCACGCCTCGGGCGTGCCGCCCATGGCGACCACGATGGCGTTGAGGATGCCGATCTGCTCGGAGCCTTCCGAGCGGTAGTCGTAAACGAACTTCCAGATCACGGCCGCGCCGACGAAGGAGATCGCCATTGGCATGAAGATCAGGGTTTTCGCGATGTTGCCCCACCAGATGCGGTCGGTCAGCGCCGCAATGATCAGACCGAAGAAGGTGGAGAGCGCCGGCACGACGAGGAGCCAGAGGAAGTTGTTGAAGATCGACTGGCGGAACTCGCCGTCGCCGAACATCCAGATGAAATTGCTGAAGCCGACGAACTGCTGGCCAGAGCGGTCATGGAAGGCGAGCCGCACGGATTCGAAAACGGGATAGATGAGGTAGATGGCGAGCGCGAAGAGCGCAGGCGCCATAAACAGCCACGGCCGGATGGCATTGGTGATGCGCAGGTTCTGCGATGCCTGCGCCCCGCTCATTCCCTTGGATGGGAAGATCCTGTCGAGCAGCCAGTTCGTTCCGAAGAAATAGGCGGCGCAGGCGAGCACGCCTCCCACCATTGTGAAAATGGCGAATAACAATTGCTGCATGGCAGTTCCTCCCCAGGAATGCTTCCCCCCGATGCCCCTCCCTCGCAATGCCGGCATTGCGGAAGAGTCACCTCGAGCGTTCACGCGGACCTTGCCGCATGGTCTGGCTGCACTTCGTCATGCTTGAAGAGAACCGGCCGGCGGATGCCGGCCGGTTCGCCAGGTTTTACTTGATGGCGTCCCAGGCCTTCTGGACACCGCTGGCGACGTCGGCCGAGGACTTGCCGCCGACGAAGTCGACCATGCCGGTCCAGAACGCACCCGCGCCGATCTTGCCCGGCATCAGATCCGAACCATCGAAGCGGAACGTCGTCGAGTCGAGCAGGATCTCGCCCTGCTTTTTCATCGGCGCGTTGGCATAGGCTTCCTTGTTGGCGCTCTTGAAGGGCGTCAGGAAGCTGGTCTGGGCCATCCAGACCTCATGCGCGATCGGCGTCTTCAGGAATTCGATGAAGGCGCGCGAGGCCGGCGTGTCCTTGGTGATCATGGCGAGCGTGCCGGCACCAAGAACCGGGTTGCCGAGTTCCGGCTTGCTGGCATAGGGCGGCATGTAGAAGAAGTCCGCGTCTTCGCCGACAACAGTGCCTTCCGGGAAGAAGGACGGGATGAACGACGCCTGGTGATGCAGGTAGCACTTCGGCGGCGACGCGAAGAGGCCCTTCGGGCTATCGCGGAAGTCGGTGGAGGCAACGGCTGCCGCGCCGCCATCGACGAACTTGTCGTTCTTGGCAAACCAGCCGAACTCATCGAGCGCGCCGACCACGGCCGGATCGGTGAACGGGATCTCGTTCTTGACCCACTTGTCGTAGGTTTCCGGTGTTGCCGTGCGCAGCATCAGGTCTTCGACCCAGTCAGTCGCCGGCCAGCCGGTGGCGCCGCCCGAACCGAGGCCGATGCACCAGGGCGTGCCGCCGTCGGCGACGATCTTTTCCGTCAGCGCCTTGAGGTCCTCCATGGTCTTGGGCACTTCGTAGCCGGCGTCCTCGAAGTTCTCCGGCACGTACCAGACGAGCGACTTCACGTCGATCTTGTAGGGGAAGGCATAGAGCGCGGCAGTGCCGTCCTTGCCCTTGTAGGTCGACAGATCGACCCAGGACTGACCGGCGGCGTAATTGTCGAGAAGCCACTTCTGGGTCTCCTCGCCGAGCGGCGTCAGGTAACCCTTGGAGGCGAGGTCGGCGATCAGGCCCGGCTGCGGCAGGATGGCGACGTCAGGCGGGCTGCCGGCCTGCGTGTCGATGACGATCTGCTGCTCGTAGTTTTCCGAGGAGGAGTATTTCAATTCGACGCCCGTCGCCTCGACGAAATAGGCGTAGACATTCTTGAAGAGGGCTTCGTCCTCACCGCGCCAGGGGCCGAAGATCGTCAAAGTCTGGCCCTTGAGGTCATGGTCCTTCTTGAAATCTTCAAAGCTCTGCCAGTTGAACTTGGCATCCTCGCCGGGCTTGAACTTCAAGTCGGCAGCAGCGGCGCCGCCCGCCATCAGAAGCGCGAGCGCGGCCGTCATCAGCAATGTCTTTTTCACGGTGATTTGCCTCCCATAGCAACCCCGCCCTCCCGGGGCAGGCATCCTCTAAAATACCCCAAAATTCAAAGCGCTTTGGATTTCCTTTCATCCCATTTCCCCATCACCCTCGTCAAGTACCCCCAAACCGTTTCAAACAAGAATGCCGTTTCTGACGCAGTGCAGCGTAGTTTTGCGCCGCAAAATGACCAAATGTGCTTTTCCCAAAGGATTTGCTGATGTTACATGCCAAAACGCTTTGGGAGGAACATCGGGCATAAATATCCAAAGCGCTTTTAATGTTTCAAGAAAGCTAAGCATGTGAATCTCAAGCAGTTATCGCAATTGCTGGGCCTGTCGCAGACAACCGTCAGCAGGGCGCTGAACGGTTATCCGGAGGTCAATGCCGAGACGCGCCAGCGGGTGCTCGAGGCCGTGCGCGAAACGGGTTATCGCCCGAACCGGGCAGCGCAGCGCCTTGCGACCGGCCGCGCCGGCTCCATCGGCCTCGTCATGCCGACGGCCGACAGCATCGAATCCGACGTGCATTTCGGTGAATTCCTCGCCGGCCTCGGCGACGAGGCGGTCAAGCACGACTTCCATTTCGTCATCAACCCGAGCCCACCGGAGGAGGAGACCGCGACCTGCAGGCGCCTGGTGGCGAGCGGCAATGTGGATGCGCTGTTCCTGGCCTATATGCGCGAAAAGGACCCGCGCATCGCCATGATGAAGTCGCTTAAGACGCCCTTCGTGGTGCATGGCCGCTCAATCGGCATCCCGACCGATTATCCCTATCTCGACATCGACAATACCGGGGCCTTCTACGATGCCGCGCGGCTGCTCGCGCAGCTCGGCCATCGGCATTTCGCGCTCATCAACGGACCGGATTACCTGACCTTCTCGATCCGCCGTACGAAAGGCACGATGCGTGCGCTCGCCGAGCATGGCCTCACGCTCCGGGACGACTGTATCTCCAATTCGCAGATGACCGACGAACACGGTTTTCGCGCCATGGAACGCTTCCTTCAGCTCGAAACGCCGCCCACCGCCGTCCTGTGTTCCAGTACGGTGATGGCGCTCGGCGCCGTGCGCGCGATCAACCAGGCGGGATTGAAGCTCGGCTCGGACATTTCGCTCATCGCCCATGACGACGTGCTGCCCATGCTGAAACCGGAGAACTTCATGGTGCCGCTGACGACGACCCGCTCATCGCTACGCGCCGCCGGCCAGCGCATCGCCCGCCGCCTCATCGCCGATATTCTCCAGATCGAGACCCTGCCGCAGCAGGAGCTCTGGAAAACGGATCTCATCGTGCGCGCCTCGACGGGACCGGCGCCCTCGGGAAAATGAAAAAAGGCGCCCTGCGAGGCGCCTTTTCTTCAGACAATCAAAACTTCGG
Organism: Rhodobacteraceae bacterium UBA1943; assembly: GCA_002336845.1. Classification (GTDB taxonomy): domain Bacteria; phylum Pseudomonadota; class Alphaproteobacteria; order Rhodobacterales; family Rhodobacteraceae; genus Fuscibacter. The sequence goes on from DDEX01000063.1 coordinate 93,850, forward strand.
CGGCGTCCTACCGGCCTTGCGATAGGCGGCGATGACCGTGTTGGCCATCAGCATGGCGATGGTCATCGGGCCGACACCGCCCGGGACCGGGGTGATGACGCCGGCAACCTTGGCAACCTCGTCGAAGGCGACGTCCCCGACGAGACGCGCCTTGCCCTCGCCCTTTTCCGGCGCGGCGATGCGGTTTATGCCGACGTCGATGACCGTCGCGCCGGGCTTGACCCAATCGGCCTTGACCATTTCCGGACGGCCGACGGCGGCGACGAGAATATCGGCATTGCGGCAGACGCCGGCCAGATCCTTCGTGCGCGAATGGGCGGTCGTGACCGTCGCATTGGCGGCGAGCAGCAGCGCCGACATCGGCTTGCCGAAGAGGTTGGAGCGGCCGATCACGACGGCATTGAGGCCGGAGAGATCTTCACCGTGCGTGCGGCGCACGAAGACCATCGCACCGGCCGGGGTGCAGGAGACGAGACCACCGTCGAGATCACCCGTCGCGACCTTGCCGGCATTGACGACATGCAGGCCGTCGACGTCCTTTTCCGGGCGGATCGACTGGATGATCGGCTCGGAATTCAGGTGCTTCGGCAGCGGCAGCTGCACGAGGATGCCGTGAATGGTCTCGTCGCCGTTCAGCGTCTCGACGAGAGCGGCAAGCTCCTCCTGCGTCGTCGTTTCAGGCAGCGTGTGCTGGATGGAGTTGAAGCCGCATTCCTTGGCCATGCGGCTCTTGGCGCCGACATACGCGTGGCTTGCCGGATCCTCGCCGACGATGACGACGGCGAGGCCCGGCTTGAAGCCTGCGTCCTTCTCCAGCGCCGAGGTCGCGGACTTCACGGCGTCAATCACGGAAGCGGCAACCTGCTTCCCATCGATAATGGTGGTCACATTTCTCTCCCTGAATGAAGTGCGCCCATTCTAGGGACGCGGTCGCACGGCGGGATGGCCTCTTAACGCCCTATGCTGTCCAAAACGGATAATTTCAAGCGCCACATGGTCGAAAGCGTCCGCCCAATTCGTTAACGCCGGTTTTCCTTTCAGCGATGAGAGCGCGCGACCTCCGCATGCGCAAGCCGGTCATGCCGGCAAACGAGTTCGATTTTGAAGCAACCTCCACAAATAATTCCACGCAGAAGCACCGGAAAACACGCGAATAGGTCTGAAAATCCGTTTCATTTCATAGTGATGGAACAACAGCGGCGTTGATGGTTAGCACACTGTAAACACGTTGCGCAGCCTTCTAGGGAATTCCTTTAAGGCCCCTTCAGACGGAATTGCTACATCCGCATCAAGCAGCACGAGCCTTTGCGGGAGCAGCATGAAGCCCTTTTCGTCAGACCCTATCGAATGCGCCGGTGGGCAGGGCATGCGCGCGGCCCGGACCGGGTGTCCTATCTGCGGCGTGATCGCAAAAGGAGCGATATCATGAATCTCATGTCGGGCAACCTTGTCGCCGCGCAGCGTGATATCCTCGGCTTGCCGGTCTGCGAACTCAGCTGGGCGGACGCCTTCGCCTTTGCTGAAGAGGTCGCGACCATGCCCTTCGGCCAGACGGTCGTCGCCTTTATCAACGCCAACAATGCCAACCTGATGATGCGCGACCCGGAATACCGGGCGGTGCTGGAGCGGCAGGTCGTCTTCCCCGATGGTCACGGCGTCGATATCGCCTCCATGGTGTTCCACGGGCGGGAGTTCCCGGCCAACCTCAACGGCACGGATTTCGTTCCCGCGCTTCTGACCTATATCACCAAACCGATGCGCGTGGCCCTGATCGGCACCCGGGCGACGACGCTGGAGCGCGCGACGGAGAATTTCCGCCGTCACACCCCCTGGCATGAATTCATCCCGATTTCCGATGGCTACTTCGACCGCGCGAAATCCGACGAGATCATGGAGCGGGTACGCGCGGCCAATGTCGATATCCTCCTGGTCGCCATGGGTAGCCCGGCGCAGGAAAAGTGGATCGACCGGCATGTCGGTCCCGGCCATGCCCGCCTGGTGCTGAGTGTTGGCGCGCTCTTCGATTTCGTCGCCGGCGATGTGCGCCGCGCGCCGGAAGGCCTGCGCAAACTGCGCCTTGAGTGGATCTACCGGCTGGCGCAGGAACCCAAGCGCCTGTGGCGGCGCTATGTGCTGGGCAACCCGCTCTTCCTTTACCACGTCCTTCGCTACAAGCTCTCGGGCACCGTGGCGAGACGCCGGGCCAACGAAACAATGAAAGCCGGTATGCGCTGAGCGGCCGGCTCTATCGTTCTCTTCCGTTTCAGGCGGCAGGCATCAGTGCCCGCCGCTTTTTTCCGCGTGCTTGGCTTCCGGCACATCGCCCTTCAAAAGCGTCACGCCCTTCTTGGGCGCCGGATCCTCCACCGAAGCGGTGGTGATATAGTCGATCTGCTCGACATAGACTTCTGCGATGACCTCCGCGCCGAAGCGCCGGTTCAGCCCCTCCTTCACCACACCCCGGAAGGCGTCGAGGTCGAAATGCTCGGTCGACGTCACGTCGATCATCTTCTTGCCGACGAGCAGCGTATAGAGTTCATCAGTGATCATCTGCGGCAGAGGCACGACCTGCTTGGCCGCCAGCTCCTTGTTCGCCTTGTAGGCGAGCTTGGTCAGCAGGTAGCCGTTGACGCCACCCTCCCCGATGACCGGAACCGTCGTGGTGTAGCCGGTGACGAACTCCATGGCCGCCTCACGCTCGGCGGCAGCCGTATCGACCTTGGGGGCCGAGGCCATCGTCAGCGAGAAATAGACCGAGGCGAGCGTGATCGCGAGAATCCAGACACCGGTGCCGATGAGCTTGATCATGTGCCGTAACCCAGGCGGAACTGTTCCTGCGAATAGGTGCCGTCGGCCTCGAGGTCCTGCACGGCGTTCTTCAGGATGGTGACGACTTCGCGCACAGCCTCCAGATGGGCCGAGACGCGCTGCGCATTGGTGGCGAGCTTTTCACGCACGCGGCCGAGCAGCGGCGAGAAGGCCGGCGGCACTTCGTCCGGGCGCACGTCGCGCGTCAGCATCGCCAGCTCATAGAGGCATCGGCTCTTGTGGGCGTTCGACGTCGGCAGATCGAAATCGGGGTCGCGGCCGATATTGTCGTTCTCATGGTCGATGATGGTTTCAAGCCGTCCGAGAACGGTGCGGATCCGGAGTTCGTTGTTTGCCTGTTCCATTTTGTTGTTCTCCGCTTATACCTTGTATGTTTCGTGGTCCTTGATGCCCGGCGTCAGGTCGGCAAAAGCCTCCCGCTGCAGGGACTGGACCATGCCGGAGGCGACCCGGTCCTTATCGTTCTCGCGCACGCCGCCGCTGATGCCGCTCTTCTTGGCCAGCGCCTCGGCAATGCCGATGCCGCCGCCCTTGCCGATCGCCTCGCCGAGCTGGTCGGCCATCATGCCGCGCCACATCTCGCCGGCGGTGCCTTCGCCATAGATCTGCTCGCTCTCGGTCGGCATCATCGATTTCACGAAATTCTGCAGAACCATCGTCTCGAACTTGCGCAGATGTTCCGGCACGGCCACCTTGCCGGCAGCGGAAACGCCGCCCGCAGCCTGGGTCGCCCCGGCCGAATCACGATTGAGAATGCTGCCGACGGCGGCCTGGAATCCGGCGCCTGCTTCGGCGAGGCTTGTCGCTTCGAAGGAAGCGCGGTTCGATTTCAGCTTGGCTTGCGCTTCCTGAACCTGGGTCGGGTCGGCAGCACGCACGACATCGAGCACCAGATCGCTGGGGGGAGAAATTGCCACGTCTCAGAGCCTTTCAGGTGAAACCCAGAGCCGGACCCGTCCTCATGGCGGTCCGCCGGCCTCATGACCATCAAGGACATCCAGCCTGCCCGCGCCGCATACAGCAGCCGCATCGGCAAACCTCGTCATCGTCCTTGAGTGAGACTATCGCTGCTCAACCTTACGGGAGGCTGGTGGCGGATGACGATGCCGTGACGATGACGCATCTTCAATCCACTTTCACGCAAGCTTGATGAGAAGGCGGTAATTCGCCTTTCCCTTCATAGGCTTGAGAGAACCATTCTATTCGCCGCTATTCTTGTAGGCGATATGCTGGTCGATCAGGTCGTAGATCGCGTCATCGGCGGCCACACGATCCTCGGCGTCGCGCGCCTCCTTCATGCGGTCTTCCATGCGGTCGCCCTTGGTGCGCTCGCGCACCACGCGCATCTCGTGCATCTGCTGCACGTTGGCCAGCATCTGGTCCTGCTGCTGCAGCTTGTTGTACTGGCCGGAATAGTGACGCGAGAAGGAGCGATGCACGGGATTGAGCGAATTGATCGCATCGGCCACCGCGTCCATGGTCTCGGCCGCCTCCTGCCGCTGGCGCGTGGTGTTGGCGAGATCGATCTCCGCCATCTTCTCCAGATGCCGCTGCACGGTGACAAGGCGCTTGAGCTTGTTCGAGCGGTTCTGCGCCATCGCCTATTCCCCCCTGAACACCGGAATGAAGCCGGCGGCAAAGATCTCGAGCAGCGAGGAGATGCCGAAATAGATCAGGAACAGGCCGCCCATGATGATGAAGGGCAGCGAAACGAAATAGATCGGGATCTGCGGCGCGAGCTTGTTGATGAGACCAACGGAGACGTTGAACACGAGGCCGTAGAGAATGAAGGGGCTCGCCAGCCGAAGCATGATCATGAAGGTCTGGCTCAGCGTATCGGTGAGCGTGATGAGCGCGCTCTGCGGATTGAAGCCCGCACCAAGCGGCATGACATTGTAGGATTCGACCAGCGCCCGCATGACGACATGGTGGAAATCCAGCATGAACAGCACCAGCAAGCCTGCGAACGAGATGAGGTTGGTCAGCTGGTTCTCCGCCGTGTCCTCCAGAACATCAGGCGTCGGAGGGGCGTTGAAGCCCATCATCATCGTCAGCACCGTGCCGGCAAATTGCAGGCCGAGCACATAGTAGCGGGCGATGAGGCCGATGGCAGCGCCCGTCAGCGTCTCCAGGGCGATCATCGAGAGATAGCCGTCAAGCGAGCCGGTAGCGCGCGGATAGATAACGTCCCACATGATGGGCAGCACCGCCATGGACACCGCGACCGCAAGGAAAAGGCGGATCTGCAGCGAGATGCGAGCGGAGGAAAAGCCCGGCAGCAGCATGAAACACCCGCCGACACGGCAGAAGGCGGCGAACAGCGCCAGCACCGTGCCCTGCGGGTCCGTTATCATGAAATGGAGCCGAGAATCTTGATCTCGATGCCCTTGGCGAGCTCGACATGCGAGAGAACCGGCAATGTGGCAAACAGGCGTTCGATGATCATGCGCACATAAGAGCGGGATTCGGGCGACGTGACCAGCACGAAAGGCGCGCCGCGGTCGAGAAACTCGCGGATAACCCGGGTCGCCTGCTCGGAAAACTCCTCGAGCTGGCGCGGATCGATGTCGAATTCGACGATTTCGCCCTTCGTGTCGCGCTTGAGCGCCTGGTGGAACACCATGTCCCACTTGTTGCCGAGACGCAGCACCGGCAGCACGCCGTTGTCGGTCAGGTCGCCGCAGATCTGCTGCGCCATGCGGATGCGCACATGCTCGACGATCTGCTCGGTCTTGCGCACATGCGGCGCAAGTTCGGCGACGGCTTCGAGGATGAGATGCAGGTTGCGGATGGAGACGCGCTCGGCGAGCAGCAGCTTCAAGACGGCCTGCAGGCCGGAATAGGACATGTGCGACGAGCAGATTTCGTCGGCGAGCTTGCGGTATTCCGGGTCGAGGCGCTCGATCAACACCTTGACGTCCTTGTAAGACAGGAGCTGCGGCAGGTTGTTGCGGATGACTTCCGAAAGGTGGGTGAGGACCACCGAGACGTTGTCGATCGGGTGGAAGCCCTCACGGCGCAGGTCTTCGGCGAAAGTCTCGAGGATCGAGACGGCCGGCATGCCGAAGGCGGGTTCGCGGATATCATCCCCCGGCACGCTCGGCTTGCGGCCACCGCCGGTGACGACGAGGACTTCGCCGACGCGCACGATGTTGGAGGCGATCGTCGTGCCGTGGATGCGGATCTGGTAAGACTTGTCGGGGATGGCGATGTCGTCGGAAACCTTGATTTCCGGCACGACGAAACCGTACTGCGAGGCGAATTTCTTGCGCATCTTGCCGACACGGAAGGCCAGTTCCTGGTGCGCGCCGAGAAGACGGGTGGAGACCTGCTTGCCGAGCAGCAGTTCGATCTCAGCGGTCTTGAGCACAGACTTGACCGAATCCTTCTCCTGCTCGCGGTTCGCCTGGACCTGCTGGGCTTCCGCCGCACGCTTGGCCTGGTTTTCCGCCTCGATACGGCGCGGGATGATCCAGCCGCCGAAGGCCATGACGCCGCCGAGCACCATGAAGGGCAGGAACGGCAGGCCCGGCATGAGGGCGAGCATGATCATCAGCGCGGCGGCGACGAGCAGTGCGCGCGGATAGCCGGAGAGCTGGTTAACGACCGCCTGGTCGGTGGAGCCGGAGGTGCCGCCGCGCGAGACGATGAGGCCTGCGGCGAGCGAAACGATGAGCGCCGGGATCTGCGAGACGAGACCGTCGCCGACCGAGAGCTTGACGAAGACGTCGGCGGCTTCACCGAGTTCCATGCCGTGGCGGAAGTAGCCGATGATGATGCCGCCGAAGACGTTGATGGCGGTGATGAGAAGGCCGGCGATGGCATCGCCGCGCACGAATTTCGAGGCACCGTCCATCGAACCGAAGAAGGAGCTTTCCTCTTCCAGTTCACGGCGGCGCAGCTGCGCCTGCTTCTCGTCGATGAGGCCGGCCGAAAGGTCGGCGTCGATCGACATCTGCTTGCCGGGAATGGCGTCAAGGGTGAAGCGCGCGCCCACTTCCGCGATACGCGTCGCACCCTTGGTGATGACGATGAAGTTCACCACGATCAGGATCATGAAGACGATGATACCGATGACGAAGTCACCGGACATGACGAGGCTGGCGAAGCCCGCGATGACGCCGCCCGCCGCGTCGTGCCCCTCGTTGCCATGCGAAAGGATGACGCGCGTCGTCGCGATGTTGAGCGACAGGCGCACCATGGTGGCGATGAGGAGGACGGTCGGGAAGGACGAGAAATCGAGCGGCCGCTGGATCCACAGTGAGACCATCAGGATCAGCACCGAGAAGGCGATGGAGAAGGCCAGGCCGATGTCGATCATGAATGCCGGTATCGGCAGGAAGAGGATCGACAGGATCGTCAGGATGCCTACGGCGAACGCGACATCGCGACCGCTGGGGCTCACCTTCGGAAGGTTGATTGCCGGTACTTGCGCCATTTGAATGCTTCCCGTCTCGTCATGAGAGGCGGCGGCGCGGAACATGCGTCGCCCATTTCACCCGATGACCTACAGGGCGAAGCTTGCGCGAGGATGGGGAGCGGTTGGGCCGGACCGGCGCTCAGAAGCCGGTTTCGATGCGGGAGAAGACGAGATCGGTGAAGATCGAGATCTGGGCGCCGATGAAAGGGGCCGAGATGGCAATGGTCACGAAGATCGCCAGGATCTTCGGAACGAAGGTGAGGGTCATTTCCTGCACCTGGGTCAACGCCTGCACGAAGGCGATGGCGACGCCCACGATCATGGCGGCAGCGACAGCCGGGCCGGAGGCCATGACGACCGTCCAGATGGCTGCCTGCGCTATGTCGAGGGCGTCAGCTTCATTCACGATTTGGTTTCGCTTATCATCACGCCCGGTCCGATGACGAGTTTTTCGCCCGAATCAAGCTTTGCCACGATACCGTCATTGTATAGCGTCACCTCCTTGACGACGCCAGTGACCTTGCCGTCCTCGCTGGTGACGGTGCGGCCGATGACCGAATTGGCTTCCTGCAGCGACGTACGCTGGAGCAGGCTTTCCAGGTTCTTGTTCGTCTTGATGGTCTGCTCGACCTGCGAGAAGGTCGCCAGCTGCGCCATCTGCTGGGCCGCGTCCATCGGCTCGGTCGGGTCCTGGTTCTTCATCTGCGCCACGAGCAGCTTGAGGAAGCTTTCGTAGTTCAGCGTCGCACTCTTGGAGTCCGTGCCGGAATCTGCACCCGTGACGGTCGGCGTATAGCCGGAGGACGTCGCGGCGCCAACGGGATTGGTCGTTACCATGGTGCGATCTCCCTGCGGATCTGTTCGATGGTAGCCGGCGCCATTTCCTGGTTGTTGAGGATACGGTCCTCGATCGGGTAGAGCCCGCGGATGGCCTTCAGCGCCTCGAAGGCACGGCCCTGCGTGACGAGCGCGTCGACGCGCTTCAGTTCGGCCAGCACTTCCTCGTTCTTGAAGCAGGACAAGAGCATGATGACCGACTTGCGGAACATGGCGATCGACTGCTCGGCGCCTTCCGGGTTGATCAGCGACATCTGTGCGATGAAATAGAGCTGGCGAAGAGGCGTCGTCGCCTGTTCGGGCTGCAGGACGTGGTTTTCCAGAAGGAAGGTCACGTCGTTGAGAAACTCGACCGCCACCTTGCGGTCGACCCTCAGAACGGCGCCGTTGACGAAAATGCGTTCCCCGGACTTCAGCGATATACGCAGCGTACTTTTCATTTGATTCCATCCTTGATGATGGTTGTGATGTCGATGATGCCCTGGAAATTGGTGGATTCGCGTTTGCGGATCCGTTCGATTTCCTTGAGTATCCAGATTGCAATGGAGATCAGATTGGCCCGCAGTTCGTCTTCGAGCTGGTTTTCCGGATTGCCGAGATCCTCGATGAAGCGGATCCAGACGCGGCGCGTGTAATAGACCGCCTCGACCGCTTCCTTGCCGTAGTTTGCGCCGGACGCCACGGCTGCGTTCAAAAGCACGATCGATCGCTCGAGAACCTGCCGTTCTCGATCTTTCGAGACGGCAACGCCCTCCTCCATGATCTCGGCATATGAAAACTGGTACATTCAGACATCCTTCATGTGTGTCCGTATCCTCTGTTCATCAGAGGTAATTCAGCAGGCTCAGCTTCTGGATCCGCGAGGTCAGCGTGTAGGCGAGAGAAAGCTGCGATTCGAGCGTGGTCACGCGCGTTGCCGCCTCGTAGGTATCGATCCCTTCCATGTCCTTGATGCTGGTGCTCAAAATGGTGAGCTGCGCGTTGAGCGAGGTATTGGCCTGGGTTACGCGCGCTTCGGAAATACCGAGCTTGGAACGCTCGCCGTCGATGCCCGAGATCGCCCGGCCCATATAGTCGATCGCCGCGTCGCTGACGGTCTTGCGGGCCGCTTCGGGAATGTCGAGCGCCAGCAGTTCCTGGCCGAGAATGAGGCCCAGCGCCATGTTGCGCATGCCGGTGACATTGGTGTTGGTCGAGCTTTGCACCGTTTCGGAGGTGCTGACGCGGCTCTCCATGTTCTCGTTCGATGCGTTCGACCAGTCCGTTTCCCAGCTGATGCTCATATAGTCCGTTTCGAGCCCGTCGATAAAGGACTGCATGTCGGCGGCCGTGATGCCCGAAACGGCCGGGTCCGTCTGGTCGAAGCCGAAATGGGCGAGGAACGCGGCGTCGAACGAGGCTTTCGCATCCGAACACGGAATGCCCTCGAAGTAATCCTTGAGCGGCATCACATCGGAATTGATGCCGGCGAACAGATATTCGCCGCTGAAGGAGGTATTGGCGGCAGCCGTGAAGATCGACAGCGCGTCGCCGAGGTTCTTCTTCGCAAGATCCAGCTGGTCGGCCGAGGTGATGCCCGACAGCGCGATCAGGACGCCCATGGCGTCGTTCGCCGCGTTCGACATCTGGCCGAGCGCCTGCTGGGAGGCGGCAAGGCGCTGCGTCGTCAGCGCGTTGGTGCTCTTCAGCGATTCCATGCGTTGCAGGTCGCGGTGCAGGTTCAGCGTGCGGGCGGTCTTGGCGCCCAGCACGGCGCCGACGTCCGAATGACGGCCCGTGACGGATTCTTCCTGGACCTGCAGCATCTCCTTCTGCGCGCTCGACACCGTCAGGCGCATCGCGTTCTGGAGGGACATATTTGAAACGAAAGAGGCCTTCATAGCTTAGCCCGCCGCCTGGAGAAGCGCGGTGATCATCTCATCGACCGCCGATACGAGTTTTGCCGACGCCTTGTAGGACTGTTCGAGATCGAGAAGCAGAGCGAGTTCCTCGTCGAGGCTGACGGCCGTGACATTGAGGAGCGCTTCCTGCGTGCGGCCGAGCAGCGCCGACTTGTCGTCGCCGGCCGTGGTCGCCGCACTGCGGATCTGCTCCAGCCAGCCAACCGAACCGGTCGAGAAGGCAAGCACCGTCGCGGTCGTGTCGATCGCCGCCGCCGCATCGAAGTCGGTGGGCGTTTCGAAGGCCGCCGTATAGGTCTTCAACAGCTCCGAGAAGCTGGCATTGTTGCCGATGTTGAAGGTGTCGTTGATACCGTCGCGCAGCAGCATGGCGTTGCCGCCCTGGCTGGTGATGACGGCCGGGTTCACCTTGATAACGGTGGAAAGGCCCGGCACTACGGCGACGGTGGAGAAATCGTCGCCAACTCCCACGCCATTGCGCACGAAAAGACCGTCCGCCTTGCCGGGGGGCGCGGCGATGGTCTCGGAGAACATGTTGATCAGGCCGCGGGACATCTCGTCGAGCTGCGCCTGGAATGTCGGTGCGGTATGGTCACGGATCTGGAGCAGCGCGGCGATGGAACCCTGCGCGCTCGTATTGCCGCCAGTGCCCATCTGCACGGGCACGCCGTCGATCAGGACTTCCTGGCCGGTGACGGTCGCCGTGTATGTCGGCGTAGCAGTGAAGCTGACGGTGCGCGCCTCGGTCTCGAACAGAACGGTACCGTCGCTGGTGTAGAGCGCGAGATCGTTGTTCTTGCGGGTCAGCGTGCTGACGCCGACGATGCTGGAAATCTGGGTCAGCAGCTTGTCGCGCTGGTCGAGCGCGTCGTTGACGTCCGTGCCGGCCGCAGTGCCCTGCTTGACCTGGTCGTTGTAGGTCTTGAACTCGACGAGCAGACGGTTGAGTTCCGTTACGGCCGTCGCAATATCCGCGTCCGCTTCACCGCGCAGCTTCTGCAGCGCCTGAGACGTGCTGTTGAGCGAGTTGGCGACGTCGATGGCGTCCGATACGACCGTCTCGGCGAGCGAGACTTCGTTCGGCTTGTCGGCGAAGGCCTGAAGATTGTCGCGCAGCTTGGAGAGATAGGTGGACGGGGCGAGTTCGTAGTCCTCGCCGCCGAGCATCATCTTCATGCTGGTGAGGCCGCTCAGGAGCGTGTCCTGCCCGGCCGTCTTGGAGATGGAGAGCAGGTTCTGCTTCAGCAGAGCCTCGTTCTGCGCACGCTGCGTTTCGACGACAGTGGCACCCGACGTGGCCGTGGCGAGGATCGCCGAGCGGCGTGCATAGGCCGTGTTGCTTGCATTGGCAATGTTCTTCGACGCAACGGCCGACTGCAGGCCTATGTTCGAAAAGCTCGACTGAGCGGTCTTCATTGCTGTGGAAAGCGACATCGGATTTACCTAACTCTCGACTGCGTGCCGGCTTACGCCGCCTTATCTCTTCAGGTTGACGAGAACTTCCATGAGTTCCGAACCGGTCTGGAACACCTTCGAATTCGCCGTGTAGTTACGCTGCGATTCGATCATGCCCGTCAGTTCCTCGGCGATATCGACGTTGGAATCTTCCAGCGCGCCGGACTTGATGCTGCCGTAGCCGGTGGTGCCGGCATAGCCCATGACGATGACGCCCGAATCGTTGCTCTGCGAATAGACGTTGCCGGGCAGCGGCTTCAGGTTGTCCGGGCTCTGCACGGAAGCCAGCGCGATGCGGTACTTCGGGCTGAGTTCGCCGTTGGAATATTTCAGCGAAAGCACGCCGTCGTCGGTGATCTCGTAGCCGGTGACCTTGCTGGCCGCGTTACCGTCGATCTTGCCGTTGGAGACGCCGAATTCGGCAGCGAGCTGCGTGGTGGAGCCGATGCTGATCGTCAGCGCGGCGAGTTCTGCACCGCCGGGCGTCTGGGCCGTCGTGGTGATCGTCGCCGGCGACGGGGTGAGCAACTTGCCGTCCACGTCGAAGGTCATCGCAATGGGGCCAGCAACCGTCGTACCGTCATAGACAGCTTCGACTTCCCAGGCATTGTCACCCGTCTTGGTGTAGGTGAACTCAATGAGACGCGAGTTGCCCTGGCTGTCATAGGCCTTGAGCGACGTCTTCTTTTCGGTGAGGTTCGCCGCGTTAGAAGGCAGGTTGACGTCAAGGATACCGTTCAACGAACCCTTGGCGTTGAGTTCGCCGGAGGACAGGTTGATTTCCTGAAGGCCATCGAAGCCGTTGACGACGATCGTCGGGTCCTCGGTCGAGGAATAGGGATAGCCCATCAGCGTGAAGCCGGCGGAGTTCTGCAGCGAGCCGTCGTCCATCGGGGTGAAGGCGCCGGCGCGGGTCAGGTACTCCTGACCGTCAGCGCCCTGCACGATGAAGAAGCCCTGGCCGTTGATGGCAAGGTCCGTCGAGGACGTCGTATAGGTGAAGGTGCCCTGCGCCGAAATCGAATAGCGCACATCCGTGGTCACGCCGCCCGAATTGTAGGCGCCACCGGTGGAGGGCAGGATCAGCGAGGAGAACTGGGTCGAGGCCTTCTTGTAGCCCGTCGTGTTCGCATTGGCGATGTTGTCGGCGACCGTGCTCAGGCGGTTCGCCTGTGCATTCATGCCGGAAACACCCGTTCTCATCGTGCCGTAAAGACTCATGTCAAATCCCCGTTCGTCTCGTCACTACGACCCTATGGGACGGGCCTTGCGTGAAGCTGGCTGCAAAATGATCTGGCGGGGTCCGCCTTCCCCACCAGATCACAAACTTTTTCAGCTCTGCCAGTCGATGCAGTAGCCAAGGAAGCGCTTGGAATCGATCGGGTCGAAACCGAGCTTCTTGCGCAGCTTCTTGCGCAGCTTGCTGATGTGGCTTTCCACCACGTTCTCCTCGACGTCCTCGTCGAAGATGCCGTAGATCGCGTTGAAGATCTGGGTCTTGGAAAGACGGCGGCCGCGGTTGGCGACCAAATATTCCAGGATGCGGCGCTCGCGGCGCGGCAGCGGGAAGACGTCGCCGGAAATTTCCGGGTCGCGTCCATCCGAGAAGACACGGATCGGGCCGATGTCTGTGTGGTTGGCGAGCGCCTTCAAGCGACGCCGGATGGCCGCCGCACGGGCCAGGATCTCACGGGGATGAACCGGCTTGCGCACGACGTCGTCGACGCCGCTGTCGAACAGCGCAAGGGTGGTTTCGAGCGAGGGTGTGTCGCTGACCGCGATGACAGGGGCCTGCGAGCGATCACGGATCGCACGCGGCAGCTCCATCGAGAGCTGGCCCTGACCGATCAGGAATGCCTCGACCGCATCGATGTCCGAATCGGCGGCGGTGTTCACCCACTCGCCGAATTCACGGGGGTCGAACCCCGTCGAGGGCACGCCCTCGCGACCAAAAAGAGAAGTATAGCCGTCCTTAACGAGCTCGCGCTCATCAACCACTACGATCATTCGTCCGCCTCCGAATCAGTGTGGTGCTTCGTTCAGGCAGTGGTACGAATCGGGCGAATCACCGGCAACTAGAGGAAGTGACTGGGTGAATTTAACAGTTGATTAAGAATTTCGTGCCGATTTGGTCTACATATAGTAGCTAATGGCAAATCTCGCCACAATTTTACGGTGGAAAAGTTAACAAAGGTTAACGGCGCGCCTTGTCATGCCAAAAGCGGGCGCATTCCTGCCACATTACGGCACAGGTCCCTCAGCACTCGAAATTTCAACTTTTAATAGAATTACTGACAGAACTGTTTCGCGTTCGCCGTCCAGCTTCCATAGCCCGTCGCCACCAGGTTGGCGATCACGCGGCAGACGTAACGCTTCTGCGCGGGGTCGTTGTTGGGGCCGGCGTGATAGCGCGCGACCGCCATGGTCCAGGTCTCATGCCTGGCGTGGAGACGCGCAAGGAACGACGCCGCATACTCGACGTTCTTGCGCGGGTCGAACATTTCGGCGGCCGACCGGAACTGGTCGCCGTGGAAATGATGGTTGATCTGCATGCAGCCGAGATCGATCAGCTTGGCGCCCTGCGCCCGCGCCGCCTCGAATGCCTGCAGGGCATCCTCGCGGCTGCGGCCGAAAAAGGCCTTGCCTTCGATGTTCATCGCATAGGGCTGCAGCGATCCCTTCCGGCCGGTCTCGGTGAGACCGACGGAATAGAGGATACCGGCCGGGATATCGTATTTGGCGGCCGCCGCGAGGATTTCCCGCTCGCAGCTTCCCGTCGAAGCTGCCGCGTCAGAGATAGACGCCGCCAGAGCGCACAGGCTGACCGCCAGAAAGGCCAGGAGCGGTTTCCGACGTGTTGCCTTCATGGGACGTTCCTTCGCCTGCGAAATTGCCTGTGCCCTCGCCATTGCCGCCCTGGCGGCCGCTGCCGCCCTCACGGGCCTGCGGCTGGCTGGAGAACTGCTGCTGTTGCTGGGACTGCCCGTCGCCCTGCTGCTGCGAGCCGGCGCTGCGGTCGGCAGGCGCAAGCTGGACGCTCACCTGATCGACGGCAAAGCCATGGCCGCGCAGTGCCTTGACGATGGCGTCCTGGTCGTCCTTGAGCTGGCGATAGGCCTCGCCCGTCTCCACCTGCAGCGAGACGACGAGCTCCTCGCCCTGCAGCCGCAGCGTCGCCGTCACGAGGCCGAGCTCGATCGGGTGCATCTGGATCTTCAGCGTGTTGACGACCTTGCCCGTCACCGCCGCTTCCGAATGACTGAGGCTGCCGGTGGAGCCGAGCGAGGCGGCCCAGTTCGGGTCCTGCGTGATGGCGCTCGTCACGGCGCCCGCATTGCCGGTCTGCGCAAGGCCGATATAGCGGCGCGCATCGACCACGGTCACGGTCTCGCCCTTGGCTGCGTTGGGGCTGGCATCGCGCACGCTGGCGCGGTCGCCCGCGCCGGAAATGCTCATGTCGAGTTCGCGGCCCTTGCCGTCGGCGCGGATCAGCCGGAAGAGCTGGTCGGTCTCCGATTGCGGCTGGTCGCCAGCATCGGCTGCATCGGCGGACACCGCCGCGCCGGCCTTCGCGTTCTCGCCGCCCTCGGCCTTCGGGGCCTTGCCGCCGGCCTGCGCCTTGACACCCTCTACGTTGCCGGAAGCGGCCTTGGCGGCCGCGCCGTCGACGACGACCGCATGAGGAGTGGCGATCGGTGCCGCCAGCATCTCCAGGAGATTGCCGACATCCGTCGCCGTCTCCCCGGCATCGCCTTCACCTTCGATCTCGCCGTCGGCAGCATCATCGGCGTTCTGCGCTTTGCTCTCGCCGTGGTTCTTGCGATTGGCGCCCGCAAGCGCGGCAGCCCGCTCCTCGAAGGGCGTCTTGTCCTTCTTTGCGGCGTCGTTGCCGGCCTCGCTCAAGGCCTCCGCCAGCGCGGCCATGTCTCGCAGGCCGGTCTTGCGCGTTTCGCCAGCCTGCTCGGTCTCGGCCGCGCCACGCGTCGTCGCGGAAATCGAGATGCGCCCGCCCTTGCGGCCGCCCTCGCCTTCCCGGCCCTGCAGATTGGCGATCGTATGGGCGAAGTCACCCTTCTCGTCCGTGGCCTTGCCCTGCCCGGCCTTGCCCTTGGTGGGTGCCTGTCCCTGAAGGACGCTCGGTATGTTGCCGCCGATGGTGCTCAACTGCCTTCTCCTTTCAAGAGCGCGTCGATCTCGTCCAGCTTCGAACGGCCGCTCGACACGAAGGTGTCGAAGGCCGGGTCGATGCCCGCGTTCGCTTCCTGCTCTTTCTTTTTCGTCTCGGGCTCGGCGACCGCGACCGGTGCCTCCTCGGCGCCCGCGCGCGGGTCCATCGCCCTGTCGGCCATCTCGGCCTGGTTCAATCCTTCATAGGAGGGGTCCTTCCCCTCTGCCGGAAGGGCCGTTTCCGTTTCGGGAACAGCGGCCTGCGTCGCCCCGCCCTCGGGCACGCGCAACACTTCCTCGGCCACCGCGCGCGCCGCCGCCTTCAGGGCGCGGTCCTTGGCCGAAAGCTTGTCGTCCGGAATGGCCGCGATGGCTTGCATCGCCGAGGCGACGTCGGCCGACGGCACGGAAGCAAGCCCCGAATAGAGGTCCGCCAGCACCTTCGGAACGCTTTCGCCGTCTTCCGACAGCAGTTGCGCCCGCGTTGCGGCCAGCGTCGCGAGCTTGTTCTTGCCCGTGATGGCCGCAAGGCGTGCCATGCGCAGATAGACCTCACGCTGGCGAGGCACATCCATGAAGGAGAGAACCTCAAGGATATCCTCTTCCTTCAGCGCATCGAAATGATCGACGGCGAGCTTTACGAACAGATCGGCGAACTGGCTGGCATAGGGCGAACGCAGATAGCGGCGCGCATAGCGGTTCGCATATTGCATGCTCTTTTCCGTCCAGCCGTTTTCGCCGGCGATATAGATGGAGCGGCGCAGCGCCGCCTCCTCGACGATGGTGCCGGGCGCCACGAGCCTTGCCCAGTCGAAATAGGTCAGTGCCAGCGCGGGATCCTTGCGCAGCACCGAATTGGCCGAAACGAGCGCGAGATAGGGTCCGACGCGGGACCGCTTGTATTCCGGGAATATTTCGGCGAGCGACCGCACGCTCTGGGTGCCACGGCCCGAGAGATAACCGCGCAGCGCATCGGTAAGGCGGGAATCGAAATGTCCGTCGACATCCTTGCGGATGAGAAGCTCCAGCGTCTGCGGATTGCCGCCGCTCATGGCATAGACGAGCGCGGCGTCCACATTGCGCGGATCGTCGAAGATCGCGGATTCGGCCGTGCGGAGCCTTTCGTCGATGGTGGAAAGCAGAAAACGCTGCATCTCCATCGCCGAATGATCACCGAGTGCCACGGTGTCCTGCACATATTGCAGCGAGCGGATCATCTTATACGGCGCAAGGTCGTCGGGGTTTTGCGCACGCAAAGGCGCGCCGGCGCAGAGCGCCGTGCCAAGAACCGTACCCGTCAGGAAGAGGCGCCGCAGGAGACCCATCGATCAGCCGCCCTCAGCCTGGATGAGGATTTCGATGCGGCGGTTGGCGTCGGCCATCGGATCGTTGGCGATCTTGAGACGGCGATCGGCAAAGCCGGAGACCTGGCTCACGCGCTTTTCCTCGAGCCCGCCGCGCACCAGCATATAATAGGCGCTCTGCGCGCGGTCCATGGAAAGGCGCCAGTTGTCGTTTTTGCCGCCGGCGAAAGGCCGGCCGTCCGTATGGCCGCGGATGGCGATGGCGCCGTTGCGGCCTTCGAGGATCTTGCCGATCTTCTCCATGGCCAGCACCATCTCGCGCTTGGGCAGCGCCGAGCCGACATTGAACATGGGCGTGTCCATCTGGTCCGTGAGGCTGACGAGCAGCCCCCCTTCGGCGGGCGTCACGCTGAGGCCTTCGGCCAGCTTGCCGAGCGTGCCGATCTCTTTGGTGATCTGCGCCTTCAACTCCGTGGCATCCGCCTCTTCCTTGGCCTTGGCCGTCTCGGCGACCTTCTCCGCCTCGGCTTTCTCCGCCTCGGTTTTCTCGGACTCTGCCTTTTCGGCCTCCTCCTTGGCGAGCGCTTCCTGCACGGTCTTGTCGCTGGCGACGGCGACCTGCTGGCTGGTCTTGCCCTCGCTGCCAGCTTCGGTGGCTTCGGAGATTTGCACCTGCTGCGTCCAGAAGTCCGGATCGAACGGGTCGCGGTAAGCTTCGCCGCCATTGGCGCCGGTGGCCGGGCCGGAATTGGCCGCACCGCCCTCGCCCTTGGCGCTCACATTCGCCTGCTGGCCAACTTCCTGCGCAATCTCGGAGAGCACCGAATAGGGGTTCTCGAAGAAGTTCGCCTCGGAATACTGCGTCTCCTCGCCGGCCGAGGTGCTTTCGTCCTTGCCGTTCTCGGCGCCGTTGCCAGCGGCCTGCTTCTGGCCCTGTTCCTTGGACTTGTCCTGCGTCGCCTCGCCTTCCGCGCTGTTGGCGGGCTTCTTGACAGACTTGTCGGCCGGCTTGTCGTCGGTCAGCTTGATCGGATTGAAATAGGAGGCGACGGAGGCCTTCGTCTCTTCGTTGGCGGCGTTGACGAGCCACATGACGAGGAAGAACGCCATCATCGCCGTCATGAAGTCGGCATAGGCGATCTTCCAGGCGGCCGAATGGTGATCGCCGTCGTGATCGCCATGGCGCTTGACGATGATGATCTCGTTCTTGCCGTGGTGGTGATTTTCGCCTTCGCTCATGCAAGCACCTTGCGTACGGTGTCAGCCCAGGCCGCCATCCGTGTTACCAGGACGGTGTCGCCATACTCCACCGTCAGATCGACATCCTGCGTTTCGACGTGCCGGAAAACCGGCGCCGGTTCCTCGAAACGCGCTTTCAACTGCTCGAAGAGGTTTGCCGGCCCCTTTACCGTAAGCGTCACGCCTTCGCCGTCCTGAAGACCCTCGGTTATCACGCGGGCAAGATCCGCGACCGCGCCCTTGGCCAGCACCTCGTTCATGACAGGCGCCAGCACCTGAGCGGCCTGAGCGGCGACGACATCGGAAACCTCGCCCATCAGGATCGAGAACCGCTCGGCGAGCGCCTGCGCATATTCCTGCTCGTAGCGCGCCTTCAGCGCGTCGAGTTCGGCCTTGTGTTCGTCCTTCAGCGCGGTCATCGCCGCTTCGTGCTTCGCAACGAGCTCGGCCTCGGCGTCCGCCCGGCCATCCGCGAAGGCGGTGGCCCGTTCGGCTTCCACGTCCACGGGCGGTAAAGCGAGCGGCATCGTGAAAGCCTCGGCAGCCGCGCCGGTCTCCTCCTGCGCGAAACTCGGCGGCTGAAAGGTGGGAGCCGCCGCGCGGGGCGGCGTGCCGAAATCCTTCAGGTAGCGGGCAAGTTGCGCACTCACGCGCCTTCTCCCTGCATCTCGTGCCGGGCAAACGCCGACGAGGTCCGCCGTCTTGGCCGCGGACCACATGAACGCTCGCTCTCGAAAACACTGGAACCTGACAACACCGCTGACCTGTCTCCCCGGACACAGCGCCTTCCGGAAGGCGAAAGGCACACAATCTTCCTGATCGTGCCATCGAATCTAGGGGTTCAAACTTGTGCGAGGATGAAGATGAAGGGTGTTGGGCCGCGCCAGGGCAAATCGCGCGGCCCAACCGCCCGTCCCGGCCGATGACCAACGGCCGGGCGGTTTGGAAAGCCTCTTCGCCTTACTGGCGGAAGAGCTGGAGGATGTTCTCGGCGCTCGAATTGGCGATCGAGAGCGACTGGATGCCGAGCTGCTGCTGGGTCTGCAGCGCCTTCAGGCGGGTCGATTCCTCGTTCATGTCGGCGTCGACCAGACGGCCGATGCCCTTGTCGATCACGTCGCCGAGCGTCGCCACGAAGCTTTCCTGCATCTCGATGCGCGTGGTGATGGCGCCGAGCGTGGAAGCGGCGTTCGTCAGTTCCTTGAGGATGAAGTCCGTGACGCTGATCATCGCGTCCAACGTGGCGTAGTCGGTGCTGTTGTCTATCGCGATCTCGTCGCCCGTCGCTCCGCCGCCCATATCGATCAGGTAGTAGTCACCCGTTACGGCCGGATCGCTCGTATGCAGCGAGGCATCCACGGACATCGTCAGGTAGCCGCGGTCCGGATCCTCGATGTCGATCAGCACGGAATTCGCGGTATCGAAGTCGAGCGTCGCGACCTTGACGTTGCCGTCGGCGCTGCGCACGAAGGAGGCGACGACGGATTTGACGCCGAGCGGATCCAGTCCCGTATTATAAAGCCAGTTTTCGCCGGAGAAGGATGCCGACTGAGCGGCCGAGACGAGCTGGTTCTTCAGTTCCTTGATTTCATCGTTGATCTTGGTCTTGTCGACACCCGGCTCGCGCGCGGCGACGAGCTTGGCCTTGATCTCGCTCATCACGTCGATGACGTTTTCCAGCGACGTATAGGCGGTGTCGACCTTCGCGGCGCCGAGGCCGAGCGCGTCGGCGACGGTCGAGATCGCGCGGTTGTCCGAGCGCATGGTCGTGGCGATCGACCAGTAGGCGGCGTTGTCGGCTGCGGTTTCGACGCGAAGGCCGGAGGAGACGCGCGCTTGCGTCGTTTCGAGACCATTGTCGATGGAACGGAGGGTCTGCAGCGCGGCCATGGCCGCGGAGTTGGTCAGGATGCTGGTCATTTTACTTACCCTGGAAGGTGTGTCGGGGGACATGCCGGAGTAAGCGGGAGACCGGTAACGAGGAGAGCGCTTCATGCTTGCGGCGCCACCCGTTTGCCCTGGGCGCCGATCCATCGTTCTTAATGAAGAGTTAACGTCGAATGGTTAACAAATGGTTAACACCATTAAGGAAGCGTAAAGGAAAATGAAGATTCCGTATATTTTTCATGGCCAGATCTGAGGGGGGCACACCACCGGACGCTGCAACCGGCAAGGCCGCCTTTGAAATACAACCGGGGAATTGGATATTAACCTAAAATTAAAAGTTGCCGATTTAGAAATGGTTCCGGTCGAAAGGACTATCCGTGGCGATATGCAGCCGGAAAGCGGATCGTTCCGAAACAGCACAGCCAATGTAGGCATTGTGCGACCAATGGCGTAGGGATCGGGGCCGTCCAAGGCTCCGCGCATGATGCCCTTCCAATGCGCTGGCTCGTTCGAGCCATGTTCCATGAAAACATCGTTACGTCCGTCTGGACGCCCGAATTGCGCAATCAATGCCGGGCCCGAGCGGATCTCGAACACTGAAGCAAGCGCAGGACGCGCCGGGTAGACAGCAGAGGATCGTGCCGATCCTTGCCAGCCCGCGGGGACCTGACGTCTGCCGTCAGCCAACCATCAAGGGCGCGTTCATGACTTCAATCGTTACGAATCTCACTGTCACCCAGATCCGCAGCCTTTCGAGCACTGCGATCCAGGCGCTGAATACCGAGGACATGGCCGCGCTGAGCAAAGCCCAGCTTGCGGCCTTCAGCTCCACGCAGCTCAACGCTTTCTCCTCCACGAACATCGCGGCGTTGGATTCGACCCAGCTCGGCGCAATCTCGGTCGGCGCAATCGCGGGTCTCGACCCCGACCTGCTCGCCGCCGTGGATTCGGGCCGCATCTCCGGCCTGACCGCAAAGCAGGTTGGCGCGCTCACCTCCGGACAGGTTGCCGGCCTCAAGACCGACCACATCAGCGCGCTGACCAGCACGCAGATCGCAGCCCTCGGCTTCGACGCCTTCACGACCATCGATTCCGATGAACTGAAGCTCTTCACCTCCGAAGAAATCGGCGCGATCAGCGTCCGTTCCATCGGCGGCCTCGACGGCGGCGCGCTGGCGGGCCTCGATTCCGACCAGCTGCGCGCCCTTACTGCCAAACAGGTCGCAGCGCTTTCCACCGACCACCTTGCCGGTCTCGACAGCACCCAGTTCGGCTCGCTGAAGAGCGACCAGATCGTCGCACTCACCGCCAAGCAGCTGGCCGGCTTCGACGTCTCCAAGCTCAGCACCGATCAGGTCGCCGTTCTCACCGCAAAGCAGCTGACGGCGCTCACCTCGGATCAGGTCGCCGCCTTCAGCACCGACCAGCTCCAGGCCCTGACCAGCACGCAGACCAAGGCGCTCGGCGCTTCCGCTCTCGGTACCCTTGACGCCGACGAACTGAAGCTCTTCACCTCTGACGAGATCGCCTCCATCAGCGACAAGGCCATCTCCGGTCTCGCCACCGATGCCCTGACGAAGCTAGACTCAGATCAGGTCAAGGCCCTCACCGCCAAGCAGCTGACGGCTCTGTCCTCCGCTCACATCAACAGCCTGACGTCCGACCAGACCAAGGCCCTGAAGAGCGACCAGATCGTCGCCCTGACGGCAAAGCAGCTGGCTGGCCTCAACATCGCCGACCTCGACACGGCTCAGGTCGCTGTCCTGACGGCCAAGCAGATCACGGCGCTCACCACCGACCAGATCGCCGCCCTTGGCAGCGACCAGGTGGAAGCCCTGACCAGCACGCAGGTCAAGTCGCTCTCCGCGGCTGCCCTCGCTACGATCGACGCCGACGAGCTGAAGCTGTTCTCCTCCGACGAGATCGCTTCCATCAGCGACAAGGCCATCGCCGGCCTCGCCACCGACGCCCTGACGAAGCTCGACTCGGATCAGATCAAGGCTCTCACTGCAAAGCAGATCGCCGCCCTGTCTTCTGACCATGTCAGCAACCTGACCTCCGACCAGACGAAGGCCCTGAAGAGCGACCAGATCGTCGCCCTGACGACCAAGCAGCTGGCCGGTCTCAACATCGCAGACCTCGACACGGCTCAGGTAGCGGTTCTGACGGCTAAGCAGATCACGGCTCTGACGACGACCCAGCTCGCTGCGCTCGACTCCAGCCAGGTGGAAGCCCTGACCAGCACGCAGGTCAAGTCCCTCTCGGCTGCCGCTCTTGCAACGATCGACGCCGACGAGCTGAAGCTGTTCTCCTCCGACGAGATCGCCTCCATCAGCGACAAGGCCATTTCCGGACTTGCCAACGATGCCCTGACGAAGCTCGACTCCGACCAGATCAAGGCTCTCACCGCAAAGCAGATCGCAGCCCTGTCCTCTGACCATGTCAGCAGCCTGACCTCCGACCAGACCAAGGCTCTGAAGAGCGACCAGATCGTCGCCCTCACCGCCAAGCAGCTGGCCGGCCTCAACATCGCTGACCTCGACACGGCTCAGGTTGCGGTTCTGACCGCAAAGCAGATCACCACCCTGACGACGACGCAGCTCGCTGCGCTCGACTCCAGCCAGGTGGAAGCCCTGACCAGCACGCAGGTCAAGTCGCTCTCCGCGGCTGCCCTCGCTACGATCGACGCCGACGAGCTGAAGCTGTTCTCCTCCGACGAGATCGCCTCCATCAGCGACAAGGCCATGTCGGGCCTCGCCACCGACGCCCTGACGAAGCTCGACTCGGATCAGATCAAGGCTCTCACTGCAAAGCAGCTGGCGGCTCTGACGTCTGAGCACATGAACAGCCTGACCTCCGACCAGACCAAGGCCCTGAAGAGCGACCAGATCGTCGCCCTGACGGCAAAGCAGCTGGCCGGCCTCAACATCGCCGACCTCGACACGGCCCAGGTCGCTGTCCTGACGGCGAAGCAGATCACGACGCTGACCACCGACCAGCTCGCTGCGCTCGACTCCAGCCAGGTGGAAGCCCTGACCAGCACGCAGGTCAAGTCGCTCTCCGCGGCTGCCCTCGCCACGATCGACGCCGACGAACTGAAGCTGTTCTCCTCCGACGAGATCGCCTCCATCAGCGACAAGGCCATGTCGGGCCTCGCCACCGATGCCCTGACGAAGCTCGACTCGGATCAGATCAAGGCCCTCACTGCAAAGCAGCTGACGGCTCTGACGTCTGAGCACATGAACAGCCTGACCTCCGACCAGACCAAGGCTCTGAAGAGCGACCAGATCGTCGCCCTGACGGCCAAGCAGCTGGCCGGCCTCAACATCGCTGACCTCGACACGGCCCAGGTCGCTGTCCTGACGGCGAAGCAGATCACGGCTCTCACCACCGACCAGATCGCAGCCCTTGGCAGCGACCAGGTGGAAGCTCTGACCAGCACGCAGGTTCAGGCGCTCTCCTCTGCGGCCCTCGCCACGATCGACGCCGACGAACTGAAGCTGTTCTCCTCGACCGAGATCGCTTCCATCAGCGACAAGGCCATCGCCGGCCTTGCCAACGATGCTTTGACCAAGCTCGACTCGGATCAGATCAAGGCTCTGACTGCAAAGCAGCTGGCGGCTCTGTCCTCTGACCACATCAGCAACCTGACGTCCGACCAGACCAAGGCCCTGAAGAGCGACCAGATCGTCGCCCTGACGGCAAAGCAGCTGGCCGGCCTCAACATCACCGACCTCGACACGGCCCAGGTAGCGGTTCTGACGGCAAAGCAGATCACCTCCCTGACCACGG
Organism: Rhodobacteraceae bacterium UBA1943; assembly: GCA_002336845.1. Lineage (GTDB taxonomy): Bacteria > Pseudomonadota > Alphaproteobacteria > Rhodobacterales > Rhodobacteraceae > Fuscibacter. Next base: position 117,681 of record DDEX01000063.1, read on the forward strand.
CCCAGGTCGAAGCGCTCGACTCCAACCAGGTGGAAGCTCTGACCAGCGACCAGGTCAAGGCCCTCTCCGCCGCGGCCCTGGAAGTGATGAGCGCCGACGAGATCAAGACGTTCTCCACGGACGATCTCGCCGCGATCAACGTCAACGCGGTGTCCGGCCTGTCGACCGAGGACCTCTCGGGCCTCAGCACCGCCCAGGCTCGCGCTCTGACCAGCCAGCAGATGGCCGCGATGAACAGCGCACAGGTCGAAGCGATCATCGCAGCATACAACGCCGTCTAATCCCGGCATCTCATCCCGACATCGGGCGGCGCGGTTCATACCGCGCCGCCTTTTTCTTTGCCGCCCCTGCCCGGCCAAGGGCAAGGCGACCAGCCCGACGCAAGTCAACTGCGCTAACAAGGCAGACGATCGCATTGCGAGTCGTTCAACCGCCCGGCCGAAAAGCCGTCTTGCCGCAGGATGTCCATGACCGTCAGCACACCCATCGTTCCCGATCCGAATGCAGCGTTCGTCACCGTCCTGGTTCGTGCCCGCACGCAACAGCTTTCCCTTGCGGAACTGTTCCAGATTGCCGAGGGCATGTCCGCGGCCGGCCAGACAGCGCAGGCAATCGAAGTCTACAAGACGTGGATCGCCTTCAACGATTCCAACCCGCTCCTGCATCTTGCCTATTTCAACTTCGCGGTCTCGCTTTCGAAATCCGGCGACATGGCGGGCACGCTGAATGCGCTGCGCGCCGCCCTGAAGATCAGCCCGGAATTCGGCCAGGCCCATGTCAATCTCGGCCGGGCGCTGGAAGATTGCGGACTGACAGGCCAGGCCGTGCTGCAGTGGCGCAGCTATGTCGATGCGACGGCAGGAGTCACGCCCGACAAGATCGCCCATCGTCTCATCGTGCTCCAGCATATCGGCCGCGTGCTCGAAAACGCCGGCAAGCTGGAGGATGCGGAAGCCGCGCTTTGGCAGGCCATGGAATTGCAGCCGCACCGCACAGAAGCCGCCCAGCACTGGATTTCGCTGCGCATGCGCCAGTGCAAATGGCCTATCATCAGCCCTTCCGCCCACATTACCAGCCGGCAGTTCATGGATGCGATGTCCTCCATGACGATCGCCTGCTACACGGATGATCCGCTCTTCCATCTGGCAAAGGCCCATCGCTACTGCCATTCGGTCGTCGGCCGGCCGGATACGCGCGGCTTCGAACGCAAACCGGTTCGGCAGAAGTCGGGCACCGGCGAGCGCCTGCGCGTCGGCTATGTTTCTTCGGATCTGCGCCAGCACGCCGTCGGTTTCGCGCTCAGCGAAGTGCTAGAACTGCACGACAAGTCGAAGGTCGAAATCTTCGCCTATTATTGCGGCGATCCGGCGCCGCACGATGCCACACAGGCCCGCATCAAACAGTCCGTCGATCACTGGCGCGACGTCACCAAGCTCAGCGATCTCGACGCGGCAAAGCAGATCGTTGCCGACGAGATCGACGTGCTCATCGACGTCAACGGCTATACCAAACATGCCCGCACGCAGATCTTCGCCTACAAGCCGGCGCCGGTCATCGTGAATTTCTGCGGCTATCCCGGCTCGATGGCCAGCCCCTTCCACCAGTACATGATCGCCGACGACTATATCGTGCCGCCGGAAAACGAGCTGTATTATACGGAAAAGGTGCTGCGCATTCCCTGCAACCAGCCGGTGGACCGCAAGCGCGTGGTCAATCCGCGCCCGACGCGCGCCTCCGTCGGCCTGCCGGAAGACGCGTTCGTCTTCGCCAGCTTCAACGGCATGCAGAAGATTTCCGCGACCTGCTTTGCCCGCTGGATGGCTATCCTGCTCGCGACCCCGGGCAGCGTGCTGTGGCTTCTGGTCGGCGACGACAGCGTCAACGAACGCGTCAAGCAGATGGCCGAGCAGACCGGCGTTTCCGCCGACCGTCTGATCTTCGCCGGCAAGACGCAGAACCCGGACCATCTGGCTCGCATCGGCCTTGCCGATCTGTTCCTCGACACCTTCCCCTACGGCGCGCATTCCACCGCCGCCGACGCCATCACTCAAGGGTTGCCGGTGCTGACCGTGCCGGGCAAGAGCTTCGCTTCGCGCTTCTGCGCCAGCATCGTCTCGGCCGCCGGCATTCCCGAGCTCATCTGCGACGGCCCGGACGACTATGTGCGCAAGGCCGTTTCCTTCGCAAGGAACCCCGAAAGCCTCGCCGCCATCCGTCAATCGCTGCAGGACCAGCGCGAGACCTGCGCGCTACGCGACACAGACGGTCTTGTTCGCCGGCTGGAGGAATTGTACTGGCAGATGCAGGGTGAAGCCGAGCGCGGCGAAACGCCCGTGCCGGACCTGCGCAATCTCGGCATCTATTACGAGATCGGTGCGGAGCTTGCCGCGGCCGGCATCGAGTTCGAGGATGAGCAGGCCTATCGCCAGCGTTACCTCAAGGAGCTCGAAGGCCTGAACGACTATTCGCCGCTTTCGCCCGATGCTCGTCTCTGGACGGGAACGGCCGGCTGATTCGCTGGTCGCCTAGAATGCAGGGTTGAAGAGCATGAGCACGAAGGAAAACATCCTCATCGTCGGCGCCGGGCTTTCCGGCGCGGTCATCGGGCGTGAGCTCGCACAGGAAGGCTACCGGGTCGACATCCTCGATTCGAGGGACCATATCGGCGGCAATTGCCATACGGTGCGCGACGAAGCGACCGGCGTGATGGTGCATGTGTATGGCCCGCATATCTTCCATACCGACGATGCCGAGGTCTGGGATTACGTGAACGGTTTCACGACCTTCATGCCCTACAAGAACCGGGTGAAGGCGACGAGCGGCGGACAGGTCTATTCGCTGCCGATCAACCTGCATACGATCAACCAGTTCTTCGGCAAGACCTTCCGTCCCGACGAGGCTCGCGCCTTCCTTGAGGAACAGGCCGACAAGACGATCACCGATCCCCAGACCTTCGAGGAACAGGCGCTGCGCTTTGTCGGCCGCGACCTCTACGAAGCGTTCTTCAAGGGCTATACGCAGAAACAGTGGGGCTGCTCGCCGACCGAGCTGCCGGCATCGATCCTCAAGCGCCTGCCCGTACGCTTCAACTACGAGGACAACTATTTCTTCCATAAATTCCAGGGCATGCCGGAAAACGGCTATACCGAGATGATCGAGCACATCCTCGACCACCCCGGTATAGCGGTTACCCTGGAGACGGATTTCAGCCGCGACCGGACAGAAGGCTACAGCCACGTCTTCTATTCGGGCCCGCTCGATGGCTATTTCGATCACGAATACGGCCGGCTCGGCTACCGTACGCTCGACTTCGAGCGCTTCACCTATGAGGGCGACTACCAGGGCTGTGCCGTCATGAACTACGGGGACGCGGCCGTTCCCTATACGCGCATCACCGAGCACAAGCATTTCTCGCCCTGGGAAGACCCGAAGGGTTCGGTCTGCTACCGGGAGTTCTCGCGGACCTGCGGCCCCGAAGACATCCCCTATTACCCGATCCGCCTCGTCGAGGAAAAAGCGCAGCTCGCCGACTATGTGGCGCGCGCCGGCCGGGAGAAGAACATCACCTTCGTCGGACGCCTCGGCACCTACCGCTATCTCGACATGGACGTGACCATCCGCGAGGCGCTCGATACCGCCCGCCTCTATCTTTCCCGCAAGCACGAAGGTGCGGAGATGCCGGCGTTCCTGCATCCGCCGCTCTGAGTGGTTCGTTATCGGGACGTTTCGGCAGAAAGCATCTGCCGGACCTGCACCAGAAACGCGAAGGCCCCGGAAAAACCGGGGCCTTGCGAAACCTTTGAAGGATTTGGATCCCGCCTTCCGATTAACGGAAGAGCGTGAGGATGCCTTCTGCGGAGGAGTTGGCGATCGAGAGCGACTGGATGCCAAGCTGCTGCTGCGTCTGAAGGGCCTTCAGGCGGGTGGATTCTTCGTTCATGTCGGCGTCGACGAGGCGGCCGATACCGCTGTCGATGGCGTCGCTCAGCTTGTTGGCGAAGTCCTCCTGCAGGTCGATGCGCATGGAGATCGAGCCGAGCTGCGATGCAGCCTTCGTCATGAGCTGGATCGCGGCTTCCGTCAGGTTCAGGGCTTCGGCCATTTCGGCGTCGCCGAAGGTCGAGATATCGAGCGTCACGACCGTGTCGGTGATGGTGTAGGTGTTACCGGTCGCGTCGATGTCGTCACCAGCCGTACCGAGGATACCGCCAGCGCTCTGCGTGTGGTCGGTCGTGTCGACGGTGCCGAACAGAACGTTCTGGCTGTCGGCGGTCAATTCATCGAGCGTGTAGGTCGTGGTGTTGACCTTGACCGTGCCGGAAGCATCACGGACGAAGCCCGAAACGATCGTCTTTTCAGCCGGGACCGGCGGGGTGGCGGCGCCTGCAGCGACGCTGTCGAATACCAGCCAGTTCTGGCCGTTGAAGGCAGCGCCGGAGGCGATCGAGACGAGCTGCTGCTGGAGCTGCGTGATTTCTTCCTGAACCTTGGCCTTGTCGACACCCTGTTCGGTAGCCGCCGTGACCTTCTTCTTCATTTCCTTCACGACGTCGATGGCGGCTTCCATACCGGCATAGGCGGTATCGACCTTCGCGGCGCCGAGGCCGAGTGCGTCCTGAACGGCAGAGAGAGCCATGTTGTCGGAGCGCATGGTGGTCGCGATCGACCAGTAAGCGGCGTTGTCCGAGGCTTCGCCGACGCGCATGCCGGAGGATACGCGGCCCTGCGTGGTTTCCATGTCGTTGCCGATGGTGCGCAGGGTCTGGAGAGCGGACATTGCCGCGACGTTGGTCAGAATGCTGGTCATGAGATGCGTGCCCCTTGAATGGCTGACTGAGGAGGGCATTCCGGATGTGGCCGGGGAACGGTGGTCAGCATCATGCCTGCTAACCGGTTAAGTTTCTTGGTTAACCCACCGTTTCGATGGCCTAAGAAAACCGCAATAAAGTTAAGGAAGTCTTTAACGGGTAAAAAAAACGCAAAAAGGCCGCGCCCGTTTCCGGACGCGGCCTTTTCGTGGGGTCTGGCGGGGTCAGCCTTCCCGCCGTCTCCCGTCGTTCTATTAGCGGAACAGCGAGAGGATGTTCTGCGAGTTGGAGTTCGCGATCGACAGCGACTGGATAGCGAGCTGCTGCTGGGTCTGCAGCGCCTTCAGGCGGGTCGATTCCTCGTTCATGTCGGCGTCGACCAGACGGCCGATACCCTTGTCGAGGGCGTCGGACAGCTTGGAAGCGAAGTCTTCCTGCAGGCCGATACGCATGGACAGCGAACCGAGGGTCGAACCGACTTCCTGCGTCTTGGCCAGGTTGTCTTCCACGTCGTCGAGGAAGCCGGCAACTTCAGCGTCGGTGCTCGCAGCGGTCAGGTCGATGGCGAGGATTTCCGTGAGAAGGCCGCCGTCTGCGACTTCGCCCGTGGAGGAGTCGTAGGCGCCGAAGAGCGAGTTTGCGGCAGCATCGTAGGAAGCGGTCGTTACCTTGACCGTGCCGTCGGAACCGCGCGTGAAGCCGGTGACGACAGTTGCTTCGGCAGAGCCGCCGGCCAGCCAGTTTTCGCCGTTGAAGGCAGCGCTGGCGCCGATGGAGCGCAGCTGGTCCTGAAGCTGGGAGATTTCCTCGCCGACCTTGGCGCGGTCAACGCCCTGCTCGGTCGCGGTAACCAGCTTCTTCTTGATTTCCTTGATGACGTCGATCGAAGCTTCGACACCCGAATAGGCTACGTCGACCTTTGCGGCGCCGAGACCGAGAGCGTCTTCGATGGCGGACATGGCAGCATTGTCGGAGCGCATGGTGGTCGCAATCGACCAGTAAGCGGCGTTGTCCGCTGCGGAGCTGACGCGCTGACCCGACGAAACGCGGTTCTGCGTCGTTTCCATGTCGTTGTTGATGGTGCGCAGCGTCTGGAGTGCTGCCAGGGCGGAGGTGTTGGTCAGAATGCTCGACATTTCTAGTTGTCCCTTTGAACGAAATACTGGTGGGGACATACCGGACTGAAAACTTACCGGTTACGGCGGTTCGGCTTCATGCCAACTCGGTTTCTCCAGACATCCAGAGGGATACCAAACCCGTCGTGTGGAGCTCAAATTCGCAGCCATTCCTTGCCAACTTCTTAAATCGGACAGGGGCATTCAACCCACTGAAAAACAGGGTGAACGACGGGTAAAGCGGTATGGTTAAGAGGGTCTAACTGAAGGACCGAACAAGGCTGCCGACAAGCAGATTCCAGCCGTCGATAAGCACGAAGAACAGGATCTTGAAGGGCAGCGAAATCGAGGTCGGCGGCAGCATCATCATGCCCATGGCCATGGTGATGGTGGCGACAATCAGGTCGATGACGAGAAAGGGCAGAACGACGAGGAAGCCGATCTCGAAGCCGCGCCGTATTTCCGAAATCATGAAGGCGGGAATGACGACGCGCAGATCCGCGACATCGCCTTCGACGACCTTCTGACCGCGCTCCTCGGCAAGCGATATGAACAGCTCGATGTCCTTGTCGCGGGTGTTGGCGACCATGAATTCACGGAAGGGCTGGGCGATACGCTTGGCCGCCTCGGTCTCGTCGATCTGGTTGGCGATCAGCGGCTCGACGCCGTTCTGCCAGGCGCGGTCGAAGGTCGGCGCCATGACGTAGAACGTCATGAACATCGCCAGCGACACGAGGATCATGTTGGACGGGGTGGTCGCAAGGCCCATGCCGGAGCGCAGGATCGAGAAGGCGATGACGAAGCGCGGAAAGCTCGTCACCATGATCAGGATGCCGGGGGCGACTGAAAGGACGGTGAGCAGCCCGAAGGTGCGGATGATCCAGGACGCGGCGGACCCGTCGATAGGCGCATTGAGAATGTTGCCCGGCAGCTGAAGCTGCTGCTGGGCGTAGGCCATACCGGTCATCGCCATCATGGCGACGAAGGTCAGAAGGGGTCGAATCATTCGATCACAAAGGTCCGGAACATGACGTTGGTTACGCGCCCTTCGGACCTGAGGTCAACCCGCTCCTGCAGGTCTTCCCGGAGATATTGGAAGCCACGCGGTCCCTGCACCTGCTGGAGCGAGACCGTGCGCATATAGGCCATGATATCCTGGTGGATTTCCTCGGCGAGCTTGACGTCAGGCGCGCCCTTGAACATCAGCGCGACTTCGAGGCGCACACGGTTTTCCGAGGGATAAGCGAGGTTGCTGGTGATCGGATCGAGCAGCACGATGCCGTTCGCCGCCGTGGCGATGTGCGGCACGTCCTCGCCCGCTTCGCCCTTGCCGGCTTCGCCGTGGCCGCCCGCGGCGGGTTCGGCCTTGGCCGCTTCCTCCGCCGGCTTTTCGGCCGGC